>JAKABA010000001.1 GCA_021802115.1 bacterium | reverse complement strand
ATCTGGTGAGACAAGCACTGAGCGCGAGTTCACCCGCACTGCAGGCACAGGCAACGTCCCGAGCCTGAACCACCTATAGGCCGTCTGTGGGTGGACGCCCTGAACTCTCGCCCATTCTGTCAGGTTCCCGTTGCCCAGTATGGCGACCAGAATGAACGTGTGCTATCTATTATTCACTGATGCTCAACAGTTCGCAACCCCTGTGGGCCACCGCCCCCTCGCCGGGGCGCCCGCTCAACCCACGCCAGCCGAACCCTCCCGCCTCGCGGCCTCCGGCGCGCCCGCCCCGAACAGAAGCTGGTGCGCGTTCTGGTAGAGGATCTTGTGCTTGACCTCCTCTGGCAGCGGGACCTCCTGGAAGTCCTTCAGCCAGCGAGCGGCGGTCATCACGGGAGCGTCGGTGCCGAACAGGACTCGATCGGGGAAGATCGAGCGAGCATAGCTCCAGACCATCTCCGGGATGTACTTGGGCGACCACCCCGAGAGCTCCAGATAGCAGTTCCGCCTGATCCAGACCACCGAGATCGCCTGGTTCACCCAGGGGAACCCGAAATGGGCCAGGATGATCTTGAGGTCGGGGAAGTCCAGCGCCACCTCGTCGAGCAAGGTGGGGTCGCCGTACTGCATGCGCCCGCCGGACTGGTTGTGCCCGGTGTGGACCAGCACCGGGATCCCCAGCTCCTCGGCCTTGGCCCAGAGCGGGTAGTGAGCCCGGTCATTGGGGTAGAAGTGTTGGGTGGGCGGGTGCAGTTTGAGACCGCGCATGCCCAGATCCAAGACCGCGTGTTCCAGCTCCGTCACCGCCAGCTGGTGCTTGTTGGGATCGACGCTGGCAAACCCGATGAAGCGATCCGGGCGCTGCGCCACCAAACCGGCGACGATCTCGTTGGACACCTTCCAGCCATGGGTGGTCTCGCAGTCGAAGGCCAGTAGCACCGACTTCTCGACCTCATCCTGATCCATGGTCCGGACCATGTCCTCGACTGTGATCGGCTTCCCGCCGAAGTTGAAGGTCTTGCGGGCGTGTCCCCAGAACCAGTCCGGGGTGACCGCCAACACCTCCTCGGTGTAGGGATGAACGTGGACGTCGATTGACTTCAAAATCTCCTCCCCAAAAAACCGCACCGTTGCTTGCTCAAATCCAATCCCGCTAGGTGGAGGCGCTGTAGCCTCCATCGATCACCACCACCTCCCCGGTGACCAGGTGGTTCGACTCGATCAGGGAGACCACCACCTCCGCGACGTCGTCCGGCGTGGCCACCCGGCGCATGGGCGTGTGGGCCGCCCGCCGGTCCATCAGGCGCTGGTAGTTGTCGCCCAGGGTCTGCTCCATCCACTCCCCCACGACCCAGCCCGGGGCCACCGCGTTGACCCGCACCTCAGGGGCCAAAAGTCGAGCCAGAGTCCTGGTCAGGTTGACCACCGCCGCCTTGGAGGCGGCGTACGGAAACGGCTGCGCGCTGGGGCGAAGCCCGGCGATACTGGCCATGTTGACCACGCTGGCATCCGGGGACTGCCGCAGCAGAGGTACCGCCGCCCTGGTGACCTGAAACAGCCCACGCACGTTGACCGCGAAGACCCTGTCCCAAGCCTCCATCAGCAGGCCGTCGAGATCCTCTGGAGGCGTGTCGATGGTGGTGCCGGCGTTGTTGACGAGAGCATCGAGGCGTCCGAAGGCCTCCGCACAGGCCTCAACCATGGCCCGCACCGCCGACTCGTCGCTGACGTCGGCCTTGACCAGCAGCGCCTGGCGGCCAAGTCCGCGGACCAGTTCCGCGGTCTCCTCCGCGGGCGCCTTGGCGCGGCTGTAGTTGATCGCCACGTCGAAGCCATGGCGGGCCAGCGCCAGCGCGGAGCTGCGCCCCATGCCCCGCGAGCCACCGGTCACCAGGGCGGACCTGGCGCTCAACTTGGCTCAACCCGAGTGGGATCGCCGATCGACTGGCCGTTGAGGCTGACCTCAAAGCTGGTCGGGACCGCCACCTTGAAGGTCTGACTGGCATGGCAGGCCCGTTCTGCGTGGGCGCAGAGCTGGGCCACGTTTTCGCTAGGCGCCGGGCTCTCCACCCGGAGCACAAAGCTGACCTCCTGGAAGGCCCCCGGGGGACCCCCCAGGTCGTACTTGTCGGCGAGGCTGAATTGAGCCCGCACGTCAGCCTCGGCGTTCATGATCTGGACTCCATACAGTGGCGAAAACTTCGCCAATTGGGTGAGCATTCAAAAAGCCGCCCCGGCCAGCAGGTACTGGAGAGGCCGGGGCGCACGGCCCTCTCCGCCACCCTCAGGAGGCTCGTCCGACTCCAGCTTGAAGTTGCCCACCCGGCCCTCCATGTGAAGGTCGCGGTCAATCCGGGCCACCGCCCGCTGAGTTATCGTGGGCGCGCTCCGGGTCTGCTCGCGGGTGGCCTCATAAGCCTGGCGCATCCGCTCCAGGTCCACCCTGGGCTCGGGGTTGGTCATGATCGCGCACCTCCTATCAGGGTCCACATCTGCTCAAAGGAGTACGGGGGGTCCGCATGCACCACTCCCAAGGGGGCCAGGGCATCGCAGACGGCATTGGCCAGCGCCGCGGGGACCGCGATGCAACCGCTCTCGGCCACCCCCTTGGTCCCCAGCGGGCTCAGCGGAGAGCGCGTGGGTCGGAACTCTGCGGTAATGGCCATGTTGATGTCGGGCAGGCTGGGGATGGCGTAGCTCAGAAAACTCTCGGTAAGAGGTTGGCCGTCAGGATCATGCAGGACCTCCTCGAAAACGGCCGCTCCCAGGCCCTGGACCATTGACCCCACCACCTGCCCCTCGGCCAGGCGCGGATTGATGATGGTGCCGGCATCGTCGACCGCAACCATCCGCTCGATCTCCAGGGCTCCGGTCTCAGGGTCCACCTCCAGAGTCACACAGCAGGCACAGGAGGAGTAGATGAGCCCTGGGAGAGTGAACCTGCCCTCCCCTTGCAGGGGTGGCAGTTCGGGGCTGGCGCCGCGCCCGGAAGCTGCGGCAATCTCAGCTAGGGTGATGCGTGCCGTGGAGTCGCGGCTCCCCAGCAAGCCACGATCCCAGGTCAACTGCTCCTCCGGAACATCCAGGATGTGAGCGGCCCAGACCAGGCAGCGGCGCTGCAGCTCCTCCAGCGCCAGCAGCACGGCTGAGCCGCCGACGGTGACCGAGCGGCTGGCGAAGGTCCCCATGCCCAAAGGTCCATGGGCCGAGTCGCCACTCGCAACTTCGATCTGGTTAGGATCGATCCCCAGCTGGTCGGCGGCGATCTGGGCGAAAGTGGTCGCATGGCCCTGACCGTGCTCCGATGAGCCCGGCAGCAGCAGCACCTTGCCGTCGGCGAGGAGCCTGGCGGCGGCCGTCTCCCAGCCACTGTTGCCACTCGACTCCACCACCACCGCCACCCCGACTCCCCGCAGCCGGCCCTCGGCCCGCGCCTTGGCCTGTCGCTCTCGTTCGCCGTCGTAGTCGGCGAGCTCGAGGGCACGAGCGAGGAGCCCGGGATAGTCGCCGGAGTCGTAGTCGGCTCCGATCGCGGTTCGGTAGGGAAAGACCTCCGGTGGCACCAGATTCCGGCGCCTCATCTCAACTGGGTCCAGACCCAGCTCGGCAGCCGCCATGTCCACCATCCGCTCGATCACGAAGGCGGCCTCTGGCCTCCCAGCGCCCCGATAGGGACCCGTCGGCACCCGGTTGCTGGCGACCCCGCGCACGCTGATCTCGGCAGCCGGGATCTGGTAAGCACCGGTCAGCAGGCTGCTGGCGGTGGCGGCGACCACCGCCGTGTGCCCAAGCAGGTAGGCCCCGGCGTCACTGACCAGGTCGACCCGCAGGCCCAACAGCCGGCCGTCGTCAGCCACCGCCAGCTCGGCCGCCGCCTCAATGCCCCTTCCCTGGTAGGCGGCGAGGAAATTCTCGGAGCGAGTCTCCACCCACTTCACAGGACACCGTTGACGCATCGCCAGCACCGCGGCCACCGCATACTCGGCGGCCAGGCCACCCTTGCTCCCGAAGGCTCCGCCCACATCTGGGACCACCACTCGGACCCGGTCCAGATCAAGGCCGAGCACGTGGGCAAGCTGCAGCCGGGGACGGTGCTGATCCTGAGAGGAGCACCACAGGCTGATAAGCTGGCCGTCGAAGCTGGCGACGCAACCCCTGGTCTCGATCGGGGCAGCCTGCAGTCGGGGGATTGAAAACTGGCCCCTGACCACCCTGTGAGCCTTAGCGAAGGCCGCCCCGACGTCTCCGCCTCCGCCCTTCCAGTGGAAGACGACGTTGTCCGCCAGCTCCTGGTGGACGCGAGCATCCCCCGCCAGGGCGGACCGGGGTCCGCTCACCGCTGGCAGCGGGTCGAGGTCCAGATGCACCAGGTCGGCAGCATCCTCGGCCTGAGCCGCACTCGCCGCCAGGACCGCGGCCACCGCCTCCCCGGTGAAGCGCACCTCCTCCCGCGCCAGGATGGGCATGGGAATGTCGGCCACGCTGAACCCATCCGGCAGCGGAGTGGCCCGAAGTGGAAGTGGGCGCACCGAATCCGGCAGGTCGGCTGCCGTCACAACGTCCAGCACTCCGGGCATGGCCCGCGCGAGCGCGGAGTGGACTCCCCGAATGCGAGCATGGGGGATCAGGCTGCGCACGAAGACGACATGGGCTGCCTGGGGAAAGTCGAGGTCGTCCAGATACGAGCCGTGACCTTGCACCAGGCGCCGGTCCTCGCGACGCGTCAGCCCACGCCCGACCCACAGTTGGTCCGCTGCCAATGGTTCAGGCATCGTTCCGGTCAAGAATCTCGCACTCCACAAAGCGACCATCGGCTCGGTCGGGCCCGGCACCAGGCTCGATTCATCAGCCGGGAACCGGCCTGGGAAACCTACCGACCTTAGTGGGTAGGATTTTAAGGCTTGCAGGACCATGAAGTCAGGAGGCTGGGGACGCGAAACAGCCGCGGCAGCACTCCGGCCGCGTCGGCCCGGCGCTCAGCGGCCAGCGGGGGTCCAGTGTTAGGCGACGCGGTGTCTCACCTGCGGCGCCCTGATTTGGCTGCTCCCGCGGTCACCGCGACTGTGACAGATGGAGTCACCCGGACCAATCGCGCGCGCGCAGGCGGAGGCACCTCCAGGCCGACAATCTCCTCTTGTGCGGGAGCACGGCAGTTGGCCCGATAGTGGCCGTGGAGCAGGAACCTGGAACGGCCCGGAGCCCCCGGCTCGATCGGTGGTCCGCAGACCCATGTCGCATTTGCCAAAGGTTGAGGAACGGCACCAAAGCCGGAGCTTCCGACGGCGTGGGGAATCTCCTGGGAGCGCGTGCGCCGTCGCCACCGACCAGAGCCAGGGGATCGCCACCCCCGCCCGGTTGGCCCAGGCCTCGGCGGAACCGGCGTCGGAAAAGCGCAGCGGGGCCGTCGCGCCGACCCCGAGCCTGGTCCAGCCCTGTACCTGTCCAGCCCCATAGGGCCACTTCAGTCCGGGGCCCGGCTGCCCGGGACGATGGTGGCGGCCGCCGCTCCGGCCGCGTCGCCGGGGCAACCTGCGCCTTGACGCACTTGGTTCCGCACCAGTCGATCGGACCGGTCGCCTCAGAGCAACCCCAGGATCTGGCGCAGCCCGGTGGGGTCGGTGTCCGACGGCCCTGGCCCGGCTTGGTATTCGATCTCCTGGAGGAGGACCTCCAGCCGGTCCTGATACTCCTCGCGCTGGGCGGCCAGGCGCGGTGTCAGGCCGTCCAGCCCGGGATGGGGTTCATCGGCCAGGTTCGAGAGCCAGGCATGGCGAGCCTCCGGGCCTGGGAAGGTTGGGGCCGGACTGGGCATCCAGCGCCGTCGTTGCCGAAGCTCCTCGGCGACGTCGGTGGCGGTCTCGGCGACCACCTGGGCCGGGTGCCCGAGATCGCTGAGCAGCTCAAGCAGGGTCTGCAGCCGCCGCCGGGAGTTGACCGTGACCGACACCTCGGTCGCGCCGAAGTCCAAAGTGCCCCGTGAGTAACGGCCCGGAGGCGCGTCCGGGTCCGGTTCCATGCCCTGGCTGCGCAGCTGGGCCTGGGCCTGCGCGTGCTCCGCAGCGGACATCGTCCGGCCCAGCCAGCCTACGCCTCCATCGCGGACCTCAAAGTCGGGGTGGCGGAGCAAAGCCTTCCTGGCCGCCTTGGGGTCTGTCAGGTGCAGTCTGGCCTCGATCCATTCGATGGGGTCGCCGTCGGTGTTGCTCATCTGAGGCAGAGCCTCGCGGCCGCGCCGGAGGTGGGAGACCAGGGCGGGAAACATCACCGCGGCCCCCGAGGAGGCCAGGCCACTCACGAACAGCGGCGAGGCACCCGGATCGGGCACCCAAGCGAGCTCCTCGATTGCCTGGCTGGCGGCCTCGGCCCAGGACGCGATCGGGCCCTTTTTACCCTCCTGACGGAGCCCCAGGTGCCTCAGGAACGCCAGCTGGAACTGGGCGAGCTGCCTGCCCTCGGCGGGGGTGGCCTCATAGAAGACGCTCCCACTACGCCAAACTCCATCCACCGGCACGAAGTAGCCGAGCAGGATTCCCCAGCGGCGCAGCCCTTCACGCTGCTCCGCCGGGATGTCCGCATAGATCTGGATCCCGCTCAGGTAGTTGCTGATCAAGGTGCCGGGATCGCCGGGCTCTTCCACCTGCCAGATGCCCCAGAGAGCGTGGTCCGCCCAGGCCTGCGCCCCGCGCGCCAGGTCAGGCGGCGTGGCCCCGTCTTCGGCGAAGGCCTGAAGAATGGTGTGCCCCTGGTCATCGTGGTCATCGTCTGGGATCGGCGTGGCCAGCGCCCGCTCGACCGCCAGCCGCAGCACCTGGGCCGCCGGGTCCCCTTCGGCCAGGCCCTTCCAGTCCACCTCCTCTTGGCCGAGAGCGCCGTCCTCCACCCACTCGTCGACACTGGCCATGATCGCATCCATAAAGGCCGGCCTGTGGGTTGCGTATGCCAGTGCCGCCTCACGCAGCTCATAGGTGGCCTGGCGGTCACGAAACCGCGCCAGCAGGGCGGCTCCGGCAGCCTGGCAGCACTCGGCGTAGGATCGGCCCGAGCCGCACGGGCAGGCCCGCGTCGGGTTGGCATCCAGCTCGCCAAGGCGAGCCAGCCACAGCCCGCGGGCCAAATCCAAGGAGTGGTCCTGCGGATGATCAACCAGATAGCCATCGGCCCTGACCACTGCCTGCACCAGCTGACCCTGATCCGCATCCACCCGAGCCAGTCTCGGCTGCAATCCAGGGGCATCGTCGAGCGAGCGCGCCCGTTGCAGGAACTCACGGGCCGCATCTGGGTCGCGGCCGATGAGCAAGGCGACGTCAGCAGCGAGTGTCAGGGCCACCGGGCTGTCCGGGGCCGTCAGGGCCGCCTGAGACATGGCCTCGGCCCGGGCCTGGCCCACCTCGGTCAGCATGCGCTGGGTGAAGGCAAAATCAGGAGGACCGTCCGGAAAGAGGCGACCGAAGGCTGCCGCCGCCAGCTCGGCGGGAACCTCGGGGTTGTAGATGAGGTCGAGGTCGGCCGCGACGGCTTGATGGATCGCCGCCACCTCCCGGTCGCGACGCTGCCGGCGGCGGGCGCTCTGAGCCCGCCGCCTCTGTTCCTTTTGACGTCCCCGCGACGAGTGACCTGGCACTGGATCGCCTATGGTAAGCACTCGCCGGCGGGGTCGCTCGGATCTCTTCTGGGGGAGCTGCCATCAGAAGCGGCGACCATCCCCACCACCTCCGGAGCCGTCGGCGTCAGGGTGGCTACCCGGGCGCGGCACGCAACGGCTCGAGCGCAGTGCCCCTTCCCCAGGTGGCCGACTCTAGCGATCGGCGCGAGACCAGGCCCAGATCGCTGAAAATGGATCACAAGTTCGGCCACCGGCCCACCCCCAAGAACATCATGAGCACCCGGGACCAGCGCAGACCCGAAAGTGAGACTCTCGTCCTCGGCTCCCATGAGGTGGAGAGTCTGCTCAGCCACAGCCCGTTAGTGGACGCGGTGGCCCGCGCCCTGCGCGCCTACAGCGATGGCTCGGCGGAGGCTCCTCCCCGAGTCGCCGCCAGCACCCCGGCTGGACTGCTGGCGGCGATGCCAGCGTACCTCCCCGGCGTGGCCCTGTCCACCAAGCTGATAACGGTCTTCCCCGGCAACCACGCCCTGGGCAGGCCCTCTCACCAGGGCCTAGTCGCGCTCTTCGACGAGACCGATGGCCGCCTGCTCTGCCTGATGGACGCCGCGCCGATCACGGCTCACCGGACCGCGGCTGTCTCGACCCTTTCCGCGTCGCTGCTGGCCCGACCCGAAGCGCATATCGTGGCCATTCTCGGCACTGGCGTCCAAGCGCGTGCCCATCTGGAGGCGCTGCTGGCCAGCGGCAGATTCGACCAAGTGCGGATCGCGGGCCGCCACCCCGCCCCGATCCTCAGTTGGGGACACCCCCAAGTTCAGGCGTCCACCGATTTCGAAGCGGCCGTCACCGGGGCGGACGTGGTGGTCTGCTGCACTAACGCATCCTCTCCAATCCTGGCCCTTAGTTGGTTGCAGCCCGGCTGCCATGTGATATCGGTCGGCAGTGGAGCCGAGCTGGACCCTCCCACCGTTGGTCAGGGGGCGATATTCGTGGAGTGGCGCGGGGCGGTCACCAATCCACCTCCGGCCGGGGCGGTCGAACTTCAGGGCCGGGATCCTCTCACTGTTACGGAGCTGGGCGAGGTCCTGGCGGACCCTCGGCGCGGTCGCGACTCAGGTGACCAGATCACGGTCTTCAAATCGACCGGCCTCGGCGTCGAGGACTCGGCCGCCGCCCGGCTCCTGTATGACGCCGCCCGGCAGCGGGGAGTGGGCCGCACCCTTCAGTGGTGAAGGCGCTGGCCCACCCAGCGCGTGCCGGCTGATGGCAAGTACTCGGAGCGGACGAAGGCAACACTCTCCGGCCTCGCTCCGACTGGCGGTTCTTCAAACTCTGACCAATGCGACACGGGTCTGAGGACCACTCCAAGGGGAGCAGGTACCCGAAACCCACTACGCCGCAAGCACGAGAAGGCCGGGTGCCCCGAGCAGGGCGGCCAAGCGACGCAGGGCCCGGTGGATGAGCACCTTCACAGCGGCTACGCTGCGGTCCATCTGAGCGGCGATACTCGTCAGTTCGAGGTCCTCGCCATAACGTAGCCACAGCGCGGTGCGCTGCGCCACCGACAGGGCCCGCGACACCTGCCAGATGGTGCGGAGCGTCTCCCTTCCCGACACGATCTCAATCGGCCCCGGGGCCGGGTCCGCCAGTGCCGCCGCCAACTCCAGACTGTAGGTGAGACGCTGCCTCCGGTAGTAATCCGCGACCCGGTTCGAAGCAATTCGATACAGCCATGGCAGGGCCGTGGCCCGCCGGTTCTGGTAGACATCGGCCTTGGCGACGGCGCTGCAGAACACGTCGCCTACCAAATCCTCGGCCAGCTCCACGCTGTTCACTCGCGCTCGCACATACCGCAACACAGCACCGTAATGAGTTAAGTACATGGCTTCCGGATCGATGCCAATTTCATTCATGTCGTCCTGCCTTATCTGAGATACGCCGCGTCACGCCAGCATTGGGGTACCATAGGCGCGAGCAGAGCCTAACACATACGGACCGGTATGTGCCGCCAACGCGACTCGCAAATCCCATCTTTTTAAGTGCATTAGTTTGACAGTCGTATGGTTGGGACCAACGTTGATACGCCTGTCAAAACATTTATTTGACCGGTTGTGCGCAGGGACAGCCAGCCCTCGGTGGCCAACTCCAGCGTCGCACCAATTGGCATCAGCTGGTCACCGATCCCGTTTTCCAGGAAACTTTATGAGCACTAGAACGTTGGACATTGACGGTTGCGGCGACGCGGTGGGCGTGACGCCGCCAGCATGGAGGGATCGCAATGTCTCAGTGGGAATACAATGTCTCGAGCACTCGAGAGCTCAAGCTCGTGGCGCCGTCCGCCCCCAGGCCGGCGGTGGTGCCAGCTCGGGCGGCGCGCCTACAGCTGCAGATAATCGACTTGTGCCTCGACCAACTCGAGGAGATGCACTTAACCGGCACGTATATCAATCGCCAGCGTGGGTGCCAGCAGCTGGTGGCCCGCCTGGCAACTGCACTCCGGAGCGAGCCGCCCGATCAAGTGCTGCGGGCGCGCAATTCCTATGCCCTGCATGCGGCTCTCCTCAACTGGCAGGCCATCGTCCTGGATGGCCTGGTGCCCAATCGTCGGCAACGGTTTCCCGACCTAGCCGACGAAGAGTGGACCGTACCCCGGCTGTCGAAGCTGCCGGGGCAGCGCTCGGCATCTGGGCCGTCGCAGGCGGTCTCCGTCAGAGCCCGCGAAGAGCCCCGGGCGTGGGGACACCGCCAGAAGTGCTCGAGCTCGGGATGATGCCCGAGCGCCTTGTCAGGCGCGCCTGACAAGGGCGCCTCGGGCTCGCTCCCAACCACTCTGACCTCACCGCCTGAAGCGGCTGGCGCTGTGCCGCCCGCCATCTCACGGGGCGGTAGCTCGCGCTGACGTGCAGGGCCCACACCACCATCTCGAGGTTGGTGATGCGGGCGCTACGGCGACCGAGCCCACCGCCAGAGCGGTGATCAGGTGGCGATCCACTCCTACGAGCATCGCGGGCCCCTGCGGCCGCCGGCTCCGGTAGAGGGCCTCTCGGGCCCGTTGCTGCGGCGATCCCGCCGTTGGGAGAAACTTGCGGATGCCAATGACGTTAGGCGAAGAGGACAGCGGATTGAGCGCTGCCCAGCAGACAGTGTCGGCCGCTCGAATCGTGGTGGAGGATGGCAGATGATCGATTCCGAGGCACCCCATGAGGAACGCACGGTTACCCAGGTGGAGGAGTCGCCTGGCCGGCGAGAGGCCACGACCTACCGCAGCCAGGGACCGGTGACCTCCACCAGTAGCCGGCTGGGGCAGCTGGTGTGGCTGGCCGCCGGGGTGGTCGCGGTCATCCTGGCCCTGGACTTCATTTTCAAGCTGATTGCCGCCAACTCCATCGGCTTTGTGGCCTTCATCGGGAGTCTGGGAGGCGCCCTCTCCGCGCCCTTCCGAGGCATCCTTTCGACCACCATCACCCCTGGAGCGCACGTCACCTACTGGCCTGACCTGGCGGCGATCGTCGTCTACGCGGTGGCGGCCTGGATCGTATCCAGCCTGATCAGGATCGTGGCTACCCCGAGGAGCCGGGGAGCTCGGCCGGCGTAGGTGAAGTTGCCGCGCCGACCACTGCCGCCACTTCACCAACCTCACGGGTGCTCCTGGCCTCGCCCAGGCAATCACCGGGGGTCGAGCCGCACGCCGGCCCCCGGATAGTCTGCCTCGGGCCGGCGCATGGCGCTTGCAGGTGAACCGGCCGGTCGGGCTGCGCCTCGCCCGAGGTACAGCTGCAGAAGAGTGCCGAATTCGTTGTGACGAGCCATCTGCAGCGGAGGGCCGGCCAGCTTCGGGGCACCCTCACGGCCGGCCGTGGGCCGAGATCCAGGGCACGACGCGGGGCGGTCCGAGTGACCCCCGTCCGAGTTCCCGCGGATGTCCGGCTGACTGGGATCGCCTTCAGTTTCGAAACTGGCCCGTTGCCGGTCCGGATCCCGGGCAGGCCAGGCGCCAAGGGGAAGCCCCTTCGCCGACGCTCCAGGCGGTCAGTCGGCTGACGACCAGCGCCCTGGTGCCCAGCCAGCCGAAGCCGAGGGCGCCGAAGACCATGACGGAGATGGGCAGCAGCGAGCCTGGAAGGGGCTGCTGCAACGAGAGCGGCCCGGGCAGAATCTCCAGAAGGGGCCCGAGCCCGAGCAAAAGGACGGGGTGGATGATGTAGATCCCAAGGGCGTGGCGACTCAGACTCCGCACGCTTGAGTCCAGGCGCGGCCCGCCCCACGCGATCAGAGTGGGCCCGGCCAGCCACAGGTCCCAGAAGACCAGGGCGGTGAGGAGCAGCAGCGACGGGCGCAGGAAGGCGCCAGTCCCGTGGACCCAGGGACCCCAGTTGGTGGCAATCCGACCGGGCAGTCCAGCTAAAAGCAAGACGAAAGCTCCGGCCGTGGCCGGCAGGGCGAGTAGTAGCCAGCGGCGGGACAGGGCCATCCACCCTGGGTGAAGACCCAGCCAGATGCCCAGGGCGAAGTACCCCACCCAGAATGGAGCCTCTTCAAAGCCAAAGTCGAGCAGGACCATTTGGCCGAGGCCGCCGTGAATCGGCAGGACGACCCGGGCCAGCTGTAGGGAAACCTGGACCACGATCGCGGCGACCAGAGCCACAGTGGAGCTGCGGCGCCCCTTGGGCCAGACCAGATACAGCAGGTACAGCTGCGGGATCAGCAGCAGGAAGAAGAGGTGGCCCGCACCCCCAGCCCACCAGCCCCAGTCCTGCGAAGGGACGGGGGACATTCCCTGGAACCCAACTGTCAGTGCGAAGTAAATCAGCGCCCACGGCAGCCATGGCAGCAGAGTGCGGCTCAGGCGCCGCAGCAAGAATCGGCCAGGTGCGTCGACCCGCGGATGCACGTGGGCGAGCAGGAGGCCGCTGAGCACCACGAAGAGGGGCACCGACACCCGGGCGGCCAGGCTGACTCCGGAATAGACGTGGTTGGCGAGGGCGGTGGCGTGCGATGGCCATGGGGAGGCGTGAATCACGATGACCAGGAACAGGGCCGCCGCCCTCACCAAGTCGGCTGGCGCCAGCCGGATGTTGGGTGGCCCTTGGGCCGCCTTCCGTCCGGGCCTGACTCCGCCGCCCCGGTTGGGGGGCAGCGTCGGGGATCCGACGGCGGGATTTGCCGAGGGCACCGACAAGCCCTCCATGTAGGTCTCACGCTGGCGTGGTCGCCGAGTGCGCAGTCTGCCCGGGGCTGCCTTTGTCCCGCTGGGCCGCGAGCCAGCCGTTGTCGCGGTCCCGCGCCTCACCGCAGTCGCCCTGGTTGACTAACGCCGTTACTACCCGGGCGTTTCGCTCAGAAGGGGACGCCCCGGACCAGGCCACTTGGCCGAGCACTCCACCGTCCACGCACCCAGGCCGATGGCGACGATGGTGAGGTCGGCCGGCGGAGATGTCTTCAGATCAAGCCACCTGGGCGACCGGGCTGCTGGCCGGTGCTAAACGCGGTGCCTGCCCCGCTGCGCCGAGCCCCAGCGACAAGCCGGCGCCGCTGTCGATCACGTGGGGTGGATGGGACGTTTCCGCCCGCCAGCAACACCCGAAGTGGTGCGCTGACGGGCGGAATGGGGAGAGCTCTGGCCTCGCGTCCGGGGAAGGGAGACCGGCGGACTGGCCATGACAGAGGACGTACTCGTCGTGCTCTCGACCACAGGGAAGTATCTGGAGGACAGTGGCAGCCCAGGGGCCGGATGGGAGTTGGGTTGGCGGATTTCGCCGTCGCTCCCCTGGCCGGGAGAGGAAGTTTCCGCCCGCCAGCAACACCCGCGGTGGTGCGCCGACGGGCGGAATGGGGGGAGCTATGGCCTCACGTCCGGGGAAGGTAGGCCGGCGGAATGGCCATTACGGCGGAAGGACTCGTCGTGCTCTCCACCACGAGGAAGGGTCTGGACAGCAGCAGCCAACGGGGCGGAATGGGAGTTGGGTTGGCGGGAGTTGGCGGGGACGGGGCCAGCGCCCAAAGCGCTCGCCAGATAGTCCAGGGCGCTGACCAGAGCCGCGTGAGACTGGGTGGGCATCGCGGCCAGCAAGCCCGCGACCGCCGCGTCCTGGGCAACCTGGTGCGCCCTGACCGTGCTGCGCCCAGCTGCAGTTGGGACTAGCCTCACCACCCTTCGGTCGTCGCTCTCAGCTAGACGCTCTGCGGCCCCCGACCTGACCAGGCGGTCCGCCAGCGCGGTCGCCGTTCCGGCGCTCACCCCCAGAACGTGGGCGAATTCGCGCATCGTGAGGCCGCCGGCGGGCAGACTGCGGACGGCCTTCATCTGATGGACGGTCAGGAGCAGTCCATTACGCGACGGCAGGGACGTACCCGGCGCCGTTGCCGAGACAAACGGACCCAGCCATGCGCTCAGCAACCCACCCAGGGAACCTGCGGTGGAGCCAAGTCCGGCCGGCCGAGTCGACCTTGCGTCCGTCACCGGTATCGCCCGAGCGGGCATGGCCTGACTTGGCCAGCGATGGTGGGGTCAGGGTGAGGCATCTAAGGGACTCCCGAGGTATTGGCCCCTGATTGTCGGCGGGCCAGGCTGGTCTTCTTCCGAGCCTCATCTTGCTCGGCCGGATTCCCGATGTCGGTCCGGTACCGTACGGAGATCGTCATGAGTCACCTGACGCGAAGCCGACAGGTGCCTGCCCCACCTCGAAGCTTGGACCGCTCCCGCCCCCAATGGGTCAGAAGGAGACGGCGCCGAGCCCAGGCGGCCCCGTGACCGCATCGCCACAGGTAGCGGTCGCCGCGGGACCGGCTCGGGTACTAAGGACGCACCCAGCGCTCGACAGGGGCGGCCCTGGTCGCCCCCGGGACCGCCGTCGGCGCCGAGGCGATGGCCAAGCCCAGAATCCGCAACGGATCGAGGCTCGGCTGGCCTTCCGAGCTGGGCGGACACCCGCGCCGATCGGCGACTGCCAGGGCGCGGCTCAGGGCGTCGGCTGACAGGTGTGGCGGGCGAAGCCGGTACCCGTCGCGACCAGTCCGGCGCAGTCCAGGCGGGTCATCGTGCGCCAAGCAGGCCCGTGGCAATTCGCCCCGCGCAGCTCGCGCTAAAAGCCGCAGCGACGCTTGCCTCCACCTATAATTGTTGTCTCCCATCCATGGCGACGACGGCGTAGCGGCAGGGGAGAGCGGGCACATGACTGGACACGAGGAGATGGGCGTGAGCGTCAACGGGAATGGCAATGGCTCGCTGGCCGGCAACCGCATCCTCGAGGCCCTGCCGGTAGCTGACCGGGACCGGCTCAACTCCAAGCTTGCCCCCACCTTCCTGAGGGTCAAGACGGTGCTCTTCGAGCCCGGGCAGCCGGTGGACGCGGTCTACTTCCCTCTTGACGGAGTTGTATCGCTGGTGACGCCGCTTGAGGATGGGGCAATCGTGGAGGTGGCCACGGTTGGCAACGAGGGAATCGTCGGGGTCCCCCTGATCCCCGGGGGGAGCTTCGCCGTGCGCGCCATCTCCCAGGTGGCCGGCCGCTGTTTGACAATGTCGGCCGACAACTTCCTGGCGGAGATGGCAACCAGCCCGACTATCGCGCAGCTGGTCCAGACCTACGTGCTGGCCCTGTTTGGACAGATCTCCCAGGCGGCCGCGTGCAACCGGCTGCATACCAATGAGGAGCGCCTGAGCCGCTGGCTGCTGATGAGCCACGACCGGGTCGGGGCCGACAAGTTCCTCATCACCCACGAGTTCCTGGCCCAGATGCTGGGATCGCGGCGGGCCACAGTGACGCTCTCCGCCGGGGTGCTTCAGACAGCTGGCCTCATCCGCTACGGCCGGGGCCATGTGGAGATCGTCGACCGCAGAGGCCTGGAGGCGGCCGCGTGCGAGTGCTACCAGGTAACCAGGGACGAACTGGCCAAGGTGGCGGCCTTCGGGCACACCCTGACGCGCAACTGACAGGCGTCCTTCACCCCGGTCGAAGCCCGATTCGGCACCAACGCCTGCGCCTCCTCACTGCCCACACCCGCAGCCACCCCCTGGCACAGCGCCCGGAGCGCGCAGACTGCGATGGCTCGTCCTCGCCAGGAACCAGATGCCAAACTCGCGATCCGGGGGGCGGAGCACACCGCCGTCCGGCGTCGGTTACCCTTATTCCGGGAGGGCGATTCGTACCGGTATCAACAACTGCCGCCCCGCCATGGGCCGGTCATAGGGAGGTGGGTCTTGGCGACACTGCCCCGACCCCACGTGGCGATGATCGCCCACGATGGGAAGAAGGCGGACATGGTGGCATTCGCCACCTACAACCGGGAGCGTCTGAAGAGCTGTTACCTGCTGGCGACCAGCACCACCGGCAGCCTACTCGAGGAGAAGGTCGGCCTGGAGGTCCATCGGCTCAAGTCGGGACCGCTCGGCGGGGACGCTCAGATGGCCGCCCGAGTGGTTGAGGGCGAGGTCGACGCGGTCATCTTCATCGTCGACCCCCTCGGTAAGCACCCCCACGATCCCGACATCCAAACCCTGCTGCGCGTCTGCAACGTCCACGATGTCCCGCTGGCGACCAACATCGCGACCGCCGACATCCTGATGGGGTCGGAAGTGCTCTGGGAGAAGGCCAGGGTCAGGGCCAGCGCCCGGCACCGGAGCCGGCAGGGAAACCCAGGCGGGCCAAATCGAGCGCCGGGGATGCCGCTGGAGGATTGAGCGCGGCGCGACCGGCAGCCCCAGCAATAGTGACGCCGGCCCCGCCCCCGGCCCCGGGCGACTGCTGGACCAACCGGCCGCTGCCTCAGACTGGAAGCTCAGGCAACGGCGGGACTATCGGCCGCAGCACCGCAGGGGCGTGGGCCCGAAGCGCTGGTCGTGACCGGCGCCGCGCCGTCAGCTTGACCATGGCCGGCCCAGGGCGGACCGTCCCGAGCACGGCTGGTGTCCCCTCTCCGACCACAGGAAGCACCGCCGGGTCGAGGAGCACCACCTGCAGCGCCAGCTCGGCCGCCCCCATGAGCACGGCCTCGCGCCCGAACTTGGGTCTGACCACTGCCACCGGCAGCTGCTCCGAGTCGTAGACCCCGATCCGTAGCTGTTCCACCAGAGTTGGCTTGGCCAGCTCGAGGATGTCCTCGAACATCCCCCCCAGGATCAGCATCTCGGGGTTGAGCGAGTTGACCAGGCTGACCAGCCCCGCGCTGATCCAACGGGCGGTGGTCTCCACGGCCGTGACACATGTGGCGTCGCCATCGCGCGCCCGCTGCAGCACCAGATCCACGGCTCCCTGGCCGCCGGCCGGCAACCCTGCCCGCCGGACCAGAGCACCCTCTCCGGCCTCTGTCTCCCAACAGCCCCGCGCGCCGCAGTGGCAGGCAATGCCGTAGGGGTTCACCTGCATATGGCCGACCTCACCCCCATAACCGCGGGATCCCTCCAGCATCTGGCCGGCGGTGATGATGCCTCCTCCTACCCCCACCTCGGCATGTAGGTAGGCGAGATCGTTGACTCCGCTGGCGACCCCCCTGGAGTGCTCCGCCATCGCTCCCAAGTTGGCGTCATTGCCAACCCGCACCACGATCTCACCACCCAGGGCGTTCTGAAGGCGCTCCCCCAGAGGCACATAGCGCCACCCGAGGTTGGGGGCGAAGTTGACCATGCTGCCACCCGGGCTGACCGCCCCCGGCACCGCCACTCCCATCCCGACCGGGATGCGCGCCCCGAGCGACCTTGTCATCAGGCGGGTTGCCAGCTCAGCGACAACCTCAACCACCAAGTCAAGTTCGCGATCAGCGTCGGTCAACAGGGTCGCGCCATCGCTGTCGATGACCAGGCCGCCCAGGCTGACCAGGGCCAGCCGGATCGCGTCCACTCCAATCTCCACGGCGACCACCGCGATGGTGTCGCTCCGCACCGCCACCACCTTGGACGGACGGCCTCTGTTCCCGCGCTCCGGTTCCGCCGCCTCAGCGACCAGGCTGCGGTCGACCAGCTCGTCGACTAGAGCTCCGATGGTGGCGCGGTTCAGGCCCAGCAGCTTGGTCAACCGCGCCTGCGAGGTCGGCCCGTAACGGTGCAGGTGCCCGAGCAGGGTCGCCAGATTGTGGCGGCGCACCGCCTCCTGGGTGGCTCCCCGCTCCGTTCTCGCCATCAGCTGAGGCCGGGATCCGAGCCCAACCTGGTGCCAGCTCTGGCCGGGCGCCCTTGATCAGTGGGCAGCCCCGGGATGAGCCAGCCTTCGGCGCCCGCTACCAACTGGACAACCTGGCGCGCCCTGGCCGCCGACGTGGAGAGTTCCGCCGGGCACCGGATAGGCGCCAGCAGATGACGCGCCTCCAGGTCACGGCCACCGGTACCGCGTCAGGCCAACCCTCCGGCCGGTGCGGGGCACCGTCCAACCTGCTCCTCGGTCGCCCTTGCTTCATGGCACTCAGATCCGGAGCGAACTCCCCGACAACGTCCCCCGGCGTGAGAGCGTGTCGATGAGGACAGCACCCACCAAGACCAGGCCGGTGGCGATCAGCTGCCACTGCACCTGGACGCCCTGCAGGTAGAGGCCGTTATAGATGGCCCCGATGACCAGGCCCCCGAGGACCGCATGAGCCACCTTGCCCCGACCTCCGAAGAGGCTGGTGCCACCAATGACCGCGGCCGCGATGCCATAGAGAACGTACTGGCCGCCGTTGACGTTGGTGGAGGTGCCGCCCTGCCAGGAGAGGTACAGAATTCCGGCGAAGCCGGCGGTGGCTCCGGTCAGGATGAAGGCCCAGGTGCGGACCTTGACCAGGCTGATTCCGGCGCGCCGGGCCGCGTCGGGGTTGCCGCCGATGGCATACACGTAGCGGCCGAACTGGGTGCGCTGCAGGAGCAGGGTCCACATGATGACCACCACGAACACGATCGGCACCACCCACGGAACGCCCTGTACGAGTGATGTCGCCGAGCCGCGGTTGACGTTACAGATGGCCACCACGGCGATTCCGGCGGCCACCAGGAACGCGATCTTCAGCACGGTGAGGCCGGGCGGCGGTGCCACCAGCCCCCGCCTGCGACGACTCGCGTCGCGGGTCCAGAAGAGGCCCGCGAAGGTGCCTGCGATGACCGCGAGCACGATCCAGCCCGCCAGCGGCGGGATGTTGCCGTTGACGATCTCGTAGAGCACATGCTGGTTGACCAGAATGGAGCTGGAGATCGAGACCACCCCCGCATTCCCCAGGATGACCAGCATCACTCCCCACATGATCAGCTGGCCGGCCAGGGTGACAACGAAGGACGGCAGGTGCAGACGGGAGACCAGGGTCCCCCAGACGGCGCCGGTCAAGCCGGTGAGAACGATGGTGGCGATGATCACCAGCCACCAGGGCCAGTCCATTCCCGGCTTCTGCACCATGATCCCGGCAATGGCGGCCCCCACCGCCAGGATGTAGCCGGTGGAGAGGTCAATTTCGCCAAGGAGGAGCACGAAGACCTCGGAGATACCCAAGGTCATGAAAATCATGCTCTCGATAAACAGGTTCACCAGGTTGCCCGGTGACAGGAAAAGTCCCTGGGTCCAGACCTCGAAGGCGACCGCGATCACCACCAGGGCCAGAACCACCGGCAGCACCCCGGTGTCGCCGCTGGCGATCCGAGTCAGCCAGGCGCGGGCGTACTGGCCCAGCGACTCGGCGACGATCTCCGGCGGGACGGCGTCCACGGCGGCGGCGGTGAGGTCGACCAAGGGGCCCTGGGCGGCACCGTCCTCCACCGACTCATGACTCAGTTCATCCTCAGTCTTGGCCATCTGGACAGTCTCCCCTGAATCGCTCAGGACGGCGCATGGCGGGCCGACTTCCCGGTGGTCATGTAATCAACCACGCTTTGCATATCGAACTGGGCGACCGGGCCCTCGGCCACCTTGCGGCCCAGATGCAGGATCGCGATGCGGTCGGCGACCTCGAAGACATCGTTGAGGTTGTGGCTGATCAGCATCACCCCGAGCCCGTGCTGCTTCAACCGAGCTACCAGGTCGAGCACCATGCGGGTCTGGACCACCCCGAGGGCGGCGGTCGGCTCATCCAAGGCGACCAGCTTGGAGTTCCACATCACCGCCTTGGCCACTGCCACCGCCTGGCGCTGACCGCCGGACAGGGAGGCCACCGGCTGGCGAATGGAGCGCACCGTGGTCACCCCCAGGCTGGCCAGAGTCTCGGCCGCCGACCGCTCCATGGAGTCCTCGTCCATGAACATCCGGTGCACCCGCTCCCGCCCCAGGAACATGTTCTGAACAATGTCGAGGTTGTCGGCCAGAGCCAGGTCCTGATAGACCACCTCAATGCCTAGGGCGGCGGCATCACGGGGCCCATGGATGTGGACCTCGCGGCCTTCCCAGAACATCTCCCCATGGTCCGGTTGGTAGATCCCCGCGATGCAGCGCGTGAGCACCGACTTGCCGGCCCCGTTGTCCCCGCACAGGGCGGTTACCTGGCCCGAGGGAAGTTCCAGATCGACCTTGAACAGGGCCTGCACCGGCCCGAAGTGCTTGTCGATGCCACGCAGGCGCAGAAGGGGGACTTCGGAAGCGACTGCCGACGCGACGGGTGATGTTAGATCGGCCATGGTCATGGACGCCGACTCCCCGCCTGAGAACCCGAACGAGTCACGTGCCTTCCTCCTAGCCGTCTGCGCGACATAGATCTGGGGGGCCGCACCAGGTGGTGCGGCCCCCCATCTAGATTCGAGGTTTCAGGGCTGCTGCGTCAGCTGATGCCGTACTTGGTGCAGACGCTCTGGCCCACGGCCGAGCACAGCGCCGGCGCGGGGATGAAGTTGTCCTTGATGAGAGTCGCCTGCATGTTAGAGGGAGTGACCCACTCCGGAGTCAGCAGGGAGGCCGGCTCGGTGATGCTGGAGTTGGCCGGGTCGACCGTGGTCGCGTTGACCAGGCTGGAAGGAATCGCCTTGCCAGCCCGCAGGATGGTGGCCATGGCGACCGCATCCTGGGCCTCCAGGTAGATCGGCTTGTAGACGGTCCCACATTGGTAGCCGCTGAGGATGTTCTCCGCCCCGGTGAGGGTGGCGTCCTGCCCCGTGGTCGGGACGGTGAAGGGCTTGACGCCCTTGTTCTTCAGGTCCTGAACCACCGCGGCGTTCATCTCGTCGTTGGCGACCACCACGGCGTTGATGCTGGGGTGAGCCGTCAGCGCCTGAGCGAAGTTGGTGCCGGCGGTGGCGACGTCCCAGCTGAGGGTGACCTGGTCACCGACCAGGTTGTAGCCGAGGCTGTTGGTCTTGGGCGGAGTGAGCGGGGTCGTCTTGGTGCCCCAGATCACCGAGTTGTAGCCCTGGGCGAATGAGATCGCGTTGGGGTCACTGTTCTCGCCCCCGTCGACTTCCCACACCTGGGGGCTCTTGACTCCCCAGGCGGTGACGCAGGCCTCGAAGCCCTGACCGATGAGCTGGCCGACCTTGAAGTTGTTGAAACTGTCGTAGTAGGTGTTGGTGCCGGCGAAGGTGGCCCGGTCGTAGCTGATCAAGGCGACCCCGTGAGATGAGGCATAGGCCTGGATCTCGCTGGCGACCGTGCTGTCGAGCGGGTCCACGACCAGGACCTTGGCACCCCTGGTGATGTCCGATTCGGCCATCGAGAGCTCGGTGGCGTCACTCCCCTGAGCGTTGGTAATCGAGTACTGCGAAGGCGAATACCCAGCCATCTGGAAGGCCTTGGCAAGATAGGGGGCGTCGAACTCGGTGTAGCGGGTGGAGGACGTGGTGTCCGGCAGGATCACGCCGACCAGGCCCTTGCCCGCGGCCTGTAGGCCCTTCAGCTGGGCCATGGTCGAGAAGCTGAGATTGAAGGACGTGACGCTGATGTTGGGCACCGTCACACTGGATGGTGACTTTGCCGGAGCCTTGGTACCCGTGGTCGAGCCACAAGCTGCGGTGATCAGGCCAACTGCGGCGAGCAGACCCATCCAAGTCGTTCGCCTCCCGAAGAATGCGGCCCCACCAGCCGCCTTGCTTTCTAGAGCCATCCAGAGTCCCTCCACCTAGGTCCAATATTCAGTCCGATACCGCTTGACCGTGTGCCCATCAGGCCGTCCCCGCGGCGTCGATCACCCCGGGTCAAGAGCCGCCTCTACCGTGCCGACCGGCCCGCGGATGGCCCCGTTGGCCCCGTCCGAAACTCCGCCTCGCCTTTCACACCTCCCGTGGAGCGGGCCCTCGCGGCCCGCCGTCTAACGACCCGCCGCAGCATAAGTTGTGGCGCACAACTTGTCAAGAAAGGAAATCCGCAGAGGATCTGGTCGCGACGCGGGGAGACAATCGGCACCAGCGCCGCGCCGCCTTGGACGGCCATCATCGCCACCCTTCGGGACGGACGGAGGCGGAACTCGCCCGACGCCCCGTTGTCGGGGGACGCCCAGCCACGCTCCGCAGCGCCACCGCCAATGCGCAAGCAAGGCGCCTGTGGTCATTCGGCGCCTCCTGCGGGCCGGGTCCGCAGGCTCGGCTGCTGGCGCCGGGTCTCCGCGGTCATGCGAAGCCCAGGGGCTGCGGGGCGGCCCGGTCCAGCCCTCGCAAACGGTGGCACGGCACGTCGCCGCGAACGCCATCGGTCGTCCCGCGGTGCGGGGCCAGACTCCTCCGCACCCCGGTGACGGGTTCCCCTCGCTGGGGGTCGCAACATCAGCAAGTGGAGCGCTTCCCTGCTGCTTGGCGGTTGGTTCACCCCCTGAACATCACTCTGCTCAAGCGGGCTGGGCAGCTCCGCGAGCGCCGTGACGGGCCTCGCCTGGCCGAAGGGGAGCGGGAGACGGGGGTCGAACCCGCGACCTTCTCCTTGGCAAGGAGACGCTCTACCACTGAGCCACTCCCGCGATCTCGGCTCACCTCCGCTCCTCGGGCCTAGCCCCATCGAAGCTGCGCCCGACGATCCGGCCTGAGCCTGGCGGCATTCTACCGGATTGCAGCCATAGGCTCCCACTGTAGGGTGAGGAGCCGAGTCGAGCTCCCCCGGTCAGGCGTGTACTGGCCCTTGCCCCACCGGCCTCCAGGGTCAGAGCCGCGCGAGGGCAAAAAGCTACAGTCACTGTCCCCTGGCCGCCCTGGTCCCTTGGCTGCGGAACGCCGCCAGGCCGCTTCTGGCGGGCGAGCCGACCGCCGGGGTGGCCGCTCTCCGACCGTTGGAACCAGACGGGACCCAGTCTCCGGTGACGACTGGGGAGGTGGCGGCCGGCGACTTCATCGGCACTCACTCCGCGCCCGTGCTGTGAGAGCGTCCGGCCGCTGTGCTGGGGGGGCGTCGGCCCGACTCCGAAAGTCCGGTTACCGCCCCACCGCCGGGGATCGAACCAACCGCCGCTCCCCCATGGCCCGGGCCGGATCGCCGCCTCGCCGGATTGCGATCCAGGCCTCGTAGGACTCGCCCCCAGGCAGCCACCCCGACCAGGGCCGGCCGACCGGCCGCGCCCCTGCGCTCGGCCCCGCTGGTCCGGTCGGACCGAGCCTGCTCTGGAGCCGCCAGATTCGGCGCGCGAAGCGCTGGTCCCATCCGACGGGTGCCGACCTCAACCCCTCCCGTGCCAACTCCAGCGCTCCGCCGAGATCGTTTTGGTGGTGCTCCAGATCGATGCACATCGCTTCCGCCGCCTCCGGATCGTGCCAGCGCTCCCAGATTGACGACCACGCCTGTCGCGCCTGATCCTCCAGACCCTGGCGCCGGAGCAGCCGAGCTCTCCTCAAGGCCGCCGCCCGATCCAGTGGCGGTGGGGAGCACCTCTCGGCCCTTCGGTAGACGCCCTCGGCTCCGCTGAGGTCGCCCCTGGCCTCAATGAACCTGCCCAGGCTTAGCCAGTCGCTGGGATGCGGCCCCTCCAGGTCAACATGGCGCACCAGCCGCTCCAGTAAGCGCGCTAGAGAGAGCACATCCTGCTGGTTGTGCTCCAGCACCGCCGCCAGCGGGAGTGGGTCCCCCGAGCGCAGGAACTGCCAGTAAAGTTCGGGTGCTTCGCGGCCCGGCAGGTCGTGGTCGCGACTCAGGCCGAGCACGCTCTCCTCCACCCGCCGCAGGCTGCACCGATCGAGGCGATGGCGGAACAGCTTCCGCACCAGCGGAAGCAGATCAAGGTGCGGGGTGGCGGGCCAGGCATGGTCCACTCCTGCCATCACCATCCGGGTCCGTAACAAGGGAAGGTCATAGCTGGCTCCGTTGTAGGTAACCAGCAGGTCTGTGGCGCGCAATTGGCGGACGGCCGCCTCCACCAGCGGCGCCTCCTGACCGAGCTGGGTGAGCAGCCACTGCTCGAAGTGCACCCTGTCGCCGGTGATCACCGCCCAGCCGTACAGGAACGGCACGGTGCCCGTGCCTCGCTGGAGGCCGGTCGTCTCCAGGTCGAAGCAGGTGATTGTGGTGGGGACCTTCGGGACCACCTCGGAGAGGTTGGGCAGCCGATCAGCCGAAAGTAGATCCGCCGAGATCCCCAGATCCGCCGTCGACAGGTCCAAGCTCCGCACCAGTAACCCGCGATGCCCGTCCCAGTCAAATCCCAGCTGCCGGAAGCCTGCCGATCGGCCCTCCTCGTCAAGGACTGGCCTGGCCGACATCTGCACTGCAGGAACCCTTGGCGACAGGCCCAGGCGCGGGTCGCCCTGAAGGGCGCCCAGTCGCAGCCGCAACTCCGAGGTCACCATCCGGCCGCCTCCAGCATGGTGAGCGCAGCCTGCTTGGCGCCATCCTCGACGCCGGAGACGGGGCCGACGCAGGCCGGGCACCCGAGCGCACAGTCGCACTCTCGGATCAGAGCCGCCGCCCCCTGAAGCAAGTCGACATGGAGATCGAAGAGCCGGGCGCTGAGGCCCACACCCCCCGGGTGCACGTCGTAGATGAAGACGCAGGGGGAGTCGTTCAGAAACCCCGCCACCGGTCCGGCGGCCCGGGGCCTCGCTCCGGCCACGAACTCCTCGGCTTGGCTGGGGGAGGCCTCCCGCCCCGGGATGGCCGCGAGAGAGGCCCGGACCTGGGTGACCACGCCGAGATCCCGCCGGTCGCACATCGCCACCAGGCAGGCGACCTGGCCCATCATGTGCCCGATCCCCTCCAGGCCCACCTCGGCTCCGGTCAACCCGGCCGTCAGCCTGGAATCGAAGGAGCACCAGTAGGCGGTGGTTTGCAGATCCCGCTCCGGGACCCGGATCGGACCCGCCCCAACCGTCTCATGGGTCAGCAGCTTGATCTTGCGGTACATCGCCGCCAGTACGCTGACCCTCACCTCTCCATGGGCCTTGGCGGTGGCCTGGCCAGAATCTGTCAGCGGGCCAGCCAGGCAGTCCAGCACCTGGAGATTGACTCGAAGGTCAGCATCGGTGAAGTAGTCGACCGAGACCGGGTGGACGTAGGCCTTGTGCTCCTCCCAGTCCAGCCGCTCGACGTGGTACTGGCGGCCCTGGTGCATGTAGATCGCGTCGTCATGCACCAGCAGGGGAGCCGACCACTCGTCCAGTTCGCCAACCACGCGGGAGCCAGCCCCGGAACGGCCGCCACCGCTTCCGGCCGACGTGCCCTGGGGTCCTTGCGATGCGGAGTCACCCGGGGTCGATGTGTCCATGATCACCACGTTGCTCGCTCCCGCTGTGCGCAGGCTGATGGCGTCGGCAGGGAAGGCGTCCGAGGCCCAGTGCCAGCTGCCGTTCGCCTGGTGGATCAGGCCATCCTCAGACAACACCTCGAGTAGTCCGCCCAGGTCGCCACCCCCGAATGTCTCATCCGCCCGCATCGGCAGCTCGAAGATGGCCGCCTGCAGGTGACCAGCCAGGATCAAGAGGTTGTCGGGATCCACGAAAGCCCGCTCCGGTGACTGCTCGAGCAGGAACTCGGGGTGCTTGGCGATGAACTGGTCCAGCGGCCCTCCCCCTGTGATCAGGAGTTGCAGGGCCGCGCCCTCGCGGCGGCCGGCTCGCCCCAGGCGCTGCCATAGGCTGGCGATGGTGCCGGGGTAACCGACCAGCACCGCCGCGTCCAAACGGCCGATATCGATGCCGAGCTCAAGGGCACTGGTGGCCACCACGCACCGCACTGCCCCAGATCGCAAACCGGCCTCGATGGCCCTGCGCTCCAAAGGCAGATAGCCCCCCCGATAGGCCCGCACCGCACCGCCATGGGCTACTCCCAGCCCGCGTCCGTCCGCTTGAAGCTCGCGATCGAGATAGTTGAGCAGCAGCTCCACCTGAAGGCGGGTCTGCCCGAAGACGATTGTCTGGGAGCCGGCTCGCACGAGCTGAGGCACGATCTTGCGGGCCTCCAGGCTGGCACTGCGCCTGATACCCAGCCGCGGTTCGACCACCGGAGGATTGGCTATCACCAGTCGCCGCATCGGGGCCGGAGCGCCATTGTCCGTGACCAGAGTCACCGGCCGGCCCAGGAGCCGAGCCGCCAGCTCGCCCGGGTTGGCGATGGTGGCCGAGGAGCAGATGTAGGTGGGGCTCGCCCCATAGAAGGCGCAGATGCGTTCCAGTCGGCGGATGACGTTGGCCACATGGCTACCGAACACGCCCCGGTAGGTGTGAAGTTCGTCCAGCACCACAAACCGAAGGCCCTTGAAGAGCCTGACCCAACTGGTGTGGTGGGGCAGAATGCCGCTGTGCAGCATATCGGGATTGCTGAGCACCACCTGCCCGCCCTGGCGCAGGGCGCTGCGGGCGCCGGGCGGAGTGTCGCCGTCGTAGGTGAAGGTTCGCAACTCCAGCTCGACCGCGTCGCTGAGCTGGCGCAATTCCTGGAGTTGGTCCTGAGCCAGAGCCTTGGTGGGAAACAGCATCAGCGCCGTGGCGTCCGGATCCCGGATCACCGAATCCAGGATCGGCAGGAGGTAGCACAGCGACTTGCCAGAGGCGGTGGGCGTGACCACCGCCAGACTCTGCCCGGCCAGGGCCAGCTCGACCGCGCTCACCTGGTGGGAGTAGAGGTTGCTGATTCCCCGCCGTCCGAGCCCCGCTGTAAGTCGAGGATGAAGCCCATCAGGCATCGGTGCATACCGGGCGGGTCGAGCGGGCAGTTCCCGGTCCAGCACGACCAGTTCCTGAACCGCGCGACTGTCGACCACCTCATTCCACGAAGCGGGAAGGCGGTCCGGCACCGGTGTCCAGCGACTTGGGCCAGTCATCGAACAAATGTACCAAACTTGTGTTCGAGACGCAAGGTGCCGCGCGGCGCGAGCGAGCCTTGGGCCCGGCGGCGGCGGATGTTCACCCCGATACCCGTCTGTCCGGGCGAGGTGGCGCCGGGACAGTGTCAGTGGCGATCCCGACCACCGCCCTGAGCGCGGACCCGCCGAAAGTGCGATCCGACGCACCTTCTCGGCCGATCGGACCAGGGGAGAGTGGAGTCGGCGGCGGATGGGGGCCTCAGCCGGGTCGCTGGCCGCTCGGGCGCGGCGCGACCGGACCTCAGCGCTTACGCTCTGAGGTGGTGACCGGCGCCGACTCGAGTTGAAGCGCTCGAGCGGGGCAGGCCGCCACCGCCCAACGGGCCCGGCGCAGCTGCGCTGGCTCAGACAAGGGATCTGAGGTGATCACCGGAAACCCCCATTGATCGAGGTCGACCAAGTCCCCGGCCAGCACCGCGCAGATGCCATGGCCCTGACATCGATCCATGTCCACCTTCAGCTGGTAGGTCATCGCCAGGCCGGGTCGGGGCGCTCCGGGATAGGGAAGACCGGGCCGCGGCCTGAGCGGGCGCAGGGGCCCTGTCGGAGGTGATGGACCACCTCGTCGGAGAACACCGTCAGGGCACTTGCCAACAAAGTGACCGCTCCGTCCGGGTGGTGGCAGGCGCCCCGACCGGCCAACTCCGTGGCCATACGCGCCATCCGGCGCACGTCCCGGGAAGCCACCCGGCCCCACGCCAGGTCAGCCATCTCCTTGGCCAGTCGCGGCAGCCCCCAGACACAGGGGCCACATTGACCGGAGCTCTCCTGGGCCAGGTAGTTGAGCAAGCCAGCGGTCTCCGCCAGACCACATGCGTCCCAAGGGAGCACCCCAACCAAACCCGAACCAAAGGCGATCTCAGCTGTGGCCAACGACTCCCGGTTGAGGTCCAGGCCCCACGCCTGCCGGCCATCGCACCAGGTGCCGGCATACCCCCCAAACAACACCGCGCGAGGAGCGCCTGCCAGCCCACCCCATCTGGTGAGAACGTTGGAGAGTGCCGTGGGCCCCGTCATCTCCGCAACCAGTCCCGGGTGATCCACCGCGCCGGCCAGGGTCACCAGGGTCGGCCCCGGCGAAGCGCCGGTCCCGAAAGCCCGAAGCCAGTCGGCGCCATACCGGCCAACAAGGGCCAGGAGAGCCAGCGTCTCAACGTTCTGGACTAGCGGCGGCGAGCCGAACCCGTGGCCCAGACCCCCTCGCGGCGCGGGCTTGGCCGGGCCACCCGCGAGGAAGGCCCGGATCGCGCTCGACTCCCCCGCCACGTACCGAGCGGGCCCAAAGCTGATCGTGAAGCGGGGATCTGACAGGTCGGCCGCACGGCGCTGTTCAAGCGCCTGCAGGAGGGCTGCGGACGGTGCGGCCGCTCCCCGGTGCAGCTGGATCACGGCCGAATTGGCGCCGATAGCGGCCGCCGCGAGTGCCGCCCCGTCCAGCACAAGGTGTGGGCGCAGACACAGCAGGGTCCAATCCTTGCGGCTTGCGGGCTCGCTCTCCGATCCGTTCACCACCAGCAGTGACTTCCCCCTGCCGGCGGCGGCAGCGACCATCTTCCGGGCGACCGGGAACCCCGCCCCTCCCCGCCCTTGCAGGCCACTGTCCGCGACCACCTTCAGGATGAAGGCCGGACGTTTGGCCCCGGCGGGCAGCGCTCCGAGTCGGAGCAGATGGGATGCGAGGGACTCGGCGCCCGCGGCCGCCGGCGGCCCGGCCAGCAGGACCGTCCCCGCATCCCCCACCCCCGTCGTCAGGGCGTGGCTGCTCCCAGCTGCCATCTCCCAAGTCAGGGGCCTGCGGTTGGCGACAGCTGTCATGCGCCACTCCCGCTGTGACTCGCCATCTGGCCCCGGCCGGGGACCTTGGGACCAGCCGCCAACCTACTGGAGGCCGCCAGGAGCAGCACCATGGTGCCGGTTATGGCGAACATTGGCCGCAGCGCGGCGAGGTCGCTGCCGGTGAGCACGCTGTGAGCCCAGCCCAGCCCAAATGCGACCAGCGCCAGACGATGAAGTGGGAGCCACCACCGTCCCGCCAAGACCCCGGCCAGGCGCGCGCTGAGTCCGACCACCGCTCCCACGTACATGGACAGCGTTCCCAGGGCCACCGCGAAGCCCCGATAGCCGGACTCGCCAGGCACCAGGGCCCCCACCCAACCCACCCGGGCGTAGCTGTCCGCGACCATCGCGACCACGTGGCCCAGCACCAGGACGGCACAGGCCACCGCCAGAGCCGAATGGCCACGGATCAGCATGGCTGGATGGAGCACGGGCCGACGCACCCGCCAGGGGTGGCGGAACCAGATGCCGAGCAGGACCACAAGGGTGAGATCGAGGTAGGCACCGATGCCGAGGCCACGCCCGACAATCCACGGCAGCATCCGGTCCCGAAGGCTCGGCGCCGCCAGGGCGGCTGCGATCTCGCCGATGACCAGCCCCGCCACGGCGAGAAGGACCGTGAGCCCGATGCTCACCCAGGCGCGGTGCCTCAGCCAGGCCACAGTGGGCCTCAGCGAAGTCTCCTTGGTCACGCCGACTTCACTTGCCACTGGACGTACTGACGCATGGTTGGGCTGATGCCGAGATCGCCGCCGGTGCCCACCCACAGGGCGGCGAGTCCCTTCCGGGTTGCCAGTCCGGGAGCTCCGCGGGCTCCCGCCAAGAACACCACCTTGCTCCAAACCTCGGCAACTGCCGGGTCATGGCCAACCACCGTGACCGCCAGCAGACCGGTGCCGCCTGGGCTGCCGGTCCGAGGGTCTACCAAGTGGTGCACCGGCTCACCACCGAGCTTCCATCGGCGCAGGCGCAACGATGAGGTGGTGCAGGCGCGGTCGGTGAGCGCCAGGACGGCGACGGGCGTCGCTCCTCCGGTGGGGTCCTCGACCGCGACCTTCCACGGGCCCCCATCGGGGGCGCGACCCGAGCAGTAGCAGTCCCCGCCCGCCTCGATCAGGTGATCTGGGGCTAGCCGCGCCAGAGTCCGGCTGGCCCAGCGGACGGCCAGCCCCTTGCCGATCCCGCCCAGGTCAACTGGGTGCCGTCCCAGCAGAACCTCCCCGGAGCTGCCCCGAAAGCGGGGACGCCACGGGCTGAAGATCCGTCGGCGTTGCGGTCGCGGGCCGGCGAGCGCCAGAGGGCCGCTCGCAAACGGGAGCGACCGGTCGTATCCGAGGCGCAGCAGGTCGACCAGCACCCGGGGGTCGAATCGCCCCGAGGTGCGTTGGTAGGCGCGATCAGCTTCAACCATCGCCGCAAAGCAAAGTGGCGGCAACCGGTGCCACCGGTAGGGGCTGGCGTTGGCCCGCATCAGTGGGCTGGTGGCGACGAACCTGGTGCAGCTGGCCTCCACCGCGGAGAAAACCGCCAACGTCGGCCCCAGCCGCTCGGCCATGTCGTCGGTGCCGCCGACCGCCCGGACCGTGATGTCCGTGGCCATGGCTCGGACCCGGCTGATCACCTCGCCAGCGCCCGGCTCAAGGGACACCAGATGCACCCGTGGTAGCGTGCGCGGGAGGCGGCGGCAGAGCCGGCAGCACCAGGGCGTGGGCGCCGCCCAAGGCAGCCAGGCGACGTTGCTCGGCGGCCGTCGTGCGTTCCAACGCGGCCAGCCTGGTCTCATCCTGGCCCAGCGCCCGGCTCAGGCTGGCCCGGCTGCCACCTTTGGGTCCGACCGCGGTGGCCTCATGCGCCACCCAACCGAGGGCGCCGACAGCCGCGACCGTGGCGGTCATGCCAGCCGCCCACGGAGTGATCCGGCGGCGCGCGCGCCGCCGGCCCTCAGTCGACCGCTGTGCGGCTGCTTGCCACTCAGCTGTCACCGCCCGACCCTCCACCATCACCGCCTCCGGAGGCGCCGGTGGTGGTGTGGGTGGCGGGAGGAGCTTGAGCCGCGGCCAGTCTCAGCTTGGCAGCCTCGGCAGTGAGCTGGGCGGCTTCGGCAGCGAGCGCCTTTTTGGTGGCGGCCACCTGGCTGGTCTGGGCTTGCAGCGCCAGCTGCTCTTCGCGGAGATGTTGCTCCAGCTGCGCCAGGGTCGAGGGAGCCGAACGCCCTGCCGCCAGGGCTGGCATTCCCGGGGCGCGCGCCAGCGCCACTGCCCCGCCCGCCATCAGCCCACCCGCCGAGGCCATCACCGCCACCCACCGGCGCTTGGAATTTAGCATCTCAAGCTGAGCCTAGACCGCGACCTTGACCGCCCCATGAGCAACGAATGAGAGTCCTCTAATCAGCTCACGACAGGGCCACATTGGCCCCAGACGAAACCCACCTCCCGGGTGTCCCCAACCCATCACGAACAAACGAACTCGGTGTCCGCCTCCCCCACGTCCGGCTCCCGCTCAGGGCCCAACTGGGGACAAACAGGGGTCGGCACCCGGCGCCCGCAGTGACCCGTCCAGAACCCAAGCTCGCCCGCCCCATCGGGGTCACTGATCCAGCCGGGCGAGCGACGACCAACGCGGTCAGTGAGTGAGATCGCGGCTCCAGACCAGCTCGCCTGGCGGAATCAGCCGCGCAGGGCCAGGGCGCGTTCCGGGAGGTTCGTGACAACCCCCTGGACCAGAGGGTTGCCGAGGTAGCGAGCCAGCGACCTCCGGTCGTCGACGGTCCAGACAAACACCGTGAGCCCTTGGCCAGCCGCCGACTTCAGAACCCGCTCGCGGGCCAGCCCTCGCTGCAAGATCAGGTGGGTAGCCCGCGAGCGCAGCGCCCGCGCCACGGCGCTGTGACGGCCCATCGCGATCGTCTGCCTGCCCACGATCAGGCCCCGCCCGAACCCAGGCGCGAGGTCGGCAAGCTCTGCCACTACCTCCTCCAGAAAGGAGCTCAAGACGGCGGTCTCAGGATCCGCCCCGGCAGCCACCGAACGGACAACCCGATTGGTCACTCCGCTCTCCTTCAGCTCCACGTCGAGGCCGACCCTGCCCCGGGTCAGCTCCAGCACCTCGTCCAGCAGCGGGGGCAGGAGGCCGGTCAAGCCGAGGATTTCCTGTCGAGTCAACCGGCCCACCGGCCGATGGGCTACCTCGGCGTCGTGGAACACAATCAACTGGTCATCGGCGGAACGGCGGACATCGAATTCGATCATGTCGGCACCGACGGCGACCGCCCTCTCAAAGGCCTCCAGGCTATTGCCAGGGAGGGTGCCCGACGCCCCACGATGGGCTATTACCAGCGGCCGCCTCGGCGCCGAGTCGCTCACCTCGGTGTCATCCACACAGGGATCGAATGGAGACGCTCGCCCGCCCGTTCAGGCAGGATTGCCCCAAGCGGGGGAGAAGACCCCGCCGCCGCTGTCTCATCCAAGGAGGATCGTTGTGGATCTGACCCATCTTGCGATCGCGCCATGGGACCTGGTGGTGCGTTCCATAGCCATCTACCTGGTGCTCATGATCGCGCTACGCGTGTTCGGCAAGCGCGAACTCGGCCAGATGACCATCTTCGACTTGGTCTTGGTGCTGCTCGTGGCCAACGCGGTGCAGCCGGCCATGACCGGCCCCGACAGCTCCCTGCTGGGCGGCCTGCTCATCATCGGCACCCTCTTCCTGCTCAACTGGGGGGTGGGCTGGGCGCGTCTGCGGAGCCCGGTCGTCAGCCACCTGCTGCAGTCACCCGCCACCGTCCTGGCCAGCCACGGGGCCTGGATCCCCGGTGCCCTCAAGCACGAGGGGGTGGACCCCGACGAAGCCGAGATGGCCCTGCGTGAGCACGGCGTCGACGGGGTATCCGACACCACCCTGGTGGAGATGGAGAGTGACGGGAGCATCAGCGTGGTGCCCAAGCAGGAAATTGGCAGAGCGCGGCCCCGACGCCGGGTGAGGCTGGTGAAACGGCCTTAGTCCGGAAGCACGCCGGTGAGCGACGCGAGGCGCAGGATGTCGCGCACATCCTCACGCCTTGGGGTGAGGCTCAGGAGCTGGCGGTAGACCACCACGGCGTCCTCGTCGGCGCCCCTCGCCCGCAGGAGCTTGGCAAGGAACTCCATCCAGATCGGGGCCAGGCGGGGGTCCTTGCGCTCCAGGGCCATGCCGGCCAACTGCCAGCAGGCGGGATCCCCAGGAGGGGCAGCCAGTACCGAGGTCGTGAAGCACAGGGTGGCCAGGTCGTCGTCCTTGGAGTGCCGGGCTGCCTCTCCGACGCGGCAGGCCAGGTCGGCTGCGACCTCTCCCGGGAATGCCTCGGAGGCACGCAGCGCCAGCGCCGCCGCCTCGGTCAGCCGGTGCCCATCGATCAGCTCGGCCATGCGCGTAACCGCCACGGCGAGCTCGCTGGGCGCCGACTGCTCGGAGGCGGCGTGAACCGCCTCCCGCGCCATCCCCCGGTCCGAGACGGCGCGGCGCTGCTCGTGCACCTGGGCGACGATCGCATCGGTCAGGGCCGGGAGCTCATCCAGCCGCTTGCGCAGCCGGCTCTCCCGCTCGCGCGCGGCCCGAGGCGATAGCCTCACCGTCCAGCCGTGCGGCGACGCCGGCGATGTGTCGGCGGTGGAGGATCCCGAAGCGGAACCGGCAGGGCGCGACTCGACGGCCAGAGCCGCCTCCCCCACGACCGCGACGGGATCGACCGGTGGTGGCGCCGACCCGGCCGCCACGTCAGGCGGGCTCTCTCGCTCGGCCGGGTCGAAACCCCACAGCCCAGCTTCCGCATCGGCTACCTCCGCGGCGGCCGGGGCCGGTGGCGGCGCGGTCACCGAAGGGGCCTCGACCCGGGTGAACATGGGCGCCGACAGTTGCGGATCAGCCTCAGCCACGGGTACAGCACCCTGGGTGGGCGCCGCCGCCGGCCCAGGACGGCCAGCTGCGACAGGCGCACTCGAGGTTGGTGAGGCGCCGCTTGGGGTGGCCGCCCTGGCCGGCGCCGGCGGCGCCGTCAGGGGGGGCACCGCCACCGGCAATGGAGGCGCAGCGGACGCCGGACCCGTACTCCGAGGCTGGGGATCAGTGGACGGCGCACTGAGGGGTGAGGCGCCGCTTGGGGTGGCCGCCCTGGCCGGCGCCGGCGGTGCCGCCAGGGGAGGGACCGCCACTGGCGCTGGGGACGCAGCGGACGCCGGACCAGCAGTCAGAGGCTGGGGATCGGTGGACGGCGCGGTGACCGGTGGCCGCCCTGAGGCAGCCTGCCCGCCGCCGACACGATCCGAGTTCGGAGCTGGCGCAGGCGGTGCGGGAGCCACCGCCGGGAGTGGAGGAGCCGCCGCGGTCGGGACCGCCGCGGGACGGGGCGGGGGCGCCGCCGGACTTGGAGGTGTCGCCGGGCCCGGAGGGGCCGACGCCTCCAGCAGCATCCCCATGGTGCGCAGCTCCTCCTCGGTGGCGATCAGTAGGAGCAGCTCGTACATGGCTCGTCCCATCCGCCGCTGCAGCGCGGCGGCCTGCTCCGAGAACCCGGCGTCGCTAACCCTCTGGACGATCGCGTGGGCGACCTGGTTGAGGCGATCCTCGGTGATCTCCCCCACGTTGAGCGAGACCACCTCCTGCTGCAGCACAGCCGGGAGTTCAGGTACCTCGGGAGCCATCTCGCGGGCGAGATGGGCCCAGGACTGGGCCAGATCTTCTATCCCCTGAGCGACGGAGCTACCGGTCTTCCGCGCCCGGCCTTCTACTGCCATTAGACCGAGAGTCTGACACCCTGGATCCGCAACCGCGTAGCGCCAGGTCAACGAAATGGTGACGGACCGTTCGATGTCGGCTGGAGAGCGGCAGCTACCATGGTCACCGTGCTGCACCCGGGCCCGACCGCGACCGCGCAGCCCTCCAGCCCCTGGCTGGCTGAGGTGGAGAGTTGGTTGTGGGCCAAGTCCGAGTTCCGCATGGTCCCCGACCTGCTAGTCCCGCCGCTTCCGGGAGCCCGCGATCACATGGCTCCTCGGGGCGGGCCTCGAGTGGGCTTCGCCGGCTTCCCGTCCGACTTCAGCCTGGCCCTGCTGCTCGCCCTGATCGACGCCGGGGTGCAGATCGCCGGGATTGCCACCAGCGTGGGGGCCAACCCCGCCATCGCCGGGGAGAATGCGCTCAGCCAGGTGGCTGACCACCTCGGCGTGCCCCTGCTGAGACTAGCCAGGGTCAACGAGTACGACTCGCTGGTGGCCCTGGAGCGGCTCCGAGCGGACCTGTTCATGATCGCCAGCTTCGACCAGATCCTGGGAGAGCGCGCCCTGGGCATCCCCGAGTTGGGCTGGGTCAACGTGCACCCATCGCTGCTGCCAAAATACCGCGGCCCGGAACCGGTCTACTGGGCGATCGTGAACGGGGAGCGCGAGGCCGGTGTCAGCTTCCAGAGGGTGGCCAGGGCCATCGACGCCGGCCCGCTGCTGGCCCAGAGAAGCGCCCCCGTGCTGGCCTCTGACACAGGCGGCAGCCTGACTCGCAGGCTGACCGAGCTGGGGGCGGGGTGCGTGCCCGAAGTGGTGGCAGCAGCCCTGGCTGGGGATCCCGGCGCCCCTATGGACATGAGCCTGGGCTCGTACTACACCTCGGTGGGCCACCGCCGGATCGACCATGTGGATTCGGCCGTCATGGCGGATCGCCTGGTCCGGGCGGGCAACCCCAACATGCTGGCAGCTACCTCCTGTGGGGGCCGCGTCTGCTACGTGCTGCGGGCCCGCCTGGTGGCTCACTCGGACATGGACCCGGGGCCGAGGCTGAACTTCCCAGATGGCGACCTGCTGCTGGAGGAGACCTCGGATCGCTGCGGCTGTCACCACGGGGAGCCGGTGGGAAGCTGCCCCCACGACGAATAGCGGCACCCGGGCACACCAGCCGCTTGCGCCACGGGATGGGTAGGATCGGGGTATGGACGTGCAACCGGCCCCGTCCCGAACCGGCCAGCAGCGGGTCCAGATCTCGCGCATTCAGGGGAACGCGGTCGGCCCGGCGTTCGACGAGGTGGCGCGCGAGGAGGCCCTCCAGCTGATGGTCAACTCCCAGCCGCTGGCGATCCTGCTGCGCACCCCGGGGTCGGATCTGGAGCTGGCCCTCGGTCTGCTCCACGCCGAGGGCGTGGTGGCCAGGCTCGCTGAGATCACCTCGGTCCGAATCGCTCCCAGTGGCCAGCGCGACCTGCACTTCCCCCAACTGGAGCTTGAGCTGGACCCCGAGGCGGAGAATCTGGTCGACGTCAAGCTGCGCGCCCCGCTGCCAGACGGCGGCCTGGGCTGGCAGCGCGCCCTACCCTCCAGCAGCGCCTGCGGCATCTGTGGCGCCGCGACCCTGGAGGCGCTCCAGAGATTCCAGGATCCCGTCGAAGGCGACTTCATCTGGCCAATCGAGCGCATCTTCCGCCTCCCCGAAATGCTGGCCGCGTCCCAACGCGTCTTCAGCTCGACCGGGGGCCTGCACGCGGCCGGGCTGATCGCTTGGGACGGCAGCTCCATGGTGGTCGCCGAAGACGTGGGCCGCCACAACGCGGTTGACAAGCTGGTGGGGCGCGCCCTGGCAGAGGATCGCCTGCCCCTCACCAACAGCGCCATGGTCGTGAGCGGCCGGGCGGGATTCGAGATCGTGCAGAAGGCGGCAGCCGCCCAGGTGGCATTGGTGGCTTCGATCTCAGCGCCGTCCTCTTTGGCGGTGCAGACGGCAGAGCTACTCGGGGTCACCCTGATCGGGTTCCTGCGCGGAGAGCGCTGCAACGTCTACAGCCGGCCCGACCGGGTGGGAGCGCCTGGCGGCCCGGTGGCCGGCTGAGACCCGTCATGTCCCCCGCCGGGGCGCCCCTCACCCTGCTGATCCTGGCGGGCGGCATGAGCTCCCGGATGGGCCGCGACAAGGCCACCATCCCCTTCCCCGGGGAAGGGAGCCCCTCGATGGTGGCCCGGGTGCAGCTGGCCCTCGGGCCGCTTGCCACCGAGTGCCTGCTGGCGGCCAGCACCAACTACGGCCTGGGCTGCCGCTGGGTTCTGGACGACCCGGAGTACCCGGGCCCTCTGGGAGGCCTTGTGGCGGGGCTAGCCGCGGCCACCTCCGAGCTGGTCCTGGCGGTAGCGGTGGACACCCCATTCCCGGCCCGCGCGCTCGCCCAGGGTTTGATCGAACTGGCACTGCAGAATCCCCTCTCGGAGCTGACAGCAGCATCTCACCAGGGCCGGATCGAGCCGCTTTTCGCCGTCTACCGCCGCCGAGCGGCAATCCGACTTCGGGAGACCCAGCAGCTGCCTGGTAAGCGCGGGGTGTCGCTACGGCTGGCGATCACGCGGCTGCGGACGATGGAGGTGGCAGAATCGACCTGGCGGAGTTGGGACCCGGGCGCCACCTCCTTCATCAACTGCAACACGCCCGAGGAACTGGACGCGGCCCGCTTGGCCGCGCTCGGACTGGACAATGGAGGCCCCACTTGAACGCTTGGTTTGACCGCTACCTGAAGTCGCTGGAAGCGGGCGACGCGGTGCTCTCTCCTGAGGAGGCCAAGCTGGTCTTGGAGCTGGCCGGCGAGGCCGCGCACACCTCCGGCGCCCGCCAGTTTGCGCCCCTGGCCGCCTACCTGGCGGGACGAGCGGCGGCCGGCCAGAGCCGTGACGGACGGGTTCAGGTGCTGGAGCAAGCGAAGCTGGCGGCGGGAGCCGCTGGGAGCGCGGGCGAGGACCTGGAGCTGGACTGAACCGCCCTCGCCGTCAGTTCCAGGCAGACCAGGCGGCAGCACTCGCCCCTGCAGGACCAGCACCGCCCCGCCGACCCCTCGCCAATCACTTCGCGCCCTGACGGGGTTGGGCGGATGGGGACTCAGGCACGAGGCCGGCCCAGGGAACCAAACCAAGCCGGCTTGGTAGTGCTCGGGCCGGAGGTGTCCGGCCTGGAGGTGGACCTCGCGCTCTGATCGGGCTGCCGACGGTGAGCTCCGCCCCGCTCCGGATGCGACCCTCTCCTGCCCTCCCGGCTGGGACGCAGCCGAGCAGTGGCTACTTGTACGACCCCCTCAGATCAGCGGGATCACCTCAAGCACCGCCCCGCGGGCGACCCGGGCACCCCGTGCCGGCAGCACCAACAGACAGTCCGCCCTAGCCAGCGAGATGGTGGCCCCGCTGCTCTGATTGCCGGTCAGCCGGACTCCGGGGAGCTTGCCTGGGCGCGGCCGCAGCGCGGCTCGATGAAAGGTCTCCAGGCCCTCAGGCTTGGCGATCTCCTCCAGCAGCTCCGCGTACACGGTCGGGGGCTCTGGCCGCGCCGAACCCTGCATCGCCAAAAGAGTGGGAGCCCCGAACAGGATGAAGGTGACGCAGGCGGAGACGGGGTTTCCGGGCAGTCCCACGAAGACCGCGCCGGCAAGTTCGCCAAAGGCGATGGGCCTTCCCGGGCGCATCGCCACCCGCCAGAACTGCAGCCCGCCCAGCTCCTCAACGATGGCTCGGACGTGGTCGTGATCTCCCAGGCTAACCCCCCCCACCGTGACCACGACATCGCTCATGGCAGCAGCCTGCAACAGCACCTCGCGCACTTTCCCAGGGTCGTCCCCGACCCGACCCCGAAAGCTGAGCTCACCACCCGCCGCCGCCACCAACCCCTCCAGGGCCGGCCCAGCGGTGTCGAAGATCTGTCCTGGCATCAGGTCGCTGCCAGCCGCCCGAATCTCATCGCCGGTCGTCAGCAGAGCAACCCGCGGCCGCCTCCCCACCTGGAGCAACGCCGCCCCTGAGGCCGCCAGCGGAGCGAGGTCAGTGGGACGGATGCGGTGCCCGGCGGCCAGAACCTGCTGGCCGGGCGAGACGTCCTCGCCCGCCCGCCTGACCGCGTTGTTGCGGCGCGGGCGCTCATGGATGAGCACCTCGGTGGTTCCCCGGTCGGTCCACTCGTAGGGGACAACGGCGTCAGCCCCGGTCGGCAGTGGCGCTCCGGTCATGACCTTGGCGCAGCTCCCAGGCAGGAGGGCGACCGCGCCCGGTGCCATCCCCGCCGCCATCTCTCCAGCCACCGGCAGTCGCCAGGGGACCTTGGGGATATCGGAGACACGGACCGCGTAGCCATCCATGGCACTGTTGGGAAACGGGGGCAACAGGACAGAGGCGATCACCGGTTCAGCCAGCACCCGCCCCACCGCTGCGCCACCAACGGCGATCGCCTCTGGGGTCAGCCGGGGCGCCGCGGCCATCATCTCCCGCCGGGCGGAGGCAACTGTCAGCGGCCCGCGCACGGCGGGCCCCTCCGGATCGCGGTGGACGGCCGCCATCATCGGCTCCGGGCGCCGGACGTGAAGAAGTTCGTCAGAGGTTGCCGCGCGCCTCCTGCTCTTGCTCAATGGCCTGGAAGAGGGCCTGGAAATTGCCCTTGCCGAAGCCCCGGCAACCCTTGCGCTGGATCACCTCGAAGAAGAGGGTGGGCCGGTCCTCCACCGGACGGGTGAAGATCTGCAGTAGGTACCCGTGCTCGTCACGGTCGACCAGGATGTTGAGCTGGCGCAACCGCTCCAGGTCCTCGTCTATGTCGCCCACCCGCTCTCCCAGGGTGTCGTAGTAAGACTTGGGCGCGGCTAGGAACTCGGCGCCCTGCTGGCGGAGCCAGCCGACCGTCTCCACGATGTCGGCTGTGTGGAGGGCGATGTGCTGGACTCCGGGGCCGTGATAGTAGTCCAGGTACTCGTCGATCTGGGAGCGCTTAAGGCCTTTCGCCGGCTCGTTGATGGGGAAGGTGATGCTGCCCCCCCGACCCCCGCGCACCACCTTGCTGCGCAGGGCCGAATACTGGGTGGCGATGTCGTTCTCGTCGAACTCCTGGAAGACATCGAATCCGAAGACCCGGTTGTACCAGTCGACCCACTCGTCCATGCGGTGGAGCTCGACGTTGCAGACGCAGTGGTCGACCACCTGCAAGCCGGCGCCCACTCCCCCTTTGACCTCGGCCCGGTAGCCCGGCATGAAAGCCCCCTCGTACTCGTTGCGCTCGACGAAGGTATGCACAGTGTCGCCGAAGGTCTTGACCGTGGCCAGCCGGATGGCGCCCTGCTGGTCCTCGATCACATGCGGCTCGGACACCGGTCTGGCCCCGCGCCCGACCGCGTCCTGGAAGGCGGCGGCGGCGTCATCCACCTGGAAGGCGAGCGCCCGCACCCCATCGCCATGGAGGCGCACATGCTCGGCGATCTCCCCGTCTGGAGAGAGCGGCGCGGTCATCACCAGGTGGACATCGCCCTGGCGCAGCACGTAGGAGGCCCGGTCCCGCACCCCCGTCTCAGGGCCGGAGTAGGCGACCACGTCGAAGCCGAAGGCGGAGCGGTAGAAGTGGGCCGCCTGCCGGGCGTTGCCCACGTAGAACTCGATGTGGTCGACCCCGTCCAGCAGGGTCTCGCGGAATTCTGGAGCCGGCGGCGCCGGCTCGATGTCAGCTCTCATGATCATCGCCTTATCTTGTGGCTCTGTCCCCGGAAGATGGCGGTCCCGGAGAGCCCAGTGTGAGCTCCGCTAGCGTAGCGCGCGCAGCCTAGTGGGTGGGGCAGGGTCGCCCGCGGGGCCCGGGGCATTTCTGTAGGCGATGGGGCAGCGCCGGGACAGGGCCTCCGCGCGGCCTTCGTTGCCGGCCAACCGCTGCGCGAAGACTGCGGCCCACCACTGCGACCCCACGTGTAACAGGCGATGTTCAGGCACCGACCTGGAGGCCCGGCCCGTCCGGCCCTGCCACCGAGCCGGGTAGTTCGCCAGCTGTCCACCCACGCCGAGGACGGCCGTGTTCTTCGAGAACGTTGGGCATGGCTGGGCTATGCCCAAGGAGGCGGATGGGGGGACGGACAAGTGATTGGCCCGCGCAGGTAACCGCAACCGGCGGGCAGCGCTGGGGCCGCTCCCCCGCCCGAGTTGGCACCAAGACGGCGAGGCCCAGCTCCCCCGGCGTCTGCGGCCGAGACTCCCCGTCGGAGGCGTCCGGAGAGCCTGCGGATGGCCCCCGCCGCCGCGGTGGGATGGACGGATCGCTCGCGCGCCTGATCGCAGGGAAGATCCTCTCGTGCGTGACAGGCGCTAAGACGCCGGGCCCTGATTGCTGGGTCGCTCTCCTCCTGGGCGCACTCTCCGCCAGGCCGCTCGTGGGCAGGCGTGGGCGCTCGGCCACAGGTGGCCCCGATGTGGCCACCCATGCAGGGGACGGCCAATCCCCGCTGGAGGGCCGTCTCCAGGGAGGTTGCGCGCCGGCCAGGCCAGCGGCTGAGGCCGCGCGACCTGGTGTCCACCGTGAGTGCCTCTGCTCCGCGGAGCACTCCCACCCGGGTTGGTGTCCGCGCCTGGCGAGACTAGCCAGAGCGCGCGGCCGCAGCCCCGGGTGACGGCGTGGTGACAGGGGGTCCCACGTTGTCCGGCCGCAGTTAGCCTCGGATGGTGAGGCCACAGAGAAGTTCAGTTGCAACTGCCATGGGGCCAGGGCGCGGCGACGCCGGGGGGAGATCACCAGCCGGAACATCGCCGATCTGGGGTAGGTCAACCAGCGCCTTCCAGGGCCATGGGCCCCAAGCGAACCGCATCGACGGCGGCGCGCCGGCAGCTTCAACCGGGACTCCCGGCCCCATGCACCACTCCTGATGGTCCCCATCTCCGCTGCGCCGCGCTGGCTTTGCATGTCGCTTTCAGTAGCGGCGCTGGGGTTGGCCGGAGCGCTGGGCGCCGCGCCGGTCGCCGCGTCCGCATCTCTGGCCAGCGTGCGTACCCCGCTCCCGGCTTCCGGATCCGCCCTGTCGCCGGCCGCGGTGGGCACCCCTGCCAGCTTGGCAGGGGCCGGTGGCTCGGCAGTCACGGTCCAGCCGGGTCAGAGGTCTTGGCCGGATCTTCCCCAACAGGGGTCAGCCCTCACCGCCACCGCGCAGCAGACCTCGGGCAGCGCCTACACGGCACTCACCCCCACCCGGATGCTGGACACCAGAGTCACCGGTGCCACCCTCGGCGCCGGCGGCAGCCTCAACCTGACCGTCACCGGCAGCCTGGTCCCCACGGACGCCACTGCGGTGGCCCTCAACGTGACCGTCACCAACACCACCGCCGCCAGCTACCTCGCCGTGTACCCAGCTGGGGCGACCAGGCCCGTGGTCTCGAGCCTGGACTGGTCGGCCGGCCAAAGCGTGCCCAACTTGGTCATGGTGGCGGTTGGCAGCAATGGCCAGGTGAGCTTCTACAACCACGCCGGGAGGGCCGACCTCGTGGTTGACCTGGAGGGATACTTCGCCCCCGAGTCAGGCAGCAGCACGGCCGGCAGCTACGTGCCCCTGGCCCCAGCACGCATCACTGACACCCGGTCCGGCAGCGGCTATCCCAACTCCGGGGATCGGCTGGGGCCGGGAGCGACCTTGAACGTCCAGGTGAGCGGGGCAGGGGGGGTGCCGATGTCGGGCGCCGCAGCTGTCCTCATCAACGTGACGGCGACCAACACCAGCTCCGCCGGCTACCTCACCGCCTATCCCCAGGGGACAGCCCGGCCGCTGGCATCCAACCTGAACTGGACGGCGGGCGAGACCGTGGCCAACCGGGTGGTGGTGCCTCTCGGACCCACCGGCATGATCTCGGTGGCCAACGCCAGCGGCTCGGCCGACGTGGTCATCGATGTCAACGGCTACTTCAGCGACGGCACCTCCACCCCGAGCGGCGCCAGCCTCTTCACCCCGATCTCACCGGTGCGGGTGCTGGACACCAGGCTGACCGGAGGCACCTTGCACCAGGGGCAGACGCTCAACCAACAGCTGGCCGGGAGCGATGGCCTGGCCCCGGGCGCGACCGCTGTGGTGGCCAACGTGACCGCAACCGACACCACCGCGGCCAGTTTCCTCACCGTGTTCCCGGGAGCGCCGATGCCCACCGCCTCTGACCTCAACTGGTCGCCAGGACAGCTGGCCGCGAACCTGACCGTGGCCACCCTGAGCGGCAGTGGGTCGGTGTCGGTCTATAACCAGGCTGGCTCCGCCGACGTGATCGTCGACGCCTTCGGCTACTTCACCCCCCTTCCCAGCCAGTTGGTGATCACCACCAGCTCGCTGCCCGGAGGAACCGAGCAGGTCCCCTACTCGTTCGACCTCGCCGCCTCGGGCGGGGTCCATCCCTACACCTGGGCCCTCACCTCGGGGTCATTGCCCGCCGGACTGACCATATCGTCGGCCGGCGTCATCTCGGGTACACCGGGCGCCCCGTCCGCCGCCACCTTCACGGTGCAGGTCACGGACTCCAGCGCGCCGACCCCCCAGGTGGCCACCGCCCAGCTGTCGCTCGCGGTGGTCCTGGCGGGCCTGCCCACCACCACCGCCACCACGATGGGCACCTCGTCCAACTGGTCTGGCTATGCCGCCATCGACGGCCATTACACCGCCATCGCCGGAACCTTTCAGGTCCCCAGCCTGGCCTCGGCCCAGAGCGGCAGCTACATGGGAGAGTGGGTCGGAATCGATGGCTGGGGAAGCTCCACTGTGATCCAGGCAGGCGTCGACGAGCAGCCCAACCCCGCCAACCCCCAGGAGTTCTTCATCCAGCCCTGGTGGGAGGTCTTCCCCGCCGCCGCCAACCCCATCACCACCATGACCGTCGCCCCCGGAGACTCGATCACGGTGTCCATCGGCCAGATGAGCAGCGGGATCTGGAGCATCACCATGACCGACACCACGACCGGGCAGACCTTCCACATTGACCCCGCCTACAACGGCCTGGGTGCGTCGGCGGAGTGGATCGTCGAGGCTCCCGGGATTCCCACCTATCCGCTGGCGGCCTACACCACGACCGACTTCAGCCAGCTCCAGCTGGCCGGGACCGAGGGGGCCCTTGCCGAGATCGCGATGGTGCAGAACGGAGTCCAGGTGTCCACGCCGTCGGCGTTGAACTCCAATGGGTTCGCGCTCGCCTATGGAGGCGTGCCGCCCCCCGCTCCCTGACCAGGTACCGGGCCCTGGCGGGCCAAACGGGAGGAGTGGCCCTTCCCCAGCAACAGTGGTGTCGCCCGGAACTGATGGCGCGGGCGGCGCAACCGGTGGACCCCAGGCCTCGAGCGAAGGAGGTCGAAACGCCAATCCCCCTCGAGGTCACGATTGCTCGGCACGGCCAGGAGCTTGAGGAGCGCCACTGGGCTCCCCCGTCGAGGTGGCCTCCGGCCAAGCGGCGCCAGCCGCCTTCGCCGGCAAGGGGCTATCCCTCCGGCGTCCCCTGCGACCGCATCGCGGCCCGCTCCCGCCGCGGTGGGTGAGCACCGGCCCCCCAGGCGCCTGCGGGTCCCCCGGACGGGCCTCGGGCGCACCCGATGGAGGTCTCCACTCGCAGCGGCGCTGGACCGGGTCGGCCATCCAACAGGGCCAGCGGGCGCCTCTGCCGCGGTTTCACGCCTTGATCCACCCCAGACCGGGAGCCGGGCAGCCTGGGCACCTTGACATGGCGCTCCGACGCCAACCGACCATCCCGTGGCGACCATGGCGACGTCCTCCTTGCTCCGTCCGACTTTGAGGGCCTGTCAGAGGTCACGTTGGGGCCGGTGCGCCACTCTCGGGAACATCAGACGGCGGGTTCGCGAGCCAGCTGACGCTGGGAGTGGCGATCCTCCCAGCGACGTTCTCGACCTCACCCAGGAGAAAGCCTCGGAGCGTGGCGTCATCGACCAGAACCCGCGGCCCGCCAGACAGCTGGCTGGGGGTACCAGCTCGGACTGGATCGGAGCCAGGAAGGCGTCCACCCGTCCCCAACATCCCCCGGTCCCTGGCGGACAACTGGGGCCCAGGGTCCGCAATGGCCTGCTCCAGGATCGTGCCTTTGGCGCAAACATCCACTGCGCGGCGGAGAACGCGCCGACTGTGGAAAGCGTGACGCTTGTCCCCGAACAGATCGAGGGAGGCGGTCAGATTCACCAGCTAGCCCCGTCCGAAGTCCCCCAGCCGGGGAGCGCGGGTCACACCGATTCCCACATGCGAGTTGCCGCGGGCTCGGTCACCAGGAGGGCCAGCTGGGCTCGGGACGCCGGCTGCACCAGCCACTCCGGCCCTGGCGGCAGCGGCCGTGGCTCGCCCAGGAGAGCTGAATTCCAGGAATGTCAATCAGGGAGGGGCGGCATTGACCGCCAGGTCACTCAGCCTCGCGACCAGCTCCGCCTTCCCGTCCGTGTAGGCCTCCCGGTCGCAGGGGAAGAGCTCCGCCAGGCGCAGCTTCAGGTCCAGGTACTCGCGAAAGCTGGCGGGATCGCGGCGGAGCAGGTCGCGAAAGGCGAGGCGCCGCTCGAACTCAGGATGTGAGTGTGGCACCAGGTGCAGGTGATGGGTCCGGAGGTCCGGCCTTGGCTTGCAGAACCAGAGCATCCAATCGCGGTACGGGAAGTAGCAGTAGTTCAGGGCCGCCAGACCCGGGATGACCGCGCGCGCTTGGTCCAAGTCGCGGACGCCGGCCATGATGTCGATCACCGGCTTGGCGGTCATGCCCGCCACCGCGGTGCTGCCGATGTGGTGGATGCCGCCCGCCAGGAAAGGAGCCAGGAGTGGCTCCAGCAGGAGCCGCTCCCGCTCGAAGGCGCGCGGCCAGCCCGGGTCATGGGCGACCAGACGGATCCCCTCCTCGACCACCGGTATGGAATCGGCCGCATCCGTCACTGGACCAAGCATAGGACCCGCCGCCGGCCAGACCTGGCCGGCGGGAGCTGCCGTCGCTCGCCTCGATCCCCGCCAAGAACTCCGCCGCTCCGGCTGCCGGTGAGGCAGGCCGGTAACCTGGGTTGGTGATGACCCACCCCGAACCGGGGGCACCGTCCTGGCGTTGCTGTCTGCCGACGGCCGATGAGACCACGGTGTCGCTCAGCTGCCCGCTGGAGCGGGGCGGGCCGTGGCTGGCAGGCAGGGCCCTCGACGTCCTGAGGGCGGCCGGCGGGGTCGAGCCGGCCACGGACCGCCAGCGCTACGTGACCGGCACCAGGCGGGGCGCCCCCCTCATCCTGGGGGAGCCGCTGGTCTGGCATGGCGTCGCGGCCGTCCTGGAAGCCTGCCAGATGGATGGGCAGGCGGCCGGCGAGGTCACCCTGCGCCTGCCGCCCTGGCAGGAGCTGGCCCCAGCCCTCGCCGAGGCCGTCGTCTGGGAGCTGGCCGACCGCTTGGCCGAGGAGTTGAGGGCCCACTGCGGCGTGGTCTCCGACGGGCGCGCCGTGGGCTACCCCGACCTGGGACGACCCCAAGCCAGCGCCGCTGGGCTGCAGCGCTCCCACCTCGGGGTGATTGTTCCCAACCAGTGGCTGCCCTACCTTCGCCCCGGCTCCAATCCCTACTGCTCGCTGTCTCGCAGCGAGCTGGTGGTGGTCCTGGAGTGAATCCGGGCTAGCGCCTGCCGGAAGCCGTCGTCTCCCCCAGCGCGGCCAAGCTGCGTACCCCGCGGCGCTTGGCCGCCACGGCCGAGATCAGCTCCATGATGCAGCGGTTGGCGTTCTGGGCGGTAAGCTCGGCGGGGTCGTTGACAGGGGCCACCTCGACCACGTCCATGGCCACGACCGGCGTGTGCAGCGCCACCTGCCGGATCGCCCTGAGCAGGTCGGCCGGGTCCATTCCGCCGGGCTCGGGGGTGCCCGTCCCCGGGGCGAAGCCGGGGTCCAGGACGTCTATGTCGACCGAGATGTAGATGAGCTCGGGACCGTCCATCGCCTCCGCCACCGCGCGCCGGACCACCTCGGCCACCCCCAGACTCCAGATCTCCTCCATCAGATGCCAGCGCAGCCCCTGTTCCCGCATCCAGTCGAAGACCTCCTTGGGGGGCCAGTAGCCGCGCAACCCGATCTGCACGAAGTTGCGCCCCGGGACCGCCCCCGACTCCACCAGCCGGCGCATGGGGGTGCCGTGGGAGAGGGGGTTGCCGAAGCTCTCGGCCGCGGTGTCGGCGTGGGCGTCGAAGTGGACGATCCCCAGCTTGCCCCGGCCGACGCAGTCGGCGACCGCCGTCGCCGCAGGCAGGGTGATCGAGTGATCTCCCCCGATGATGACCGGGATGATCCTCCGAGACGCGATCTCGCGCACCCTGTCGTAGACCGCCTTGTGGGAGGCCTCGACCTGGCCGGGCAGGCAGACCGCGTCCCCGTAGTCGACCACGGTCAATTCCTTGAAGGGAGCCACCTCCAGGTCCAGGTGCCACTCGGGGGTCTGGTAGTTGGCGGTCCTTACCGCCCTGGGACCGAAGCGGGCTCCGGGCCGATACGTCGTGGAGTCGTCCCAGGGCGCCCCCATAACCGCGATGTCGGGACGCCAGCTGTCGAGCTCGGACTCCTCGGTTATCCCGACCGCCCGGGCGAAGGTGGTCGCCCCGAGGTAGGCGGGACCCTCCATCTGCGCGCGCCGCGAGGGCGGGATCTTCGGCCTCTCCATGCGAACCTCCTCGGGTCAATCCCGGGACGCCGGACGGCGCCTGCCGGGGAAGCTGTCAGGGATCGTCACCGGCCGCCCATTATCGTCCGGGGCCAGGGCGCTCGGCTCAGGAACTCTCCTTGGTCGGCTCCAGCCGCTCCACCCGAACCCTCCCCTCGAGCCCGAGATAGACCAGCATGATCCGCTCCAGGAGCTCTTCGAAGGCGCTCGGGTCCCACCCTTCGACCAGAGCCTGCATCCTGACCCGGTGGCGCTCGGCGATCTCCGCCACCACCTCCCAGCCCCGCCTGGTCAGGCGCAGTGTCACTCGCCGCCGGTCCTTGCCCATGGGCCCGCGCTCGATCAGCCCCTGCTCCACCAGGGAGCGGGCCAGGACCGAGGTGTGGGCCCGGCTGGAGGAGAGCTGGTCGACCAACTCCTGCTCGGAGATCCCGGCCGGACCGGCGCCGCCCAGGACCAGCACCGCGTGGTAGCCCATGGTGCTCAGCCCGAGCTCGGCGGCGGCGGCGTCCAGAGCCGTCAGCGCCCGCCGGAAGATGTAGCGGAGCTGGCTCCGGAAAGCGAGCTGCTGGAGCAGCTCGGGATCAACCTCAAGACCGGGTTCGACGGCGGGCTGCAGGCTCAAGCTGACCTCAGTTGGCGATCACGACCGGAGTCCCCATGGGAGTCCAGGCGTAGGCCCAGGCCATCACCGCGCCCGGAGTCTGGACGCAGCCATGGCTGGCCTGTGGAGTGATGTTCTCACTCCCGGGGCCGTATTCACTGGTGGGCTCCCAGGGAGCGTCGTGGATGTAGTAGCCGCCTTGGTCGAACTCCATGACCCAGTTGACCGGGCTGGTCGGGTACCAGAAGGGCGACCCCGGGGGCCAGGGGGAGATGAAGACGTAGGGGGTCTGCTTGTCGAAGATGTGAAAGGTGCCGGTCGGGGTCCGCAACAGGGGCCGCCCGGTCGTGACCGGGGTCGCCTTGACGGCGCAGCCCCCGTCGTAGAACACCATCTCCTGGAGCGAGAGCGAGATGTAGATCGACTTCCCGGAGATGGTGGTGTGACCGCACTGGTCGGAGTTGAGACTGGCCTGGGCCCCCTGTTGCAGGGTGTTCAGGGTGGCCTGCACCTGAGCCAGCTGGTTGGGAGTCTGAGCGGCCTTCAGCGCCTGCTGGGAGCCCTGGTACTGGGCCAGGTAGGTGGCCGAGTTGGGGGTCTGCTCGGCTCCGGCCTGGTCGACCAGGTCCATCACCGCCTGCGACTGCTGCACCAGGGAGTCGTTGAGCCCAATCTCAGCCTTCAGCAGGCCAAGCTGCTGGCTGAGGGCGACGGTCTGGGCCGCCCCGCTCTGATTGGCGCTCAGCGCCTGCCGCAGCAGGGCCGCGTCCTGGGGAACCTGCAAGACGGCCAGGTTGTCGCTCTGGGCGATGGCCTCCAGCTGGGCCGCCTCCTGGAGCAGCCCACCGGGAGCGTTGGCCAGGGTCACCGAGGCGGCGGCCTTGGCCTGGGCCGCCTTGACCTGCGACTCCACCTGGGTCAGGTGCAGCTGGAGCTGGGCCATCACCGCGTCCACCGCCCCTGGGGTCTTGGCCCGCTGCAGCTCTGCTGCCCACGCCTTGGCCTGGGCCGGGCTGGGTTCGGTGAGCCAGGCGGCATTGTGGCCCACGAAGTCGGTATAGCTGGTGAGCAGGGTTTGAGCCTTCTTCCGAGTGGCCACCAGGGCTGAGTTCCAATCTGCCAGGGCCTGCGCCCGCAGTGAGGCGAGCCTGCCGGACTGGTTCGAGAAAAGGAAGGTCGGGGACCACCACTGCCTGGTGTTGACCTGGTTCAGCTGAGCCTGCAGCGAATCCGCCTGGGCCGCGGGCAGGCCCATGGCCTTCTCCTTCGAGAGCAGCTGGCTGACCCCTTGACTCTCTCCCTTGAGTTGGCTGGAGCTGCGGTAGGCCAGGGGCGCGTCCAGCACCACCGCCACCGCCAGGCAGGTGCCCAGCCCGACCACGAACCACCGGCTAGCGCGCATCGGACCCTGCCGGGAAAGGCGCGCCGGAATGCAAACCCACGTCAGGTAAACCCTCCTGGGGCCCGGTAGGTAACGGAGGGGTTGGCGCTTGCCCGCAGGAGGTGGGCATCAGACGGCAGCCAGGCCCGAAAGCTGGGCCAGAAGGGGACCGCGCCCTGGCTCCGGGACGGCCATCAGGGGCCGCTCGGCCAGCTGGTCGGTGGCGCGCTCGATCTCCTCTCGGACGGCGATCCCCAGCGCCGTCAGCTCCCCTTCGGTGCCCACCCAGCCCCGCTCGGCCAGGCTGCCCGCGGCCACTTCGATCGCCTCCCGGGTCCACTTGAAGTTGCGTCCGATGGAGTCCTGCGGCTGCCCTCGCCACAGGGCGGTCAGCACCAGCAGCTGGAGCGGGTCCAGTCCCTTTTCCCGGGCCGCCCGGTAGTGGCCCTGGGCGCGCTCCTCCCGCAGCACCATGGCATCCCTGATGGCGTCCTGGTGGGGGTTACCGCTGCGCGGCAGCGCCGCCCAGGCGGAGGACAGCTCGCCTTCCGGAGCGGCGGCGTCAGCCAGCTCCCTCAGCCCAGCCGGCGGCAGGGCGGGATGGAGCCGCCGCAGAGCCCTGCCGGCGGCGTCCAGGCTGGCCTCCACGTAGGCGGGCGGGTCGAGCTCCCGGCAACGGGGCAGCAGGTGCTGGACCAGGGACTCGGGCGCGATGTAGACAGCCGCCGCCCAGCGCTCCTCGGGGAGGACCCCGAGCCGGCTGGTCAGGTAGTGAGGGAAGCCCTGCGAGCCCCTGGCCTCAACCAAACCCACCACCTCCGGCTCCTGGCGCTGGAAGAGCCAGAGGAGATGGCTCAGGCGGTTGGTTGAGGTGGAGATCAAGTGAACCGGTGCCGAGGTGTCCATCAACAACCTTGCGGTCCAGCGCTGGGGCAAGCGGCGAGTTTGGGCGCCCCGAGTAGCGTCTCGCCTCGAGAGCGCTCGGCCAAGGCAGCTGAAATTGTCAGGTGACGTGGACCGCACCCAGCATCATGGCCGCCGGCCGGCTGACCATGCTCACGAGGGTACCGCCCCCTGGTGGATTTCGGGCGCCGTGCCAGACGCTCTTTGAATCCCCTGGAGGGCGCAGTTTGCCAGAGGGGACCAGACCCCGTCGAGGGTCGCAGGGCACAGCCCCCGCCGTCCGCTGGCGGGGCTGCGGCCTCGTAAGCACCGTCCCCCACCGCAGCCGGGAAGCCGAGCACATGCCCAGGGTACCGGATCGACCCAGGCTTGGGCTCAAGCCCCTGAGCAACTCGCGCGACCCGCTGCGCGCAATGCCACGCTCGATTCCGGCTATCGCGGGGGGCGCAGGTCTCGCGGGAGCCCCCGACGCGTCCCCCCTCGCCTGGGCGCTCCCCAACAACCTACCTGGACTACGGCGCCCACCTCCGTCCCGAGGCCGACCCCACCTGGCCCGCGCGACCGGGTCCGCGAGCGGCGAGCATGGCTCTGATAACGTCTGAGAGCGCCAGCCGCACCGCCATGAGCTGGATTAGGGCCGGCCGCGACCTCCCTCGCCTCGAGGTCCGACTACAGGAGCTTGCATGAGGTCCCTACGACGTCCCAAGGCGACTGACCCCCGCTCGTTCGATGAGATCGCCACGGCCTACGATCGGCGAGACGAACTCACCCGCGGGTGGGTCCCAGACTGGCTGACCGAGCAGATCCAGGGCCTCCGCGGGCACACGGCGGTCGACCTCGGCTGTGGCACCGGTCGCACCGCGCTCCTGCTGGCCGAGCACTACGATGTGGTCTTGGCGGTCGACATCAGTAGCGAGATGATCCAACTGGCCCGCCGCAAGCGGCCCCACTCCCGGGTGCGCTACCAGCAGCTGAGTATCGAGGCGGTCACGGGTAGCTTCGACCTCGTCCTGAGCATCGCTGTCCTCCATCACGTCGCCGAACTGGACCGCGTTCTAGCCCACGTCAAGAGCTTGGTAGCGCCTGGTGGATTGGCCATCCTGGTCGACACGGCCCAGGAACCACGAACCAGGTGGCAGTTCCACTGGCACCACCTCTTGGCGCTCTACGGCGAGGTGAGATCGGGCATCCCCAACGCTTGGGAGAGATTCTTGGCCAAGAGCGATCGGGGTTGGATGGACCATCTCGTCAGCGATCGCTTTCTGACGGTCGAACAGTTTCGCCAGACCTACAGCGCGGCGCTGCCTGGGGTGGTGATCACCGAAGCGGGGGGAATGCAGGCCGCCGTCTGGAAAAGGCCCGACCTAGGCGCCGCCCACCCTCCCAGCTGACCCGCCGCCGTCCGCAGGGCAGCGAAGCCGCGGCCGTTCGCTGGACGGCAATCTGAGCCGGGGGAACTCCAGGTGCCCACGCGCTCCACTCCCAGGCCGTGGGCGTGTGACGGCTTCTTCAGATCCGTTGACACACCGTTGCGGGGCCGTCACAATGGCGTCGGGGAAGGGGTCGCGGGACTTTAGATTCGGTTTGCGTGAAGGGAAGGCGTCGAGCCCGCCTGATCGCCAGGATCGGGCGGGTCGCTCGACGGTCGCGAAGGGAGTACCATGGCATGCCCAATCCTGGGAGGGGGGTGGTATGTTTCCGCTCGAATTCTGGCAGGACGGCACGGCCCGTCTGGCGCATCCGGTGACACCAAGTCGTTGGCTGCGGGCGCCCCGGGCGGGGGCTGGAGAGCGGCCGTTCGAGGCAGGCTCAGTTGAGCGAGTTCGCCTCCAGCGCGTCGACGAACGACCCGGCCCTGGCGGACCCCGGGGCGCTGCCCGTGCCCGGCCTCGCGGGGACAACGCCATTGGTCGGGTTGGAGGTGGCTGGGCGTCTGACAGCGCCACGCATTTCGGTAGTGATCCCGGCCATCAATGAGGCCGAGAACCTCCGTATCGTGCTGGGCGAGTTGCCCGACCTGGTATCGGAGGTGGTGCTGGTGGACGGGGGTTCTACAGATGACACAATTGCAGTGACACGGCAACTGCGCCCTGATGCATTGGTGCTCACCCACCCCCGGCCCGGCAAGGGCAATGCCCTTGCCGCCGGTTTCGCCGGCTGCTCCGGCGACATCATCATCATGCTGGATGCCGACGGCTCCGCCGACCCTCAGGAGATCCCCAAATTCGTGGCCACTCTCATGGACGGGGCTGACTTCGCCAAGGGAACTCGCTTCGCCAGCGGTGGCGGCAGCGCCGACATCACCCCCTTGCGTCGGCTCGGCAACGCCGGGCTGGTGAGGCTGGTCAATCTCCTCTACCGCACACGGTACACCGACCTCTGCTATGGCCTGAACGGCTTCTGGCGCCACTGCCTGCCCTGGGTAGCGCCCGACTGCGACGGGTTCGAGGTGGAAGCCTTCATGAACTTGCGCATTGCCAGATCCGGGTTCCGCGTCAGCGAGGTGGGCAGTTATGAACGCCGCCGGATCCATGGATCGAGCAATCTGCACACCGTCCGAGACGGCTTCCGGGTGCTGCGCACAATTCTCAGCGAGCTGAGGCTCAGACCACGGGGGCGGTCCATCCCTGCTCGCGAAGGCCAATGACGTTGGGCCCCGGCGGTGGGCCGCACCCTCCCGAGCCAAGCCCCAAGACGGCCGCGAGGAGAGTCTGCGTCGTCGGTCCAGGGACTCGCTTCCTGAGCGGCATCACCTACTATACCTTCGGCCTGATCGGCGCTCTCGCCCATGAACAGCGCGTCTCCGCGATTCTGTTCCGGAGGCTGCTGCCGGCGCGCCTCTACCCTGGCCGAGCCCGGGTCGGCGCGGATCTCTCCGAGCTGAAGCTGCCCTCTGAGGTCGCCTTCGCGGACGGCATCGACTGGTACTGGGGAACCGGGCTCGGGAAAGTGGTCCGGCTGATGCGGCGGGAGCGACCCGAGGTGGTGGTGCTGCAATGGTGGACAGGAGCGGTGCTGCACACCTACTTGCTGCTGGCTGTGATGGCTCACGCGATGGGCGCCTCGGTGGTAGTCGAATTCCATGAAGCCCTCGACACCGGGGAGGAACGCCTGGGGTGGGTCCGCCACTACGTGGGCAACCTCGCCCCGGTCCTGTTTTGGCTGACCTCTCGCTTTGTCGTTCATACCGAGCACGACCGAAGGTTGGTGGTGGAGCGGTATCGGCTGGACGCCCGCCGCACCGTCCTGATCCCCCACGCGGCCTACGACCATCACAAGGTGGTCCCGGTGCCCTCAGAGGACGGCCGCTGCCGGTTGCTCTACTTCGGAGTCGTGCGGCCCTTCAAAGGAGTCGACGACCTGATCGCGGCCTTCGACATCCTGACCGCGACTGGGAATCAGGGCTTCCGCTTGACCATAGTTGGCGAGACCTGGGAGAACTGGAACGTGCCCGAGAAGATGATCGCCGCGTCGCCGGCGAGGGACCAGATCCGGAGACTGGACCGCTACGTGACTGACGCAGAGGCGGGGGCAGCGTTCGCAGCCGCAGACGTGGTGGTCCTGCCCTACCGGCGCTGCTCGTCCAGTGGGCCGTTGCACATCGCGATGGCCATGGGCCTGCCGGTGGTGACCACGGCGGTTGGGGGGCTGCCGGAGACGACCGCGGCCTACTCGGGGGCCGTCATCGCCGAGCCAGCGGCACCGGAGTCGCTGGCCCGGGCAATCCTGGCAGCTTCTGAGCTCAGGGGCCAGCGTTTCTCCGGAGCGCCCAGTTGGGCTGACACGGCAGCGGCCTACGGAGTGCTCATCGACCACCTAACCGCCCGCAAGGGTCCGGCTGTCCGCAAGCGCGCCGGAGCTTCCTCCCGATGAGGGGTTGGTATCAGTGGGCTGGGGAGCGCGCCGCCTACACTGCCGGAATGCAGGAGCGAAGCGATCCATGACGGCCCCGGAGCGTCCTGGCGGCACCCGAACTGGGGACCCACTTGGACGGGCGCCCAGCCCCGTCGGCCAGCCTGTGCTGGAGGGGTGAGCGGCCCGCAGCCGAGGCCATGGTCGATGCGGGTTATGGGTGCGGGAGCCAGGTTAGGGGCGCAGCGATGGTCCCAACTGCTGCGCAACTCGCTGGCCCGCACCAGTGGGCTGATAATGCTCACCACGGTGGCGACGGCCGGACTCGGATTCGCCTACTGGGTTGTGGCCGCTCGCAACTACAGCCCCAGTGCCGTGGGAACTGCGGCGGTCAGCGTCTCGGTGATGACCCTGGCCTCCCTGGTCTCGATCCTGGGAACCAACTCGGCCGTGGTCCAGCGCATCCCACAGCGACGGCCAGGCTCGGAGTGGAGTCTCACCGTGACCGTCGGATTGGGCGTCGCCGGCCTGATCGGTGCGCTGGCCGGACTGGTCGGCTGGGGCGTGATGCTGGGGGTTACCAGATCGGCCGCGTTGCTGGGGCCGGGGTACTTGATCAGCCTGGTGGGCGGAGTGGCTCTCACCAATTGCGGGATGGTCTTGGACAGTGTCTGGGTGGTGGAACGGGCTGCCTCGGTGCGCCTCTTCACCAGCATTCTCATGAGCGCGATCAAGCTGCCGCTGCTCTTGGTACCCATCCTCCACGCTCACGGTGCCGTAGGGGTGCAGATGGGGTGGAGCGCGGCGGTGTTGGTTTCGGTCGCAGTGGCCATGGGATTGCTGATACGGATGCGTGGCTACCGCCCGACCTGGACCGGGTGGCGAACCGAGACGGGGGCGATGCGGCACAGCATGGCGGGAAACTATGTTGTGAGCCTGGGAGCGATGCTTCCCAGCTACGCGGTCCCGGTGCTGGTCGGGGTCGCGGTCGCCGCCAGCAGCACCGCCTATTTCTACTCGGCTTGGCGGGTGGGCAGCTTCTTCTTCGTGGCCGCGTCAGCCGTGTCCTCAGCCTTGTTCGCGGAGGGTTCTCGGGCTCCGGAGACGGCTGCCGGGAGCGCACGACGGGCCCTGTGGCTGATCGTCCCCGGTCTGATGATCGCCATGCTGGTGTGCGCCCTGCTCGGGCCCGGTCTGCTGCAAGCCTTCGGCACCCGCTATCGGACCCAGGCGCTCGGCCTCTTGCTGCTTCTGATCGCCGCGGCCATCCCAGATGCACTGACGTCGGTGTACCGCACCGTCCTGCGGCTCCAAAACCGCTACGGCCAGGCTGCCGCATTCATTTGGAGCCTAGCCCTGGTGCAGGTCGGGCTTACCTGGGTATTACTCCCCGTCTGGGGTATCACCGGCGCCGGGGCCGCTTGGCTGGTCGCGGAAGGGCTCGGAGTCGTATACGCTGGAGCCGACATGCTCCACCAGCGCGGTCGGCCGCCCCGGCGTCTGGTTACCCGCTCGGGCCCGCCCGAGCCGACCAACGCGGACGAAGTGTTGCGATGACAAGAAGTTGACTGCAGCTCCCACCATCAGTGTCCTGATCACTACCCGGGACCGGCCCGCTTTGCTTCAGCATGCCCTGGCGAGCGTCCAACGACAGACCCGCACTGACTACGAGGTGCTGGTCTGCGACGACGCGGGAGCTCCTGAATCCATTCCGACTCTGCCCGACTTCAAGGACGGTACCCTGCGCCTATTGCGGAACCCGAGCAACCTCGGGGCCGGGCTGACCAACCGTCGCCTCTATCGCAGCGCACGCGGGAAGTACCTCGCCCACCTCGACGACGATGACATGTGGGCCCCCAACTTTCTGGAGCGCATGGTCGCTGTTCTGGAGGACCACCCAGCGGTGAGCCTGGTCTTCTGCAACCATCAGGTGGTCGTGGGCGACCAGGCTATACCGGACGCGGCCCAGACGCGGCAGGGGGAACGGCAGTGGGGCCGCGCCAGCCTGACGGGCGGGCTCCAGCCCGACCTGCTCTCGCTCGCCACCATCCAGCGGGCAATCCCCACTTCGCATGCTGCCGTCGTCCGCCGCGACGCGCTCAACCTGGACGACTGGCCCGACTGGCTGCACGGATCGTGGGATCTATGGGTCGCCTACCTGGCCGCCCGCGAAGGCCGACCCGGCTACTTTGTCCCCGACCGGCTCTGTTCTTACCGGTTGCACCCGGAGCAGCTGTCCATGCGTCCGACCCTGACCCGGGTAGAGGACTTGGCGGTCACTTACCAGGCCATCTGGGCAGATCCCCGGACTCATCGCCTGGGCCGACGCCTCGCCAGCCGGGTGGCCCGCGCGGCGGCCTACCACGCGGTATATCTCAGCACCTGCGGTCGGCACCTCGCGGCTCGCCAAGAGCTGCGCCGCTCCCTGACGACCTCGGTCACTCTCGCCGGTGCCCTGGCCAGCCCACTTCTGGTTCTACCTGGCGCGCTGGCGCGAGCCCTGACGGCACCGGCGGTCAAGGTGAAGGGCCGAGCCGATCAGGCACGCAACTGGCTCGCTCAAGGCCAAAGCCGGGGCGCCGTCGGCCAGATCATCGCGGGGGCTCCCAGCCGTGAGAGGTGACATGGTCCTGGTGACCGGCGGCTGTGGATTCATCGGGACCAAGCTTTGTGAGCGCCTGGTTGAACTGGGGTACCGCGTGACCATCCTCGACAACATGAGCCGCGGCAGCGCCGCCGGGCTCGCCCCTGCCACCTCAGAGAGCGTTGCGGTGATCCAAGGAGACATCTGCGACTCCGCGCTGGTCAGTTCCGTGTTCGCGCGTCATCGCTTTAGTGCCGTGGTCCATCTGGCGGCGATGCACTTCATCCCCGACTGCGACCGCGACCCGGTGGCCTGCATTCGCACCAATGTGCTGGGCACCGAGATTCTGCTCCAGGCCTGTTCGAGCGCCAGCCCGTCCCCAGACTTTGTCCTGGCGTCGAGCGCAGCTGTGTACCGGCCCAGCGGCGACCCGCATTCTGAGCTCTCCGAGCTGGGGCCAACCGATATCTACGGGCTGAGCAAGCTCTGGTGCGAGCACCTGCTCGACTTGGCCCACCGGGAGCGTGGCCTGACCAGCACCGCCGCGCGTCTCTTCAACGTGTACGGCGAGGGAGAGACTAACCCGCACCTCATTCCCGCCCTGCTGGGGCAAGCCCGCGAGCGGCCCGAGCGGATTCTGGTCGGCAACATGGACACCCGACGGGACTACATCTACGTAGGCGATGTTGCCGACGCGCTGGTCGCGATGCTGGAGAAGCGAGTGCCCGCCAGCAACCGGACCTTCAATGTGGGCACCGGAAGCGACCTGTCGGGCAGGCAGATCGTGGCCGCGGTGGCCGCCGCGCTGGGCCGGGAGCTGACGCTGGTGCAAGATCCCACGCGCATCAGGCCGGTGGACCGGCCACGCCTGCTGGCGGACGCCAGCGCTGCCGGCACGAGCCTCGGCTGGCGGGCGGCGGTGCCCTTCGTCACCGGGCTGGAGCGCACCCTGGAGCGGCCCTACGCACCCAGCGCCGGGAGGCCCGCTTGAAGCCTTTGCGCATCTGCCTGGTAGCTCCTCACTACCCACCGTTCGTGGGCGGAGTGGAGGTGCACGTTCAGCAGTTGGCGAAGGGGCTGGCCGCGCTGGGGAATCAGGTCGACGTCCTGACTCAGGCGGACTCGGGAGAGCCAGCGAGCCTGGAGTTGCGCGAGGAAGTGCGCCTGCAGCGCTTCCCTATTATGCTTCCGAGCCGCCACTACTCGCTCGCCCCCGCTCTCTATCGCGAGCTCCGCCGCCGGCGAGCGGACTACGACGTGTTCCACGCCCACGCCTATCACTCGCTCCCCTCCCTGGCCACGGCCATCGCTGGCTGTCGGCCCTTGATCTTCACCCCCCACTATCACGGCACCGGGCACTCGGCGGTTCGGCGCCTGCTCCACCCGCCCTACCGGCGGTTGGGGAGACTCACATTCGAGGCGGCGGCGAGGGTCATCTGCGTCTCTGAGCCAGAGCGAGCCCTGGTGGCGCGACATTTTCCCCAAGTGGCGGACAAACTGGTCACCGTCCCCAACGGGGTGGACCTGGCCGCCCTGCGATCCGCTCCCGGATTGCCCCTGGCCGGGCCCACCCTCCTGGTCGCTGGGCGGATCGAATCCTACAAGCGAGTGGACCGGCTGCTGGGAGCGTTGGCCAGGATGCCGCCGGATTGGCGGATGGCGGTGTCCGGCAACGGGCCACTGCGGCCACAGTTACAGCGTCTTTCCCGCGAACTTGGGCTCTCCGACCGGGTCCAGTTCCTGGGCAATGTCCCCACCGCGGAACTGTACTCCTGGCTGCGCAGCGCTGCGGTGGTGGCGAGCATGTCCGGCCATGAGGCGATGCCGGTGGTGGTGGTCGAGGCCCTGGGGGCGGGTACTCCGGTGGTGCTGTCCCCCATTCCCGCCCATCAGGCCTTGGCGGAGAGGTGGCCGGGGGCCGTGACCATAGTCGCCGACCCGGAAGACCCGGAAGCGGTGGCGGCCGCGCTAGTGGGGGCGGCTAGGAACCGGCCCTCCGAGCTGCGCGTGCCCTCCTGGCCGGATGTGGTCCGGGAAACCCTGGCTCTCTACCAAACGGTGACATCCGGATGACGGCGGAGCTAGCCTCACGCCCCCGGGTCGTCTACTGGCTGCGTCAACCAACGCCGTACTACGTCACCCGGATGAATGCGGTGGCACGGCGCGGCAACCTCGATTTGGAGGTGTGGTTCAGCGTGGTCCGGGAATCCGACCGAAGCTGGAGCGTGGACCCATCCCAGTGGGAGTTTCCGGCCCGCTACATCGCCCGCCGCCGAGCGGTCGGCGGCCTGCGCGTCCCGCTCGGGGAGCTGCGTCGGGCGAGGCCAGACCTCTTCATCCTGGAGTACGATCGAGCTAATCTCGCTCTCGGAGCGCTGGCCGGGAGGGCGGCCGCGAGCCGGCTAGCGTTTCTGGTGCTGCCAAACTATGACGCTTGGAGCCAGCGCACCTGGTGGCGTGAGGCGGGCAAACACTTTCTCTTCCGTGCCGTGGACGGCGCCGAAGTGTCCGGCCCAGAGGCCGGCGACATGGCCCAGCGCTATGGCCTACCCGGTGATCGCAGCTGGCAGGTGGCCCGATCCATTTCGGTGCCTCGCTACGGCCGGGCCCAGGAGCTGGCGCCGGAGCGGCGCCAGCAGGAGCGCCAGCGACTCGGGCTGACAGGGTGCGTTTTTCTCTACGTGGGCCGCCTCTGGCGCGGCAAGGGCCTCGACCATCTGCTGGCCGCCTATCGGAGTCTGCGCGCAACCAATCCCGACGTCTGCCTGCTGCTGGTCGGCGACGGGGTAGACGAAGCCTTCTACCGATCCCAGGCCGCGGCCATGCCAGGAGTGGTGTTCGCCGGGTTCATCCAGCCTGACCTCCTGCCCGGCTACTACGCCCTGGCGGATGTGGTCGTCTTCCCCACCCTGGGGGACCCGCACGGGCTGGTGGTGGAGGAGGCCATGTTGGCCGCCAAGCCAGTGATATCTTCCGCCGCCGCCGGAGAGATTCAGTCTCGGCTGCCGGATGGTCAAGCCGGTTTCATCGTCCCTCCCGGCGACTCGAGGGCCCTGGAGCTCAGCATGGCAGCCCTGGCCGCGGACCCGGACCGCCGTGAGACGATGGGCAAGCTGGGAGCCGAGCTCGCCGCCAAGCGGTCGGACGAGCAGTTCGCCATCGAGTTCGAGGCCTTCGTGGCGGCGGCGCTGGCCTCGTCCCGCCGCCGCAGCGTCGCCGCCCAGGTGGCAACAGCGCTGGGGCACCTGTTGCTGGCGCCCGCAGGCAGGGATTGATCGCGTGCCCAGTGAAAGCATCCGCGGCCAACTGCCCCGGCTCCCCGGCGGCTCGGCGCCGCTGGCCCCGGGGCGATGACCAGGAGATACCCGGGGCGCCGATCTCGGGGCCGGACCGGAACTCTCCCAGAGCGCCGTAGGCGCCCAGTCTCAAACGGCTTGGAGGGTGCAACTGGCCCACCCGTCGCGCCTCCGATCGGGCTGCCAGCGCCTCCCAGCCGCAGACCCCCCTCCTCTCGGGCTGGGGAACTCACCCTGGTGGCCGGCATCTGTCTCTGCGCAATCGCCATCGCCGATGACGCGGCCCTGAGGGGCTCGGGCTGGAGTTCGGCGGCCTTCTGGGCCTCGCTGGCCGGTCTCATGGCCACCTTCGCCTTCCGGCTGCTGGGCGACCGGGCCTCGCGACGGGAGCGGATCTACCTGGTCGTGCTCCTGGCAATGTCGCTCTATCTGGTGAAGATCATCCGCAGCCCGGGCGCGTTCACATTCACTGACGAGTTCATGCAGATGCGGACCGCGATCGATATCCTCCGCAGCGGTCACCTGTTCGGCTTCAATCCACTGCTACCGATCAGCGCCCAGTACCCGGGCATGCAGCTCGCCACGACCGGCCTCATGGAGGTGAGCGGCCTTGGCCTGTTCCCGGCAGGTCTTTTGGTAATTGGAGTGGGGCACCTGCTGGCCATCGCCTGCCTCTTCCTGGTCTTCGAGCGCGTCACGGGATCGTCTCGGTTGGCCGCCCTCGCCTGCCTCGTGTACCTGGCCAACCCCCACTATCTCTACTGGGACAGCCAGTTCTCGTACGAGTCGTTCGCGCTCCCGCTGGAGCTGGCAGCCCTGCTGCTGGTGGTCGAGGTCGCCCATGGGCGGGACCAGATCACATCCTCCGGCCTGCGAGCTGGCGCCCACGGAATCGCCTGGCTGGTGGGGGCGGTGGTGGCACTGGTGGCGGCCGTCCCCTCGCACCACGTCTCCGTTTACATCTTCTTGGGCCTGCTCGGAGGCTGGTGGTTGGTCTCGGTCCTGCTGCGTCGGCTGGACGTGCGGGCAACTCTGGGTGGCAGTTGGGCTCCCCCCCTGGTTGGAGCGGCAGCGGTCCTCATTTGGGTCAGGTGGGTGGCGCCGGACACTCCCCAGTACCTTGGAAGCCAGCTCGGCAACGCCCTCACGAGCGTTTTCAGGGTCCTCACCGGCGGCCTTGCCTCGCGGCACCTGTTTGTGTCCGGCGGTGTTGTCGCCCCACTGTGGCAGCGCCTGACCGGCTTCGGCGCCGCTCTCCTCCTGATCGTGGCCCTGCCCTTCGGCCTTTTCATTGTGTGGCGAGACTATCGGCGCAATGCCCTCATGCTCACCCTCGCCCTGGTGGCGATCGTCTATCCGGCCACTTTGCTCCTCCACCTTGCCCCGCAGGGCGTCGAGACCGGGGACCGCGCCGTGGAGTTCGTCTTTCTGGGGCTGGCACCGGTGGTATCCCTGGCCGTGGTGTGGCTGGTCCGCGAGGGCCATCACCGACTGCTCCGTCGGGGCCTGGCGGCGGCAGCTCTCAGCGGCGTCTTCATCGGCGGCGCGGTGCTGGGCTGGACCTTCTATTTGCAACTGCCATCCCCACCAGCGGCCACCAAGGTCCCGGCGGTCACCGACCCCCAGGCCAACGCCGCCGCGGCTTGGATGCTTGGCCATCTCGGCCCACACCAAGTGGTGGCCACAGACGGCACGGACGCACTCCTGCTCGGATCGCTAGGGCAGCAGAACCCGGTGACCTCGGCCGCTGGGCCGGTGCCGGCGTGGCCCATATTTATCTACCCCGCATTGGGCAAGCTCGGTGACCTCACCCTGCAACGGGGCCATATCCGGTACATCGAGGTCAACCAGCGCCTGGCCCGCGGGCTGCCCCTGGGCGCCAATTTCTTCGGCCAGGGCGCCCCCACGCAGACGAAAGTCCTGGCCGCTGCGGATCTCAGCAAGTTCACCAAGCTGGGCTTCCTCTCCCGGGTCTACGACAGCGGCACCATCCAGATCTATGAGGTGACCGGTGCGATTCCGTAACCGCCCCTGGCTGGACCCCGCCGCCGGGCTGCTGGCGGTGTTTTCAGCATGGGCGGCTGTCGGCGCTGGGGGCGAACTCCTGCGGCTCCCGGCCGGCATCCTACTGGCTCTGGTTCTGCCCGGCCTCGAGCTGGGCAGGGCGCTTATCGCCGGCCGAGTCGGCGCGGTTCGACGCTTGGTCCTCACCCTGGCGTTTGGGCTCAGCGCCGATGTGCTGGGCGGCGTGCTCCTCAACCTCACCCCGGCCGGCCTCACGGCCAAGACCTGGGCCATCTTGCTGGGTACTGTCACGGTCCTCGCCGGCGCCGTCGCCTGGTGCCGTCAGCGGCGACTTGCTGACCAGGCAGGGCCGACGCTGCCAAGCCCCTCGCGGCAGTTGCTATTCGGCCTAGTGGGTGGGGCATTGATGGCATTGGCGCTGGTGTTCGCGGTAGTGGGGGGCCAGGCTTCCGCGGGCACAGGATACGTCCAGCTGTGGGCGCTCCCGCGCTCTTCCGGCGCCACCGCCGTGATCGGAGTGCACAGCATCGAACCGGCCACCGCCAGGTTCTCAGTGGTGCTCAGAGCCGGCGCCAGCATCTTGGCCCACTACGAGTTCCAGCTGCGACCGGGCGCCACCTGGACCCGAGACGTGCGGCTGGTCAAGACGGGGGCCAGGATTGAGGTGCTCCTCTATCGCGCCACCTCCACCATTCCCTATCGCGAGGTGTGGCTGGGGCTGCCGGGGTGAGCACATCTGGCCAATCACCGTGGCAGCAGTTATCGGCGCCTGAGAGCAACGGCTGGGCCGCGACCGGTCAAGAGAAGCTGACGTCGCTGAACCACACCCGGCCCGCGCTGGCGCACGACCTAAGGAAGACGTCCACGAACGCGGCCCCCACCGGGGCCGCCCCGGACGCCTGGAGCCGAGTCCAGGTGCCACCCCCTGGCTTCAAGAGAGGCGACTCGGCCTGACTCATGTAGACGCCGTGGGCGTTGAACCAGGCCAGTGAGACGCTGGTGGGTCCGATGGCACCTTGGGCTCTCGCGAAGGCAGCCGCAGCCACTCTCACTCCACCTTGAACGAACCCATCCACCGGGGTAACCTCGAAGCCGGGACAGCCACTGGAGGTGGCGCTGAGAGCCACCTGCCCGCCGCCTGAATACCCACCGTGCAGCCGCCAATCAAAGTGGCCCTGGGCGGGCAACCACCTCTGCCAGATGTCCGGCAGACTGAGGCCGTTGCCGGAAGTCCCGGCCGTGAAGTTGCCGTTGAAGCTGAGGCTGACTGAGCCAGCGCTGAAGAAGCGACGCAGGGTGGCCGCCACCGGCTTCGGCCGCCCATCCAGCTGGTATATGCCGAAGTGGAACTGAGCCGGTGAGGGCTGGGGAGGAGCTCCGGCGACGGTGAGATCGTTGAGCGTCCAGGGCGCGGCGGCTGGAAGCCCGAGCACCCTGGTGGCCAATTCGATCGTTCGGTAGTAGTAATCCTGGTAGGCCTGCATGGCGAGGGTCGACGCCGGCAGCCCCGGGACCGAGGTGTTGCCGGTCCAGGTCGAGAAGCCAAACTCGCCGATGAAGAGCAGGGCGGGCGCCACCGCCGCCTGGGCAGTGGCGAATGTTCTCTCGGCCAGCCCGGCTTCGCCGTAGTAGTGGAGATCGTAGAAGCTGGGTGGGGAGCTGGCCAGGCCCCGCCGGAGTGTCGCCAGGCCAGCCGTCACAGAGATGGTGACCGGGACGCCCCGGCCGAGACTGTGGACGGTCGGCATGAGAGCCGCCGCCCACCTCATCTGCGGGGAGGAGCTGGTGTCCAGTTCATTGCGAAGCTCGATGAAGGCAATTTCCGGATCCGCGCGGTAAGGCTGCAGGATCGAGCGCGCCCAGGCTCGGCTGCCGGTGATATCGCCCCACCTGGAGAACTGGTCGAACAGTGTCAATTGCACGCGCAGGCCGTGGCTGCGGGCGAGCTTCACGGCCTGCCCCAGCTCGCGGACCATGTTCGGTCGCGGCTCGGGGAATCCGAAGGCATTGCTGTTGATGATGATGCGCACCGCGTTGCCATGAAGGCCCGCGATCCTGGCCATATCGAGGCTCACCGCCTGGGGCCGCCAATCGCTCCACATCTTCGCCCACGAGTTCCGGGCCGGGAAGTAGTTGATCAGGTGCAGATGAGGAATCGCTGCCATCTCGGCCCGGTAGAACGACCTATCCGCGCGAGTGGCCAGGCCCGCGGGCGCCGCGTCGCGGGTGGCGACCCGGTGGGCGAGCGGGCCAAGGGTGAGAGCCCAAAGGGCGGCCGTCGCCAAGCTGGTCAGGGCCAGGCTGGTCGCGAGCTGCCGCCGCCTGAGCCCCTTCAAGACCCGACGATCCTACCTGTCCGGGCGCGGGCCGCCGCGCGGGCCGCCAGGACCGGCGTCACAGGGGGAAGTGGACCGACTTGGTCCCCGGGGGCTCTGCGCAGCGCCCGGTGCCGCCCCCGACAGGCCCGGTCAGAGCGGACCTTTCGATCCATGTCGGGGTGGCGGCCCCGGCACCTCCTGGGGGATCGGCGGCAGTTCCCACCAGGCCCCTAGCTGGCGGTCGAGCCGGCGGGGGACGAAGCGCCCTAGGCCACCGCTTGGGTAGACCGCCAGCTCCCCCACGTAGACCACCCCGTTGACATCGTAGAGATCGACCCGAACGAAGTCGTATCCACTTGAGAGCCGACGAGCCGCATCCACCATCTGCTCCCAGATGGCGGGCGGTTGGATCACGTCCGCCAGCGGATACTCCAGCCGGGTCTCGAGCGGCTGGAAGGCGCCAGTGTACAAGCGTCGGCGGTGGCCGATGAAACGGTCGCTGTCGATCTGCACGAGAGCGGGCGTGCCGTTGAATACGAAGATCTTGTAATCGACCGGAGGTTGGGGACCGCCGCCGAGGAGCGGCTCGACCAACAGCAGGCGGCGGGCCGCGGAGTAACCCCATTCGCCCTTTCTCAATTCGTCGTCGTGGTCGAGCCAGCCCCGAGCCATCCGGATCAGGTCGTCGACAGACGCCGGCCTGCCACTCCCGAAGTGAATGGAGCCGCTGCGGTGGTTGGGCTTGAGGACCCAGCGCGAGGGGAGATCGGCGGTCAGCAGTTCGGTCAGCGCCAGGCCGCTCCAGATGGTCTCGGCCGCGGCCAGCCCCAACTCGCGGGCCCGGTCCTTTACCCAGAGCTTGTCACAGGCCTGCCCGATCAGGGGGCGGCGATCATGAAGGATGCGCCAATTGACCTTTTCGGTGAAGGTGGTGGGGTGGCGAAAGTTCCCGACCCGGTGCTGAAAGATGAGGTAGAGAAGCTGGCGGCGAGCCGGCAAAGGCAGGCAGGCAAGCACGCCCAGCGGCAGGGGCGCCAACCTTTGCCGAACGGATACCCTCAGCAACTCCGGGTGGAACGACGTCTGGTCCAATTCATGCTGGACCCGGACGAAGGTCGATCAGATCTCGACTCGGGCCTGAGCTCGACACGGCCTGGTTGGCGGCCGCAGACCCGTCTCCTGTCGTCGCTTTTGGGCCTTCCCGAAGCAGCGGGCGGCCAAGAGCCACCGCGCTGCGGGCGAGTGTCCAGAGCAGTCAAGCCAAGCCTCCCAGTGGTAGCTCCCATGGCATAGTAGGGCGCTCGGTACCGTTTTCCGCACGAAGCTCGCTCGACAAGGTAACCGACCGGGCGGGCGTCTTACTCCGGCGAACTCGCGCCTCGGGTAGGCCACCTGGTTATATTGGCCAGATGGGCAACGCTAACATTGCAGAAGGGGCCCATCAGGGGGCCCCGGAGCTTCCCATGGGCCAACCGAGCTCAAGGGTGGTGCGACTGGTGGCGCGGCCCCTGGAAGCGCTGCGCAACTCCCCTTCACATGCTCAGGGGCCCCGGCGTGCCTAGGAGTCATTTCGACGGGCCGTTGACCCAGGAGCCGACTCAGCGGGAGCCGTTGGGACAGCCGCAGTTGGCCCACTCGGCTGCGGCCAGACCGGTCAACGCCATCAGCGGGGAGATCGGGTTGGGCACCCCACCGCCGGCAGATGTCGGCAGGCGGCCCGAGTCAGCGCATCGAGCTGGGAGCTTGTCCCAGAGCCTGAGGGGCACCATTTCCCGAACGCTTCTGTCCGGAGTGGACCTCCTCCCCACGTATGCCCGACGCCAGATCTTGTTCATCATCTGCCAGCATCGGGTCGGCCACTTCCGACACCCACGCACCTTCAGCGAAAAGGTCAACTGGCGCTTGCTGTATGACCGTCGGCCTCTGCTGGCAACCGCGTGCGACAAGTTGGCGGCCAAGGATAGGGCGCAGCGTCTTGGCCTGAGGGCCCCCAAGACCATCTGGCAGGGAGTGGATGTGGCGGAGCTAGCTGGCCTGCGCCTGCCGGAGAGGTGGGTGCTCAAGCCCAATCACGGCTGCGGGCTGATCTATCTCGGCAACGGCCCGGTCCGCGACATCGAGGAGCTGCGGAGCCGGACCAGGCACTGGGCCGGGGAGTCGGCTGAGGCGCGCAAAGGGGAGTGGGCGTACACCAGGGCGAGACGGCTGCTGCTGGTGGAAGAGATGGTCGGGGCGGAAGCCACACCCCCAGCCGACTACAAGGTCTTCGTCTTTCACGGCGAGCCCAGGCTGATCTCAGTGGAGCGCGATCGCTTCGTCCGCCACTGCCGACGGTTCTACACTCCGGACTGGCAACCTCTGACCGCCCAGCTAGGAGTCGGCTGGCGCATTCGACCGCTCGCCGAAATTGAACCGCGGCCCCCGAGTCTGCCCAAGATGCTGGCCGCGGCCAGGCTGATGGCGGGCAGCTTCGACTTCGTGAGAGTGGACCTCTACAGCATCGGCGAGGAGGTTTTCGTGGGTGAGCTGACCCCCTATCCTGGGGGCGGGCTGGCCCGCTTTTGGCCCCGCCGGCTCGACTCCGAGCTGGGAGATCTCTGGAAGCTGCCTGCCCCCACGGCCACCCAACCTGGGGAGGGCGCGCCAGTCGGCTGACCTTAGGGCAGTCGTCCCTGATAGTCGGAGGCGCCGACGATGTACTTGTCCCAGGCGGCCAGAGCTGTGGCCGAGGAGTTGACGCTGTAGTTGATGCCACCGGTGGGCTGGTCGAACCAACACAGGGCTGTCACCTGGGGCATGCTGGCAGGGATGTAGGCCGCCATTTGCTGGATCCAGCCCGCCTTGCTGACCCCGGTGGCCGCCTCGGCGGAATTCGCCTCCACGCTGGACACCTCACTGATCATGATCTGCTTACCGGGCGCCACCGACAGCATCTCGTTGTAGCTGGCCTGGAAGAGTTGTGCGAATGTCTGCCAGGCGTCACCCTGCGCCCACGCGTAGTTGTAGCCGTCCAGGCCGACCATGTTGACGTAGCTGTTGCCGGGGTAGTAGGCCCCAAAGGGCCGACTGCCGTTCTGGTCGATGTTGGGAGCCCACACCCATTTCACATTGGTCACCCCGTCCGCCGCGAAGCGGTTGACGACGTACTGCCAGAATTGCACGAAGGTGGCATCGGAAACACCCTGCTTGGCCGGGTTCCAGGCTGACCACGAGCCATTCATCTCCCAGTCCAAGCGGATGTAAACCGACCCCGGCCAAGTCTTGGCCGCAGCCGCGGATTGATCGATATAGGCGTTGCAACCGCCGCCGAGGATGTAGGTCAGAGGAATCGAGTTGGTGCCCCAGGAGATCACCGGGGTCAGGTGATCTGAGGTGAGCAGCTGCTCCTCGTTGCCCCAGAAGAGGGGCTCCCCGGTCTGCCCACCACACTGCCAAGGGTCTTGATAGAACTCCACGAAGTTGGGCGTGCTACCGACCGCGGCCTGGTAGTTCTGGAACTGGTTGCCGCTGGTTGGATAGGTGGGGTCCCAGACGGCGAAGCCGAGAGCGATGTGACCTGGCACGGCCTGCGCAGGCGTGGGGCTGGAGCTCGCCGTCGGCGTCGGGCTCACCGTCGGAGTGGGGCTGGGTGTCGGACTGGCACCTGAGACCGTCGGCAGCGGTGTGGGGCTGGGTGCGGCGGAGGGCCCCGGAGTTCGACCTGGGCTTGAACTCGGGTCAGGAGTGTGGCGGGGGTAAGCGGCGTCAGCTGGGGTGGAACCGGTCCGGGTCAGTGGATCCGCGAGCACACTCCGCTGCCCGGCCGCCGTGCCCGAAGGTGCCAAGCCGAGGGCCCCAGAGCCATTGGACGTCCCGCCGTTTCCACCCGAGCCTGGCAGGGCGACGGTCCCTTGCCCGGCGGGCCCGCGGCCCGAGGTGGCAAGCCCCGCGCTCGAGCGGGCTGGGGCCGCACCTTGACCCGTCGGCCGGAACGCGGTCGGTGCCGTGGCTACCACCAGGCCCACGAGCGAGGCGGCAAGGAGGCCAAAGCGGAACTGGTGAAGCACGATGGCCGGAGCATAGGTTGAGGGTCTCCAATCGCGGTCTCGCGTCACAGCTTCTCCACATGTTCAGTGCGAAAGTCAGACCGGGCCTCGCCGCCGGGGCGTCCCCTCACCGCGCCCAGATGGGGCGCGAACCGACCCCAGGCTGCTTCGCGTGTTGAATCGGTCCAGCTCTCGGCGAGCCTGCCTGACGCGGGCAGGCCGCCAGCCATCTGCGTGCCTCCTGGTCACCGCCACGTCAGCCGCCGGCTTCGCCCCAGCCCATCTGGGCGCGAGCCGTCGAGGGGCCGACCTCCTCAATCGCACCCACGATCCCGGGCGGCCCGCGCTATCCTGAGATCGGAGCCTAGGTACGGCGGAGACCGGGCTCGCGGCCCCGACTCGGCGCCGTCGCGCGGACCGGGCGTAGCCAGCTGGGGACGGGCCCGGGCCCAGCTAGTCGAGGAGAGGACCAGTTCATCAAACGGATGTGGAGGAACTTCAGTGCGAGTCGCGGTCCTCGGCGCGGGCCATGTGGGCCTGACCACCGCCCTTTGCTTGGCCCACTGCGGCCACGATCTGACCCTGGTCGACGTGGATACCACCCGAGTCCGCCTGCTGGCCCAGGGGGAGCTGCCCTTTTTCGAGCCATATTTGGCCGAGCTGTTCGCGCGGGTCAAGGGCCACCTGCGCTTAACGAGCGACTATGACGCGGTCGCGGACGCAGACGTCTGCATCATCGCGGTGCCCTCGCCCACCGCCGCCGATGGGGGCGTCGACCTGACCTTTGTCCGCAACGCCGCTGTCAGCATCGGACGATCCCTCCGCCGGCGTCGAGTTGCGGACCCGGTCTTGGTGGTCAACAAATGCACGGTGCCGGTGGGGACCGGGCGCTTGGTCTCCGAGCTGATCGCTGGCGAGCTCGCCGGCGAGGATGGCCAGGGAGGGCAGCGCCCCGAGTTCAGTCTGGGAAGCTGCCCGGAGTTCCTGCGCGAGGGCCACGCGGTGTTCGACACCATGTATCCCGATCGCATCGTGTTCGGTGTCGACCGGGAGGCCGACGGCCGCCGCCTCGGCCAGCTCTACCAAGCCATCATCGAGCGGAGATTCCCCGAGGTGGCCCCGGAGCTCAGTGCGGCCGCCGGAACAACAACGGTGATGACGACGTCGATCACCTCGGCGGAGCTGATCAAGTACGCCGCCAACGGATTCCTGGCTCTGAAGTTGAGCTTCATCAACGAGATCGCCGCCATCTCCTCGGCCGTCGGTGCCAGCATCCAGGACGTGGCCCGCGGGATCGGCCTCGACCGGCGGATCGGACGCTCCTTCCTCAACGCTGGCATCGGCTGGGGCGGCAGCTGCCTCGGCAAGGATCTCAGCGCCTTCATCAGCACCTCCCGTGAGTACGGCCTGCCAACCCAGGTCCTGGACGCCGCGCTGGCCGTGAACGAGCGCCAGCGCGGGGTGGTGATCCGACTCCTCCAACAAGAGCTCCGCCTTCTCAAAGGTAGCCGCATCGGACTCCTGGGGCTCGCCTTCAAGCCCGGGACAGACGACCTCCGGGACGCCCCCAGCCTGGACATTGCCAGGCGCCTGCTCGCCCTGGGAGCGAGCGTGAGCGGCTACGACCCGGTGGTCCGTGAGGTCCCCGTCCCGGGAGTGACCATGGTGGCTGATGTTCGCGCCCTGGCCCACGGCAGTGATGCCCTGCTGCTGATAACAGAGTGGGAGGAGTTCGCAGGCGTAGATTGGGCCGCGCTGGCGGCGACCATGCGCCAGAAGATCATGATTGATGGCCGCAATCTTTTGGATCCGAGCCAACTGGAGCGGGCGGGCTTCCGGTATCGCGCCATCGGCCGCTGACCTCAGTTGGGGGACCCCGTCGCAGGAGGGGTGCCCAGGCTGCGCCGACGCGACTCGCGCTGGTAGCGCGTCTGCCAGGCGGCGCTCACCGCGGACAACGCGTGGCGGAGGCCCCCCGTGGGACCAGATCTGCCCACCTCCTGAACTCGGCTGGAGCGATTGGGACTTGCCGACCATCGTGCCTTAGGCCATAATGCCTCTGGTGGGAAGAGACGGCCGACGTTATCGGCCCGGGGTTGGCATCAATGAAAGCAGGCGACCGCTACGCTGCTAGAACGCCATCGTCCTTGCAGGAGCACCGTCAGGCCCTCAGTCATCGGGGGTGGTTGTTCGAGGAGCGTGGCAGGCATCAGCGCGCCTGCTTGAGGGATACCCCGCTGGTCGTGGCACTCGTGAACAACATGCCCGACGGAGCATTTCGCGAGACGGAGCGTCAGTTTGCCGATTTGCTGACCGCGGCCGCTGCCGGTGTACCCTTCCAGCTGGTTAAGTACTGGATGCCCGGCGTCCCCCGGGGCGCCGAGGTGCGGCGGGCCATCGCCACCGACTACTTGCCCCTCGACGACATCTATCGTGGGCACAGCGATGCCCTTATCGTCACCGGCACTGAGCCCTCCTGCTCACGACTGACCGATGAACCGTTCTTCGCCAATCTCGCCACACTTATCGAGTGGGCCGAGACCAATACCAGGGCCACCCTGCTCTCGTGCCTGGCCGCCCATGCCGCTGTCCTGCTCTTCGATGGCCTTGAGCGCACCCCCCTCCCGGCCAAGGCCACCGGCGTCTTTCGCGACTCGGTTGCCGGTGAGGGCAGTTTGGTCCAAGGCATGGGCCGGACCGCGTGGATGCCCCATTCACGGCTCAACGATGTCGATGCCAGTCGGATGCGCGCAGTCGGCTACCTGCCCCTGCTGGAGTCGGCCACCACCTGGACGGCGATGGCCAAAATGCGGCATAACTGCCTGTTTCTGCTCTACCAGGGTCACCCGGAGTACGGCCCCACGACCCTGCTGCGCGAGCATCGACGCGACGTGCGCCGCTACCTGCGGGGAGAGGCAGCCACCTACCCGGCCCGACCCCGCGGCTACTTCGACCCAGTCGGGGATGCCATCCTGGCTCGGTTCGAGCATCTGGTCACGAGCCACGGCCCCCGCGAGGAGCTGTTGGGCAGCTTCCCCACCGAGGCGCTCGAAGAGCACATCAAACCACGCTGGACGACCCCTGCGGTGCGTCTCTACAGCAACTGGTTGAGTCATCTGCAAGCGCGCAGGCAGCCTCAGACGACGGGCCTGGGCACGGCCGGGACGGCGCTGGTTTGAAGCCTAGGGGCAGCCGGTCAGGGTTTGGGCAGCAGAGCCCGGCCGCCACTGCGGATCAGTCCGATGCGTGACGAGACGGTCGCGATCCACGGCGGCTACATGGCCGACTCCACCCGGGCAGTGGCGGTCCCCATCTACCAGACCGTGGCCCATGACTTCATCGACGCGGAGCATGCGGGTGCGGTTTTCGACCTTGAAACTCCCGGGTTTCACTACAACCGGCTTAACAATCCCACCAACGATGTGCTGGAGCGCAGGCTGGCCGCGCTCGAGGGCGGCGTGGGCGCAGTCACGTTCAGTTCCGGCTCCGCTGCGGTGGTGCACTCGGTGCTGAATCTGGCCCGTCAGGGGGGAAACATAGTGAGCGTGCCGCAGTTGTACGGCGCCACCTTCACCCTCTTCGCCCACGTCCTGCCCAGCCACGGCATCGAGGTGCGCTTCGCCACGAGTGACGACCCCCAAGCGATGGCGCCCCTGATCGATGGCGACACCCGGGCCATCTTCTGCGAAAGCGTGGGTAATCCTGCCGGCAACATTGTCGACCTGGAGCGCCTCTCGGCGCTGGCTCACGGCCAGGGCTTGCCGTTGATCGTTGACAACACGGTACCCACACCACTGTTGCTCAAGCCGATCCAATATGGAGCGGACGTAGTGGTCCACTCGCTCACCAAGCTCATCGGCGGTCATGGAACCACCCTGGGCGGCGCTATCGTCGACGGCGGAACGTTCCCTTGGAGCCGCCATCCCGATCGGTTTCCGATGTTCAGCCGGCCCGAGCCTGCCTTCCACGGCGTGGTCTACAACGAACGCTTCGCCGAGAGCGCCTATATCGTTCGCTGCCGCACCGTGGGCCTGCGGAACTTCGGGCCCACCCTGTCGCCGTTCAACGCCTTTCTGCTCCTGCAGGGATTGGAGACGCTCTCAGTTCGCCTCGAACGGCACGAGGCCAACGCCCGTCGGGTAGCGGCGTGGCTGGCCGCTGATTCCCGGGTGGATTGGGTCAGCTTCGCTGATTTCCCCGATGACCCTTGCCACGAGTTGGCGCTCCGCTACCTGCGCAGCCATGCCCTCTTCATGCTCACCTTCGGCGTGGTGGGTGGCTATCCGGCGGGCATCCGATTCTTCAACTCGGTCAAGCTCTTCAAGCGCCTGGTCAACCTGGGTGACGCCAAGTCGCTGGTGAGCCACCCGGCCTCCACCACCCACCGTCAGCTCTCCCCGTCCGAACTTCTCCAGGCGGGGGTGCGACCGGAGGCGATCAGGCTGTCGATCGGCCTCGAGCACGTCGACGACCTGCTCGAGGACCTGGACCAGGCACTGACGGTAGCCACCAGCGGCGCCACTGGTCACGCCAATTGAGCTCGATCACGCTGATGAACGGTGCGCCTACGGCCGGGAGCGAGCCATTGAAACGGAGCAGGAGGTGACGACCGCTCCCAGCCAGCTGCGCAGGCCCCGATCCAGGGCCACCAAGCTGGCCTGGCGGGCAGCTCCGCGCGCGCCTTTGGAGGTAGCGGTGGTGGGCCTAGGAGCCTGGGGCCTTTGTGTCCTCGAACGGCTGGTGGCCGCCGCCCGGGCGTCCGGGACTGGGACCACCAGGGTCCACGTCATCGAGCCGGGCCCACCCGGGGTGGGTGTGTACGCGCTGGACCAGCCCGACTACTTCCTGTTGAACACACCCTGTGGGCAGATCTCACTCTACCCATGGACCGACCAACCACGGGTCCCGGCGTACGGAATCAGCCTGCACCAGTGGGTGATGGCTCGCGGCTACCGCTGGGTGGGCGAGCGGTGTCTGAGAGGCCAGGGAGGTCGCGAGCCAACTGCCGACGATTTCCTGCCTCGCAGGGTTCTCGGGGAATACCTGGAATGGTTCTTCCACCGGCTGGCTGCGGACGCAGGTCCGCACACCGAGATCGTGCTCCACCGCACTCGGGCCGTAGACATCGCCTCTGCTGGAAATGGTCACGAGCGCATCCTCCTCGCCAATGGCGAAGTGCTCCGAGTCGAACACGTGGTGATCACGGTCGGGCACGCCGCCAACGCCGCCCCGCCCGCCTCGGTCGCGGGAAGCCGCCTGGTCAGCCCATACCCGGTCGAGGGCTACGCCTCCCGGGTAATGCCGGGAGCCACCATAGCAGTGGCCGGGATGGGCCTGGTGGCGATCGACGTGGTGGCAGCCCTGACCAGCGGGCGGGGCGGTTCATTCAGCGGCGATGGCGATCGACTCCGATACACCCCCAGCGGACGCGAGCCTCAGATCCACCTGTATTCACGTGGTGGTCTCCCCCACTGCGCCAAGGCGATGGGGATTCCTGATGCCACCGACAGCTATGAGTTGGGCATCTGGAACCTTAAGAGCCGTGGCGGGCAAGGAGCTGGGGCACCCGGTGACGGGCGGGCCACTCCCCTCGATGCACGAAGAGACCTGATGCCCCTGATCTACGGTGAGATGCAGCTCTGCTACTACTCCCAGTCGGTCCGGCTCGCCCTTGGAGGGGCGGCGGCTGAGAGCACGCGCAGCAGCCTCATAAGGGCCTGGGCGGAGGGACGGTTCGAGGCCGAGTTGGCCAGGCTGGCACCCAGGTTCGGGCGGTTCGAACCAGCCGAACATTTCTTCCCCGATCTCGAGTCCGGTTTCGCCTCCGGCGAGGACTACGAGTCGTATGTGTACGACCGGGTTGCCGCCGACTTGGATGAGGCGCTCCGGCCCCCGGGCACCAGCCCCGTAAAGGCCGCTTACGAAGTGCTGCGCTTCCTTCGAGATCCAATGCGCAATGCGGTGGAATTTGGCGGCCTGACCGCGGATTCCCACCTCGACTTCTTCTCCCAGATCCGGGGACGGGTGACCAGGCTGGTGGCGGGGCCACCGGCGGTGCGCTCGCAACAGCTGCTGGCGCTCATGGACGCCGGAGTAGTGCGGATGCCGCTCGGCCCGGCACCGATGGTCACGCAAGCTCCCGAGGCACTCCTCGAGCTTCGTGCCACCCACCTCGCCGAGCCGTTCTCGGAGGTGGTGCCGCTCCTGATTCGCGGCTATCTCGAGGACCCCACGGTCCACCGCTCGGAGTCAGAGCTGCTCAGGAGCCTCTATCACCGAGGCCGTGTGCAACAGCTCGACATCGGCGGCCGCCCCGTCGGCAGCATCGCGCTCACCACCAATTTCCATCCGGTCGGCGCCGACGGCAAGCCAGAGGCGAACCTCTGGGTTTTCGGGGCCGTCACCGAGGGAGCGCGATACTTCACCCACTACATCCCCTCTCCCCGCAGCCGGCTACGAGCCTTCCAGGACGCTCAGGCCTGCGCGGAACTCATCTTCGCTTGAGCCGACCGGCCCACTCCGGGTCGCCGCGCATTCAAGTGAGGGCAGGCAGCCCCGCCGCGAAGTCCAGGACCCAGGCGGCCACCTGGCCGGGGCGCTGGATGGGAAGGTCGTGCTGCCCCGAAATGAAGACGGCATCGGACCGCCCCCTCAAGGTGCGGCGGGCGATGTCGACCGCCGCCCGCTTGCTGGCGACTTCCCCAGACTCGGCCATCAGAAAGCGCACCGGACAGGCAACATTTCTCCAGAGGGCCATCTGGTCCAGGTGGTAGAGCGCTTCGGCGATCTCCATGTGGTGGCCCATGGACAGGCGGGGCAGGAGCCAGCCCTCGGGCCCAACCTCGAAGTTGCCCATGATGGCGGCCGCAGCCGGCCCCTCACCAATCTCCTCTGAGAGCGCCGAGTGGGCCACGTGGCTGCGCACCTTGGCCTCGTCGAGTCGCTCAGGTCGCGGTGGCCGCATACGCTCGCGAGCCTCTGCCCAGGTAGGTCCGAAGACAGCGCGCAGGTCTACTGCCCCTCCGTCCACGCACACCACGCCGGCCACCGATGCCGCTTGGCCGGCGGCCCAGAGGGCGACGCTGGCACCCCAGCTATGCCCCACCAGAACCGCCCCTGACAGCCCCAGGTGGTCCAACAGCTGGACCACATCCCCTCCCACCTCGGGAAACCCGTAGCCGGCGTCGGGGCGTTCGCTCCTCCCGTGGCCGCGCAGGTCGACCGCCAGGACCCGATGGCTAGGCTCGAGTCGGTCCGCCACCGGATCCCACCAGCGGGCGTTGCTGGCCAGCCCGTGGAGACACACGATCGGGCGGCCCTCGCCCGGCCACTCGCGCACTGACAGCCCGCCCACGCTCACTTGGATCGTCAGCTCCAGGGGCTCGGTCATCCAGAGGTGGCCGCCACCGCCGCGTTCAGATGGCGTCGGAGGCTGAGGACATGAAGAACCCCTCCACCCTGATGGGTGGTGCCTCGGTGAAGACCGAGTCCCCCATCTCCCGGGAGAGGGCGAGCTCAGCCCTTCCGATCTGGGTGGTCCGCTGCAGGACCCCGACCGGGCTCTCGTTGAAGCGGAAGTTGTTGACCGCGCCAACCACCTTGCCGTGCTCGATCAGGAAGACTCCATCCCTGGTCAGGCCAGTCAATAAAAGGGTTGAGGGATCAACGTCCCGGATGTACCAGAGAGATGTGATGAGCAGGGCTCGCTCGGTGCCGGCGATCATCTCCTGCAACGAGGTCGAGGTGCCCCTCATCCGCAGGTTCTCGACGTCTGGTGTGACCGGATGGCCGTGGTCCTTGGCCCAACGCCGAGGGCAGATCAGCTCTCCCTGGACCCCATGGTCGATCCAGGTCGTCTCTCCCACCGCGAGCCCATTGTCGAAGACCGAGCTGTACTCACTGGAGCGCAGGCTGCGCACGAACCCTGGGACTCTCATCCGAGGGTCGTTTGGGTCGCTCTCGACCGTGACCTCAGAAGCGTACATCTGCTCCCCAACCCGGGTGCCCCCCTTGCGGGAGAAGACCGTCCGCTCCTCGTCCGCGCCTCGCGCCTGCATCTCCCAGGCCAGCCGGAGCAGCATATCCGCCGTCGCCGACGGCTGCAGGATCACCTGGTAGTGGCCGGGATCGAGCTGAAGCTCACGTTTGGTCCAGTCCAGCCGCTCGCGCAGCCCCCGGTACATGCCGGCCACATCGAGCCCTTCGGCCCCTGAGGCCAGCCCGCCTGCCCATACGCTGCGCCTGAGGTCGGATGTCTTGAGGGTCAGGGTGACTGAGGCAGCCCTCCGACCGCCACGAAGGCGGACCCCAGTGCTGGTGCCGAGCTCCTCCAGCTGCTGGCTGGTCTCGGCGTAGCCGTACAGCTGCAGCCCGTCGCGCCGACTCTCCTCCAGAGCTCGCTGCAGGGCCGGCAGGATCGGGTCCAGCGGGAATGCGTCTTCGTCAACGGATGGCGGCTCGGCCCCGGGAGGGGCCGCCTCAGCGGGGCCGAGAAGCGGCATGGCGTCGGGGGCGGGAGGGCTCACCAGGGCGCGCTCGCGGGCCACCCGCGCCAGCCGCAGGACCTGCTCTCTCTGCTGGACGTCGGCCGCCTCAACCCCAACCTGATCGGACTCGATGGCGACCACCCCGGCCGAGGTGGACTCCTCGCGGCCGTTGGTGGTGACGGTGTTGTTGGCCAGCCGGCAGTTGACGGAGCTGGAGTGGCTGGCGAGCACCACCGCCGCTCCGGCCTCCTCGATCCCAATTGCGACGATCTCCGCCAGGTTCACTTGCTCCCCTCCTGTCGGGAGTTGAGCACGTTGATCTGGCGGAAGAGCGCGGGCGGACAGCCGTGGGATACCGGGGCCACCTGCTCGGGCTGGCCCTTGCCGCAATTCATGGCACCCTCCAGCCGCCAGGAGGACCTGCCTCCGATGGCCGCCATGCGGCCCCAGAAGTCGGGAGTGCGGGACTGGTAGGCGACATCACGAAGCTGGCCCGCCAGGCGTCCCTTGTGGATCCGGTAGAAGCGCTGCCCGGTGAACTGGAAGTTGTAGCGCTGCTGGTCGATGGACCAGGACTTGTCCCCCATGATGTAGACCCCCTCCCTCACCTCCCCCAGCAGCTCCTCCAGGGTCGTGTCCCGCTCCGGGTCCGGCTGCAAGGAGACGTTGGGCATCCGCTGCAGGGGGACATGGGCCCAGCTGTCGGCAAAGGCACAACCGTTGGATCTGGGCAGGTTGAACTTGCGAGCCATCTGACGGTTGAGCTGATATCCGACCAGAATGCCATCGCGGATGATGTCCCAGCGCTGGGCCGCGACCCCCTCGTCGTCAAACCCTACCGTGGCCAGGCCGAAGGGCTCGGTGCGGTCCCCGGTGACGTGCATCAGAGGCGAGCCGTACCGCAGGGAGCCAACCTTGTCGGGGGTGGCGAAGGTGGTGCCGGCGAAGTTGGCCTCGTACCCAAGGGCTCGGTCCAGCTCGGTGCCATGGGCGACCGACTCGTGGAGGGTGAGCCAGAGGTTGGAAGGGTCGATGACCAGATCCTGGGGCCCGGGGGAGACCGAGGGAGCGGCCAGCTTCTCCTGCAGCCACTCCACCAACTGGGGGGCCTCCTGCTTGAATCCGTACGACTCCACGTACTCCCAGCCGCGGGCGACCGGACGGCACAGGGAGCGCATCGTCTCCACCAGCCCCGAGCCCTGTTCGTCGACCATCCCCACCTCCAGGACGGGATTGACCCTGACCCGCTGCTGCCGGATCCGGGAGCCCTCCGTGCTGGCGAAGAAGCGGTTCTCCTCAACCGCAAGGCAGTAGAACTCGGCGAACTGGGCCCCGGCCGAAAGAGCGGCGGCGGCCGCCTCCATCAGGAACTCGATCTTGCGCTCGGCCGGAACCTCGAACGGGCTGAGCCTGACTGGCGCCTCCCACACCTCCTGATGGCTGGGCTCGTCGGCCAGCAGCACGGGCTCGTCCAACAGTGGCCGCAGCTGACGAGCCATCTCGGCAGCCGCCCGCACGGCACCAACCACCGATTCCTGGCTCAGTTCGCTGACGGCGGCGAACCCGAATGACCCATCGACCACCACTCTGACCCCGAGGCCCTGGGGCTGGGAGTCGCTGAGCGAGATCAGGTCGCGCTCCCGGACGTGGATCCCCTGGACCCGGTCGCGGTGCACCCTGAGATCCCCGTACTCCAGCCCGGGGACAGAGCCCATCGCCTCCATGGCTGCGGATGAGAGCTGATCCAATGGCAGGTTGGAGAACTCCACGTCCAGGTCCACTTCACCTCCTCCCTCGGGCCGGTCTGGCACAGCAAAACCCCCGGGGAGCCGGGGGGCCAGAGGGCCCCCCGGTCCTTCCGGAGGCTATAGCTCGTCGCTAGAGAAGTCTACTCAGAGGCCAGGGTTGCGCCGGATCCGGACCCCGGTCATGACCAGCAGGCCGCCGAAGATGAGCGCCAAGGCTCCCAGCAGCCCGGGCAGGAAGAGGGCGGCGCCGGTGTTGGGGGCGGGCGTGCTGGCCGCCTTCACTGCTCCCGCCGGGGTCGTGGTGTGGGCTGGCTGGGTCCCACTGGATGGAGTGATAGTGACCGGCTCGCCGCAGACCAGGGAACTGCTCAGGTTTGCCGGGTCGCCGACTGCGTTGAAGGTCACCCCCCAGTAGTACGTAGCGGCGACCGGCGGGGCGTACCCGGGACCCGGTGAGCTCGCCGCCCAGGTTGGGACCCCGTTGCCGGGGACCACGGCCAAGAGTGATCCGGAGCCGAGATTGACGACCAACGTTGAGCAGAGGGCATCAGAGTAGAGGCCGAAGCTGACCGTGTCGGCACCAGCTGGGTTGACGATCCCCGTGACATGAGCCGTGTCTGACAGGGCCGTCCCCACCGGGCCGCCGGAGCTGGGGATGGTCGTCACCGTGGGCGTGTTGGGAGTTTGCGGCGGCGGACCCGGCGGGATGGCCAAGATCGTCACCGACTCACCACTAGCCCCGCACGCGCTGGCGGATGGCGCGAACCCTGAGCCGGCCCCAGGGCTGTAGCTGGCGGTCCAGTAGTACGTGCCCACTGCGGTCGGGGCAAAGGATGGAGAGGTCGCCGTGCCTGCCTCACTCAGAGCCACCGTCCTCGGGCCAAACACCAGATCCTCCCCGCACACGGGGCTGGCGCTGGGGCCATAGAGGTTGAAGGTCACATTACCGGCGGGCACGCCCGTGCCGCTTTGCGCGCTCACCGTGGCCAGGTCCGAGACCGAGGTGGTCGGCGCATAGCCGCCAGCGCTGGCAGTGGTCGCCACCACCGTGGGAATCGCAGGCGGCGGGCCGCTGACCGTCAACGGCTCGCACGGGCTGAAGAGCGTGATCTGATCAGCCTGGTCGTAGTAGCGGGCAATCCAGAAGTAGGCGCCGAGCGCGTTCGCCGGCACCTGATAGTAGCCATCAGACGTCGCCTGGCTCGAGTTTACGGTGGCGCTGAAGGACTCTCGGGCGCTCTGGGTGTTGTTGAGGTAGCCTGCGTCATCGTGGCTGGTGTTGGGCTCCGAGATCACCCCGGACTCGAACACGTAGCCGTGGGGAAGCGGCCCACCCGTAAGCGCCGGACAGCTCTCCCCAGGCGTTCCCGGATAGAGCGCAAATTGGTACTGGCTGGCTGGCAGGTAGTCGAAGCCAGTCACGGTGACCGTCTCAGAGTCGGTGAGGTACTGCCCGGCGGTGGCGCTCGCGGATACCGACCCGTAGCTCCCGTCGCTGGGGACCGTAGCGCTGGTGTAGGTCTGCGTGGTGCTGCTGAAGTCGCCCCGGCTCCACGCCAGCACGGTCGCCCCCGTGAGTGCCGCCACCAAGCCCACCACCCCAACCACCGTGGCCAGGGCGGAGATCTTCCGCATCTTGGTCCAGTTCATACCCGACCTCCTTCAAATCGCTCCCGCTCAGGACCTGAGCGCCGACCCCCTATTGGGCGCCGAAACCACCCACCCACGGACCAACCGCCCCCGGCCGACCGACAAAACGTGCCAGTTACCACCCCCCCTCGCCGGTCGCTGGCCGCCCCTGGGGTGCGACCAGCCCCGCCCCCTGCCGCGGGCGGAGGGCCCACCCGCGTCGGCGAGTCAGACGTGGCTCGCCCGTGACCTCGTCCGTAGTCGCCAGGCACCCGCGCGGTCCCCATCGCTGGCATCGAGCGCTGCTGTCCACGGCCCGCCTGTCGATGGCCTCCCCCCAAGGGATCCTGGCCATCGTTCCTCCATGATCGACTAGGGCACCGGCCGGTACGAGCGTGGTCCCACCACCTCGCCCATAGTGAAAACACCCGAGGGGCCCGCAGCCGGAGGCAAACCGCGATTGGCAACGGCGCCCTGCACTGGACCCCTGCAACCCGGGTCTCAACGGTCCAGACAGCGCCACCGCGATGACAAGGCTGGGGCGGGGCGGGTGTCACACCAACACGGGTGATCTGAACCCGAGGGACATGGGGCAGACCAGCACGCTTGGGCACCGGCGTTGAGCTCCCCGTAGACCGGTGCCGGCCCAGGCATACAAAAACCCCGGAGACCGGGGGCCCGGTGGCCCCCGGTCCTGCCGGGGTCTATTGCCCGCCGCTAGGGAAGCCTAATCAGAGACCAGGATTGCGCCCCACTCTGAATCCGGTCAGAAGCAGCACCCCGCCCAAGAGCACGGCGATTGCTGCCAGCAGGCCGGGCATGAACAGGTCAGCGCCGGTGTTGGGGGTAGGAGTACTGGCCGCCTTGACCGAGCCCGGGGGTGTGTGCGCCCCCAGGGTCCCGCTGGCGAGAGTGATCGTCACCGGCTCGCCGCAGACCATCGAGCTGCTGAGGTTGGCCGGGTCCCCCACCGAGTTGAAAGTGACGCCCCAGTAGTAAGTTGTCGCGACGGCCGGAGCGTACCCGGGACTGGGGGAACTGGCAGTCCAGGTGGCGACCCCATTGGTCGTGACCGGCCCCATCACCGAAGCGGTGCCGAGGTTGTCCACCAGGGTGCTGCACGTTGGATCGGAATACAGCCCGAACGACACGCTGTCAGAGGCTGCGGGATTCACGATGCCAGTCACCTGGGCAGTGTCGGACAGCACTGTTCCCACCGGACCCCCCGCACTCGGGACGGTTGTGATGCTGGGTGTGTTGGGCGTGGTTGGCGGTCCCGGCGGTGGCGTCGTGACGACGGTCAGAGGCTCGCTGCCACAGGCCGACTGCGCTGAGGTATTGGCGGTGTCCCCTGCATAGGTCGCCTGGAACTCATAGTCGCCCGCGGTCAGCCCGGTGAAGGTTGCCTTGTAGGAGCCGTTGCCATCGGTGACCGGCGCGGCAGTCTCAGTGCCTACCAGATTGGTCGCCGTGCACGCGGCGCTGGTGTTGCCGCTGTAGGCCCTGATCGTGATCGCGCCGGTGGCCCCGTGGCTAGCCCCGCCCAGGGTTGCCGTGTCGGTCACCGTGGCCGGGCTGATGGCGCTGCTCGCGGACAGCTGGGTGATTATGGAAGGGACCGTCGGGCTGGTGACGGTCAGGGGCTCGGTGCCGCACACGGACCGCGTCGGCCCGTCAGTGGTGTCGCCGGCGTAGGTCGCCTGGAACTCGTAGCTGCCGGCCGTGAGCCCGGTGAAGCTGGCGCTGTAGGTGCCGTCGCCATTGGTCACCGGGGTCGCCAGCTCGGTCGCGACCGGTACCGCATCCGTGCAGGCGGAGCTGCTGTTGCCACTGTAGGCCCTGATCGTGATCGTCCCGGTGGCGCCCGCGTTCGCGCCGCTCAGGGTCGCCTGGTCGGTCACGCCAGCCGGGCTGAAGGCACTGCTGGCAGAGAGATGGGTGGAGAGCGCCGGCTGCGTGCGGCTCACGATGACCGGCTCGGCGCCGCAGGTGCCGTAAACCCAAGCCATTGTCTGAGTTGCGACGTCCCAGTAGTAGTAGTTCACCACCCAGTTGTACGTGCCGGGGGTGCCGTCCCAGCTACTGTTCCACGCTGGCGGAGTCCAAGTCACGGTGCTGCTCGCCCCGGTGTAGGCGATCTGTGGCGACCTGAGAATGGCCGTCCCGGCAGAGCAGGACCCGTCGTTCGGTCCGTACAACTTGAACTGGACGTAGGGATACCCAGGCGCATCGCCACTCGGCCAGACTGTCCTCGGGTTGATGATGCTCACCGAGTCCGACAGCCTCTGACCCGGGGTCGCGGTGGTTGGGCTGGGCACGGTGTTCACCTCGAGCGGCCCGCCTGGACCAAGGAGCGGGGCGACATCGTCCATCGCGGTGGTCTCGAACCGGTCGGATACAAACGGGCGGTTGGTGCTGGTGCCGGCGATCAGGCCGCTGGCGATCTGCGAGTAGTCGACGAAGACCATGTTGCCGTTGTTGTTGCTGACGAAGATGTGCCCTGCTCCGTCGACCGCGCCCTGGTCGAACATGTTGTTGCTGGAGCTGCCCACCGAGCCCGCGTACTGGTAGCAGATGGTCGTCTCGTAGCACGCCTGACCACCGAAGGTGATCTCGGAGACAATCGAGGCGCTTGGGGTGGCGGTGCCGCCCACCTGGATCTGCGCGATCATCTGTGACCCGAAGGTCAAGATCGAGTTGCTGTAGGGGTCGTAGGCCATGCCATGCGCTGAGGGCAGGGCGGGCAGCAAGGGGATGAGGTTGGCGGAACAGCTGCCCCCGGTATAGGTGATGTCGATCGCACCGAAGGTGCCGTAGCCACCGTAGAGGTTGCCGGGAGAGCTCTCCGTGAAGTAGGCCTGGCTGCCGACCCAGACCACCGAGTCGAGCACAAAGCTCTGCTCCTCAGCCGGGGTCAGCAGCGTACCACTCAGGCTTAGCGCACAGGAGGTGCCGGCCGAGATCGTGCCGTCGGAGCCGACCGGCAGCACCGCCATGCCATGACCCTCGTACCCGCCGACGGTGATGATCGGGTTCGCCCCGTAGAGCCCAGCCGGCGAGACCGAGATGTGGTCGGCTTCAGGGACTCCCGCGCTGACCTGCTTGACCAGGGTGCCGCCGGGGGTGATCTCGCTAACCGTTCCGCTCTGTTGTCCAGCGACGACCAGGTCTCCATTGGGAAGGAACTGAAGGCCGTCGGCTCCTTGGGTATTGGCGACCCCGACTGGGGATCCCACCGTAAGTGAGGTTCCGGTGTAGCTGTAGGTGGCCTTCTGGACGTCATTACCCCCAGTGCAGTTGCTGCCGCTGCTGCCCTGGTTGGCGTAGCAGGTGAAGTAAATCGTGCCACTGGTCGGCTGGGATGCGGCTGAAACCGGATCCGCTCCAAGGATCGCCATGGTGACCAGGCCAAGGCCTCCCACCGCGGCCATCCACCCACCGAGTCGACTCAGCGGTGACCTCGTTCTCGCCTTCGCTGCCTTCAACCTCAATCCTCCTTCCGCTCCACACACGATGCCGAATGAATACAAACTTGACTCACCGAATGCCAGCCCGAAAGATGGGCCTGGCCCAAATTGGCTGTATACGGATAGACGCAACTGCCCAGGCCCCCCTCAGGACCTCTAGTCACCGCCGTCTCCCTTCCTCACCGCCGGTGGGCGCCCCTGGACTCCCGGGGTCGTTTCCCTCCACCGGACCGCGACTCGCGTAACTGTAACCTGTGCGTGACAGTCTGTGAAGGGGCTGTGGCATGAACTTTAGGGCTCGTTACCCGAACGTTACGGGAACTTCAAACCTCCGCTATCACTGGATCTCACGAGGTCGATAGGCTAATCTCAGCCAGGCGACATCTTGGCCCCCCGTCAACAGGGCTCGGGGCCGGGCCCAATCGGGCGAGCTCATCGCACCGAGTCCGACGGGCGGTGGTGGACCAGGGCCAGAGCGGGGGCTTGGTACCATCCCTTGCTGTGAGTTCAAGGTCACTGACGCATCAGCCGACAGCGAGAACGGCCCCTTCCCTCCGCACCTTCCACCTCTCCAACGGACTGGAGGTGGTCCTGAGCCCGGAGCGCTCCTCACCGACGGTCGGGGTCGGGGTGTTCTACCGGGCCGGCTTCCGGCTCGAGCCAGAGGGCAGGACCGGATTCGCTCACCTCTTCGAGCACCTGATGTTCCAGGGCACGACCAACGTCCCCAAACCCCACTTCGGCAACCTGATCAACTCGGCGGGTGGCCTCCTCAACGGGTTCACCCGCCACGACTACACTGCCTACTTCGAGGTGCTTCCAGCCTCGGCTCTGGAGATGGCCTGCTACCTGGAGGCGGACCGGATGCAGTTCCTCGACCTCAACGAGGAGACCCTGCGCAATCAGGTCGACGTGGTCAAGGAGGAGGTCCGGGTCAACGTTCTGAACCAGCCCTACGGCGGGTTCTCCTGGCTCTGGCTCTCCCAGTACGCCTTCTCTACATATCCCAACGCCCACAACTACTACGGGGAGTTCGCCGACCTGGAGGCAGCCACTGTCCGCGACGCCCGCGAGTTCTACGAGACCTGGTACGGCCCGGGCAACGCCACGTTGGTCTTGATAGGTGACTTTGACGAGGACCTGGCGCGCAAGCTCGTGGAGCGCCACCTGAGTGCGGTGCCGGCCCGGCCGGCCCCTCCCGCTCCAGCCCTCGACGAGCCCTTGCCCAAGGCTCGCCAAGAGCACACCCGCATCGACCCCCTCGCGCCCTCTCCCCAAGTGGCGGTGGGCTACCGGACGGCGCCATTCGGGCAACCGGACCACCTGCCGCTGGCGCTGGCGGCGCGCATCCTCCAAGACGGCAGGTCGTCCCGCCTGCAGCGCCACCTGGTTGCCGAACAGCAGCTGCTGCTCCACGTGGCGGGCGGCCCCCACTACCCGATCGGGGACTCCTTCGAATTCGGTGGCCCAGCGCTGTTCACCCTGGAGGCCACTCCCCGTCCCGGAGTCAGCACCACCGACGCCGTTGAGGCCCTTGACCGAGAGGTCGAGCTGCTGGCCACGGACGGACCGAGCATCGAGGAGGTGGAGCGGGCACGGCGGCGAGAGCTGGCTGCCTACCATGCCAGTAACGACAGCCGGCTGGGCCGGATGACCGAGCTGGGCGTGATGGCAGCGGTGCACCGGAATCCCAAGCTGGTGGATGAGCTCCCGCAGCTGTTCGCTACGGTCTCGCCCGCGGACGTGACCAGAGCGGTCAGGGAGTGGCTGCGACCGGAGCGCTCGACCGTCCTCCACTGGCAGCCACCAGCCGGGGGCAGGAAGTCGTGACCCGAGAGCGCGACCAGAGCGAGGTGGACCTCTCGGCAGTCCCATTGCCCGGCCCGGTTCCTCCGGTTCGGGTGACCGGAGTATCCCAGACGATCCTCCCGAACGGGGTCGCGGTGATGGTGGTGCCCCGGCCCAGCGTGCCCCGGGTCGAGTTCCGCCTCAGCGTCCCGGCCGGCGCCGCTGTGGGGCCCAGCGCCGCCGCCACCGAGCTGCTGGCGATGGGGATCCCGCTGGGGACCAAGCAGTTGGGCCAGGCCCAGCTGGCGGAGCGGATCCAGGACCTGGGAGGGTCGATCCACGTCAGCCAGGACCACGACCGCCTCTACCTGCAGGCGGCCGCCCTCTCCGAGGCGGAGGAGGAGCTCTACCGGTTGCTCGCCGACCTCGTGATCGCGCCCGAGTTCCCCGCCCCGGACCTGGCCACCGAGCGGGCCAAGCTGGTCGAGGGCTTGCGCATGGCCCGGGCCGAGCCCCACTTCCCAGCCGGAGAGGGTCTGGGGCGGCTCGTCTACGGCGGCCATCCCTACGGCCGGCCCGAGCCCAGCGAGACCGCGGTGCGGCAGACCACGCGCCCGGCGCTGCTGGCTCTGCACCGGCAGACGTTCAGCCCCTGGGCGGCCCAGATCACAGTGGTCGGAGACGTCGCCCCGCAGCTCACCAAGTCCCGGCTGCGGCGGGCGTTTACCCCCTGGCAGGGCCCCCGCCGGGTCCCCCGCCTGCCCGCGGTGCGGGCCGGGCGCTCTGACGAGATCCTCTTCATCTCCAGACCAGGGTCGGTGCAGACAGTCGTCATGGCGGGCAGCAGCGGCCCCACCCACGGGCACCCTGATCACGTGGCTCTGACCCTGGCGACCGCGGTCCTGGGAGGTGGCTTCACATCGCGCATGATGAGCAACCTTCGGGAGGACAAGGGCTACACCTACAGCCCCCATGCCCGCCTCTCGACCCACCTGCTGGATGGGCTGGCCACCGCCAGCATGGAGGTTCGCAACGAGGTCACAGGAGCGGCCTACCTGGAGCTGGTCTACGAACTCGGCCGGCTGGCCACCGTCGAAGTTCCCCGCGACGAGCTTGAGACCACCCGGAGCTACCTCTCCGGATCCCGGGTGATCATGCTCCAGACCCAGGCGGGACTGGCCACGGCGCTGGCCCAGGTCCGGGCCCACGGGCTGGACCACCGTTACCTGGAGCGCTACTCCGAGCAGCTGGCGAAGACCTCCTCCCACGAGGTGATGGCGGCCGCCCGGCGCTACCTGGCTCCGGCCGCGATGACCACGGTTATGGTCGGGGACCCGGATGCGGCCTCCCAGCTGGACGCGCTGGCCCCGGTCCGGCTGGTGCGAGGCGCCGGCCGGCTCTGACAGCGGCCGGGATGGGGACCCAGTTCCCTCGCGGGTTGGACTATGGTGTCATTCCATGGTTGCCAAAAGGGGCCGGCTGACGCCGTTTCTGCTGCTGCTCGGGACCAGCAGCAGCTTGTTCCTGGCGGCCTGCGCGATCCCCCACAGCCTACTTACGGGCTCGGCTGGGACCACCGCCACGCCGTCCACCTCCACCCCTCTCCCCGGCTCGCAGCGCCCGACGCCGACCCCCACCGTGACTCGCGAGTTGGAGTTCGGTCTTGGGAACTCGGGGACCACGGTGACCGTCACCGTGAACCAGGCCATCCTGGTGGCCCTGCCGGCCCAGCCGATGGGGCCGTGGGGAAGGCTCTCGGACTCCGCTCCCCTGGTGCTGGCGCCTGGGCCCGACCGGCTCTCCCCAACCGAGGCGCCAGGGGCCCAGGACGAGTCCTTCGTGGCGGTGGCGCCGGGCAGGGCCGTGATCAGCTCGGTACTGGTGCCCGCCTGCACCCACGCTCACCCCGCGTGCGAGCTGGCCGACCGCCTCTTCAGCCTGACAGTCGTAGTTTCAACCTAGGGCCACCGCGCTGGCAACCGGGGCCACTGGCACAGGCCCGCGGGGCGGGTCACCTCCGAGGACGAGGCGGAGAGCCGACCGCGGACCTGACCAGCAAGGCCATCAGCCCCAGGATTCCGAGGGTGGCGGCCACACCCAGGACGGTCAGGTCGAGGGTGCCCGCAGCCGGCAGGCCCGCCACCGCAAGCACGAGCCAGCCGATGCCCCCGCCCACCACAGCCAGCACCGCCAGACGCAGCCAGAGGGCACGACGCAGCCTGGCCGTGGACCGCCCTGGTGCAGCGAGATCGAGTGACCAGAAGGTGAGCTCGGCGACGGCCAGCAGGTCGACCCCCAACCAAGGGGCAAGCAAACCGGTGCCGGACTGAGCCACCACCAACGCTACCGGTGCTCCCAGCAGGATGATCGCCAAAGGCGCCACGCGGGGCACCTTGACGGCCAGCGTAAGTCCGAGCAATACCAGACCGCCCACCTCGACCCCCAGCAGCGGCGGGAGGTCCTGGCGTGCGGCGGCGAGCGTGTACCCGGGCAGAGCAAAAGCCAGCAACAGGGCCAGTCCGGCCGGGATCAGGCGGTCGCGGCGGGCGCGAATCGCCGATACTCCATATGTCCGCGAACTTGATCCCAAATCACACCCTTTTCGCCGGCGGCTGATCCAACCGTTGCTCCAACCTGGCTCGAATCAGGGTCCTCCAGGACCGCTTCCATGGCATCGACCGCTTCCTGGGGCATCGCCATGGCCACGTGAGAGTACAGATCAAGGGTCGTCGCGACCGTCGCGTGCCCCAGGAGATCGGCGACGACCTTTGGATGCACCCCCTGCTCGAGCGGGACGATCACAGCCGTGTGGCGGAGATCATGATTGTGCCGACCTTCGCGTTATGCCGAATGTCCCACCTTCCCGGAACTCATGGGCGGGCTGACTAGGTCAGCGTAACGATACCGCCTCGAGCCATCCTTGCCGTCTGGGCAACCCAGGTAAGGAGCCAGGGCCGGGGATGGCGTCCACAGTGCACCCACTGCGCCACACCCAACTGGCCTGGCCCAGCCGGGCCACCGACACACCGTGCGGGCAGCCATGGCGGCCAGCCATCTCCATGAGCCCACCTGATCGCCCGCCACTAGACACCCCCCTCCGACGCGACGGCCCGTCACCAAGGCTTCCAGCTCGCCGTCGCAGGACCACCTGATCCGGACCCAGGCCGTAGCTCGCCACCAGCTCCAAGGGCGCAGCCGAGGACGATCCCCCTCCAGGCCGCCCCAGACCGACCCAGTCAACCGTAGGCTGGGAGGCGCACTCAGTCGATCAAGGGAGTCATCCAAACGTGGTGCCCAGCAAGTCGCAGGTCAACAAGGCCGGCCAGATCATTAGAGATGTGGGGCGGCTGCGCCTGGACCTCCAAGATCCGCGCCTCGATTGGGCATTCGACGTCCTGGTGGCCTATCGAGCTGCCCACCAGTACGCCTTGGTCAAGGCCAGCAACGGCCTCAGATCGATCCTCCGCACCGAGCAGATCCCCGGGCAGGTTTCGCAGCGGCTCAAGCGCATTCCCACCATCTGGGAGAAGCTGCAGCGCGAGCCCAGCATGCGGCTGGCCACGATGCAGGACATCGGAGGCTGCCGCGCCGTGCTGGCCACTCTGGACGAACTCCGCGCCGTGGAACGACGCTTGCGCAAGAACCGGCCGCCAGCGCGCGTCTCAGACTACATCCAGGCTCCCCGGACCTCGGGCTACCGGGCTCTCCACCTGGTCGTGATGTACCAGGATCGAGACCGGATCGAGAGGGCTGTCGAGGTGCAGCTACGCACCCAGGTGATGCACGACTGGGCCTTCTCCATAGAGCAGGTCGGGGGCAGGATCGGAGATGAGCTCAAGAGCGGCATCGGCCCGGCGCCCGTACTTGACTTCCTAAGAGCTGTGGCCGAGGCCATGGCCGCGGAGGAGCGTGGGGACATGATCTCGAGTCGCCTGAGAGCGGAGCTGGCCGAACTTCGATCGAAAGCACTACCCTTCTTGGGGACCGAACCCAGGAGGGAACCATGAGCAGCAGGGTGCAGCACTTCCTGTTGGTGTTCAATCACCAGCAGGGAAAACTGGTAGAGGTGGTGGAGTTCGGCGGCGACGGTGAGGCCGCGGTGGCAGCCTATGCGGCCAAGGAGCGCGAACTCCAGAATGATGCGGCCTTGGAGATCGTCCTCATCGGGTCGGACTCCCTGGAGACCGTGAAGCGCACCCACGCCAACTACTTTCAGGGCCCGGCCGCCAGCGTCGAGAGGTACCTGGCCGGCGTCTGACCCCCTGGCCGGCCGCTGCGGTCGATCGGTGCCGGCCCCATGGTTCGGATCTCCGCGCCGGCCGGATCAGCCCTCCCGGATCTCCACGCCCGCAATGGGATTTGATACCGATCCCGTTGCCTGGACTCGGCCTGTCCGACTCCCGGCATTGAGCACAGGGGATGGACATGTCAAAGCTCCATGCCCCGGAGTTGCTCGTGCGCAGGGCGAGTGCCAAGAGTGCACACCCCTCCCGGGGCCGAGAGGTGGGCACCCTGGAGTGGCCCTATCGGGCTAGACAGGTACCGAACTGGGCTAAGCCCAGTGGACAAGGCGTAGTCGTAGCGGGGACGGGGCCCGGGGAAGGGGTGGGATAAGTTGGATTCTCGCCGGGGTGCAGGCGGCCTACGGGCCTCCCTTCAAGATCCCCGGTAAGCTCATCGCCAGGCAGCCCGCGCGGGCGCGGACGGCCCCGGTCGAGGCCAACGGATCCCGAGCCACCAGAGGCGGGGCGCAAGGGTACCAAGACCAAGTCGAGATTGGCGCTCCTATCCTGCGCGTCCATCTGCGCCAGAAGGCCCGGCACCGCCACGAACGCCGCCGGATGGGTCGCCGCCGCGCTGGCGGCCTTGGCCAGGTCAGCGAGTTCGGGAGGGCTCCAATCAAAGAGTCCTCTGTGCCCTCCACCAGCGAATCCCAAGACGCCCCGTGCCAGGTCGAGTGACCCAACCGTTGATCCGACCCGGCTGGACTCTATGAGACTCTCCCGGACAGCAACCGCGTCACATGAACTCGCAATAGACCCTAATGGACCCTATTGGTCGCCGCCGGCGCGAATCGGCGGTACTCCCTGGCCCTGGCCAACGCCACCTCGAGCGGTTCCTTCGGGAGCCACTGGACCACCGCGATGCCGGCCCGGCTGAGATGGTTGCGCCGCGCCTGCCTTAGCAATCCCCAAAGCCGAAGGGCAACCGGGTCCACTGAGGCCAGCGCCGAGCCGAGCAGCCCCTCCGGGGATATTTCCAGGACCACCAGGTCGAAGCCCCGGTGGGAGAGGTCGGCGAGCGCGCCCACGCTGCGGGGATCGATGAGAGGCGTGAGCGCGATCACGGTGGCGGCCGGGGGCAGAACCCGGGGCGGGATCACGTCGATCGCCCGCCAGGCGTAGCTGGTCACCACCTCGGTGTCCAGCAGAGCGTCCGCCACCCGGTAGAGGTGCTGCGGGCCCATCCCGGGTGTCAGCCAGCGCAGCAGCCCGCCAAAGCCGATCACCCCCACCCGGTCCCGCTCATGCAAATAGCCCTGGGATAGCGCGCTCGCGGCGCGCACGGCAAGGCTCAGAACCGAGTCTCGGCCGCCGCTGATCTCGGTGAAGTTGTCGATGAAGAGAATCACGTCGGCGTTGCGCTCCAGGTGAAAGTCGTTGACGTGGGGCTGACCGGATCGGGCCGTCACCCGCCAGTTGACGCGACGCACCCTGTCCCCGGGCACGAACGGCCTGATGTCGGCGAACTCAAGCCCCTCGCCATGCTGTCGGGCGATCCGGTTGCCGGCGTTGACCTGGGTCCTGGCCGGAGGCACCAGCTTGCGCAGCCGCTCCCAGGATGGGTAGACCCGGAGCCGAAGGCTCTCGCCCACGGTGCCCCGAAACTGAAACAGCGAGAGCGGGTCCTGAGCCAGCACCGTCGGCGGCGGCAGTTGGTAGACGCCCCATCGGAGCGGCCGAACCTTCATCGTGAGCCCAGCTCGCTCGCCGGCCCGTACCCGGAGCCTCTGGCGATCGCTCCGGCCCTCCCCCTCGATCTCCGTCGGCAGTGCCAGGGCCACCTCGAGCAGGGAGGTGGTGACCGTGCTGCTCAGCTCTACCTGGACCGAGACCGGCTCGCCCTCGCTGGCCCTGGTGGTCTCGAGCAGCACCGTGCCGGCCATCCGAGGGCGCTGCACCACTGCGGCTCCGAGCATCACCCAGAGCGCCAGGGGTGCGGCCATGGCCACCAGTGCCGGCCGGGCCAGAACCAGGCCGGCCAAGAGCATGATCGCGACCAGCCCGGAATAGCCCCACAGGCGCGGGGTGGGGAGGGCGATCACCCGGCTGGGGCCACCGCCGGGAGCGCCCCCTGGATGGTGGGCGGGGTGGGCACGCTCTGCAGGCACTCTCGCACGATGTCCTCGGCGCGCACCCGCTGCACCCAGAGCTCAGGGCGCAGGCTGATCCGGTGACAGAGGGCGGGCACGGCGACCGACTTGACGTCGTCGGGAGTGACGTAGTCGCGACCCGCCAGCGCGGCTCTGCCCCTCGAGAGCTTCAGAAGGGCCAGGGAGCCTCTCGGGCTCGCCCCCACCTGAACTCCGGGGTGGGATCTGGTGGCAGCCACCAGGTCGACCATGTAGTACTCCAGGTCAGGGTCGACGTGAACCAGCTCCAGCTGAGCCTGCATCGCCAGCAGGGCCTCTCGGCCCACCACCACGCGCAGCCGAATCTCGTCGGTCTGGCGCTGGCGGCGACTCTCGAGCATGCCGCGCTCCTCATCCCGGGATGGGTAGCCGACCCCGATCCGCATCAGGAAACGGTCCAGCTGCGCCTCGGGCAGCGGGTAGGTGCCCTCGTACTCGATCGGGTTCTGGGTGGCCAGCACCAGAAACGGCCGGGGCAGCGCCCGGGTGACTCCCTCGATGGTCACCTGGCGCTCCTGCATCGCCTCCAGCAGGGCGGCCTGGGTCTTCGGTGGGGAGCGGTTGATCTCGTCACCCAAAAGCAGGTTGGCGAAGATCGGCCCCTGGTGCATCTCGAAGTCGCCGGTGCGCTGATTGAAGATCGATGAGCCGGTGATGTCCGAGGGCATCAGGTCGGGGGTGAACTGAACTCTGGAGAACTGCAGATCGCAGGCCTGCGCGAACGAGCGGGCGATCAGGGTCTTGGCCAGCCCGGGAAAATCCTCCAGCAGGACGTGGCCATCGGCCAGGATCCCCAGCAGGACCAGCTCCAGGACGTCCCGCTTGCCGACCACGGCCCGCTCCACCTCGTCGAGGAGGGCGGCGGAGCTCCGCTTCAGCTCCCGCAGGTCGCTCACCTGGCCAGCGCCTCCAGCTGATCCAGCATCTGGGCCACCTCAGCTGGGCTGGGACCGCGTTCACGGATCCCGGCCAGCGAAGCACCCCGGCTCAGGATCATCTGGTCAAGGCGGGGTCCGAGCACCTCGGCGGCCCGGTCGGGCTGGCGGCCGGGATCCACCCCGAGCGAGAGTAGCCGGTCAGTTGCGATCTCCCGCAGCAGAGGGCGCATGCCGCGGTCGAACTCCGGCCGGCTGGCGGTCCCGGCCCGAAGCGCGTCGACCACCTGGGTCAGCTCGGGGGGCACGGCCCCCAACTTTGAGTGGCGGCGGCCCCGCGAGCGCTCCGGACCAGGGTCGCCACTGTACCGGAGAGCCTGGACCAGGAGAAACGCGCCGAGGAAGCATACGAAGAGCAGGTAGCCGCGCCAGACATCCTGGGCGGGAACGTGGGTCTGCGTGCTCAGGTAGAGGGAGACCAGGGCGGCCAGGACGGCCAGCTCAGCGACTCCGCGAAGGTGCCTTCTCAAAGTGCTGGGTGCTTCGGACTCAAGGGAAGCGGTGCCTCCCGGGAGCTCCGGCCGGGCACTGCGACAGGCGCGCCACCCGGCCATGATAGCCAGCTGCCCAACCCGGCGTGGGGGCGCCCGCCGTCAGCCCTCGGCCCGGAGCTCGTCGCGCAGGCGCGTGAGGGCGTCCTCCGCGTCCTGCCGCATGACCTGGTCGATGGGATGCGGCGAGAAGCGAGCGGTCTCGAAGAGCTCGGTCAGCTGAGCCAGAGCGGAGCCGCTGGCGCGCAAACCGGCCAGGGCCCGCTGCAGGTACTCCAGAGGCGTCTCGAAGTGGTGTCTAGCCATCCCCCTCTCCCCCAGGACGCCCTCCATCCGGGAGTAGGCGCGGATCACCGCCGCCCTGGGGTCGGCACCCGCTGAGAGCTCGTCCAGCCCACCCTCCAGCGCTCCGGCCAGCTCCCCTGGCAATTCGTTCGGGGAGGCTTCCGGCTCCGCGGCGGCACGCCAGTTGGCCTGGCGGCGGGCGCGCACGTAGAGGGCGACACCGGCTGCGACCACGATCAGGAGCACCAGAACCGAGGCGGCCAGGGCGTCGCCGCCCACGTTGACCGACCCGGTCGACCTGGTCAATCTGGCTGGCACCCCGCGAGCACCGGCCGCCAGGTGGGCGTGGAAGGGAACCTTCCTCCGATTGAGGCCCAGGAAGAGCACCAGGAGCAGAGCCGCCAGCAGCCCGAACGAGAGTCCCACCAGGCGCCACTTGGTGCTCCGGCTGAGCTGAGCCGCGGGCGGTCCCGCATCGCCCAGGTGAGCCAGCCGACGGTACGGGAAGAAGACCAGCACCGCCACGATCCCCAGCTCCACCAGGGCCAAGAGGACGGTGACCACGAGCTGGCCCACGGCCGCCCCGCCAGACCCCGGTAGAGGCGAGGGCGCGGGAGTGGGAAGCAGCTGGCGCGGGTAGTGGGCCCCGGTCGCCACCGCCACGATGGCGAGCAGGGTGAGCAGGGCGACCAGCGCCATCCCCGCGATCAGCCAGCGGGGCGCCTCGCCACCTTGATCACCTCTCGGGGGTGGCGACTCGCCGTGGCCGGCGCGGTCGTCCGTCGACCCCACTGAGCTCACGGCGCCCAACGCTACCACCGCCCAGCCGTGGTCGCTCGACGGTCATTGGCCAGGGCGCAGATCGAGGCCCGAGACTCCCGGATGACAGGCGGGCAGCGCGGACCCGCTGACCTCCCCCAGGACGACCGAGTTCGGCCCGAACAGGACGGCCTGCACCGCCCGCCGGGGGCCGCACCAATTGCCCCAATTCCAGGTCGCCTGGATCGAGCCCTGAGGGCCGCCCCCGGCACCAGCGGTGAGCGTCCCCGAGATCGTCTGGTCGGCCTCGCTGGAGGGGATCGGGGCGATCGGCGTCGGGGTGCCCAGGTAGTAGATCCCCAGCCTCACCCTCGCCACCAGTTGGCACGACGAGACAGGATGGGCAAAGCCGGCCCCACTGTCCAAGCCGGGATACAGGGTCATGGTGCCGAAGCCGTTCCCGCTGACGGCAGTTCCCCAATTCACCTGCAGGGAGGGACAGGTGCCAAGGAGCTGCGGCATGGCACTGGGCAGGGTCACCGAGGTCGAGGTCCGGGCCACCTCGAGCGCCGCCTGCCACCGGATTCCAGATGGGGTGGTGATAGTTATCTGGGTGGGCTTGGTGACGATCACGAGCCCGTCGCCACCGTTCTGGCCTCCTCCATCAGGCGGGCAGCTGCTCGGCGCCGCCCCCTTGGTCGGGGAATGATCACCGACCACGCCGACCACCGTGCCGCCGCTGCGGATCTCCGCCTGGGCCCAGGCTTCCTTGCCGGGAAGGTGGCCCATTGGACGGCCGGGCTGGCAGCGCAGCTGTAGGAGCACCTGGGCGGCCCGCCCCGGCGGCTCCACCCCGACCAACTGGGTGCCACCGCGCCCGCTCAGGTTCTCCACGACCGAGACCACCTCGTAGCCGAAGTCGGGGACGGGGGCGGAGAACTTGGAACCGGAGACGGACGCCGGCGCGGGATGGCGACCCACCACCCGGGGCACGCTGAGAGCGACTCCCACCAGCGCCGCCACGGCCACGACCGCCCCCAGCCGGACCAGGACCGCACCGCGCCCTCCGCGAGAGCGCCTGGGCTCCCAGAGCATACGGCGCAGGTCGGCCCGCGGCCGCTCGTACTCAGCCTCGAACGCCTTCGAGATGCGCTCCTCGATGGAGTGGTTCATGGCAATTCCTCCGCCTCGCCCAGCCGCTCACGCAGGGCTCCAACCGCCCGGTACAGGCGGGACCTGGCCGCGCTCACCGACACCCCGAGGACCGCGGCCACCTCCTCCATGGGAAGGTCCAGGTGGTAGAAGAGGGCCAGCACCAGGCGCTGCTCCCGGTCCAGCCGCCCCAGCTCCCGGCGCAGGTCGGCGCCGCGAGTGACCTGGTCCTCCACCGACCGTCCGGGATCCACCTCCGTCTCCGAGAGCGACAGCCATCTCCAGATCGGCAGTCGGATGTGGGAGCGGCACTGGTTGGCGACGATGGTCAGGAACCAGGGCCGCAACCTCTCCCGATCCCCCTCGAACCTCCCGATCGCCCGGATCGCCTTGAAGCAGGCGTCCTGGACCGCGTCCTCGGCCGCCTCCCGGCGGCGCAGGATCGCCATCGCCAGCCGATAGGCGGGGTCCAAGAGGGGGATGAGCAGCACCGCGAGCGCGTCGCGGTCCCCTTCCCTGGCCAGGTCCAGGTCGTCGACCGCGACCGCCGTTGGCGTGAGGCTCACGTCAGTACGACGCTTCGGCCCCGGGATCCGTCGCAGTCAGCTCTCCAGCTGGGCGGTAGCGGCGGGAGAAGGCGCCCCGGGAGCGGGGCCGATAGAGGAGAGTGTGTCGGTGGGCCTTGTCAACAGGACTGCCGTGGCCACTAGGAGCAGGTTGCGAGCGAGCAGAAGCGAGACCCCGAGAGGCTGCAGCTTGACTACGGAGTCGAAGAAGATGGGGAATTCAGCCTGGGTCAGTACAGCAGTCAACAGGCCCAGAACGATCAATAGGGCTCCCCGCTGGGCCGAGAACTCCAGGCAAGCGGCCACCACGAGCACGGGTAGAAGTCCCAGTAGGTACTGGGGCGCGAATACCGGGGTGGTGCACAGGCCGACCGCCACGCACAGTGAGATCGCGGTCGCGGGCTGGCGGTGCTGCCGGGCGAAGGCGACGGACGCGACGATGATCACCAAGGCTCCGACTGCGGTGAACAGCCCCGCCAGCAGCCCTGCCAGCGGGGTCCTAAGCTGCCATGAGGCGAGGCGGCCAAGATAAGGCGTCGCCTGCGAGAAATGCCGTAACAGGATCGCGAGGGTGGCTGGCACACTCTCAATTTCAAGTCCGCGATGAACGCTTGCGAGGGCCGAGGTCACCTCCGCCCCATGGGACCATGCCGCGACCAATCCGAAGATCAGTAAGGCAGGCAGCAAGCCAATGCCCACTTGGTGCAGTCGGCTCCTGAGGGGCAGGGGCTCTCGAGGGTCGGGGAAAAGGCACCACATGCCAACGGGCACTGCGGCGAGCAGCGCGGTCTCCTTGACCAAGACGGCCAGTGTCACGAGGGCCACCGCCCACATGGTTCGGCGCCTCGCAAGGGCGATGGCCGCACCCGCGACCAGCAGCCCCTGGATGGCATCCACTCTTGTGAGCAGTGCTGGCCCGGCCGCCAGCAACAGGACTGCGGTCGCCAGGCCGACAGGAGCCGTGATCCCGAAGCGTCGCGTAGTGGCTCCCAGCACCCACGATCCCGCCAGACTCAGGATCAGGATCTCTACTGAGAAGGCAATCGGATACTGGGATCCCGCCAACACCGGGGGCAACAACAGAAGCAAGGTAAGCGGCGGATAGAGGAAGGTGAGGTGCTGGTCCGGATAGGTCATGAAGTTGGGAAGGTATGGAGTGCGCCCGTGAACGAGCCCAAAGGCAGCGTGGCTAAGGTAGATGACATCAAGACTGGCCACCCCCACCATGTCGTGGATTGACGACGAGCCTGCCTCGGTGAGTAGCAATGGCACTGCGGTCAGGAGCAGCAGTGGCGCCCAAAGGATCCTGAGCGCCCTGGTCAAGAAACCGGACTCGGACGGGCCGGACGAGCCAGATAGAGCAGACGGACCCCTGGAACGCGTACGCACTCTCAACGGCAACTAAGACTTGACCCCCATATTGGCCACCCGACAGGCTACCCGAAGTATGCGACCTGGCAAGCAGCCGACTGGCGGTGGGGACCGGACCGTCACGCTAACGCCACCAGCCGGCCTCATCCGCTCGCGGCGGCGGCGCAACGGGAGGCACAGGCCTCTTGCGCCCTCGTCGAGCCTCGAGCCATGTGCTCCAGCTGTCCAACATAAGCCGACCAGGCGCCCGGGCCGGTCGGTAGGGCCGACGCGCACGCTCGGGCCACCACCGTCCGCCGGCTGGAGGGCAGCGATGCATACGACCAGATCACCACCCTGTGCGCGGGGCCTATTTGCCCACACAAACTGACATCTGCGGCGATGTCCTGCAACAATAGCGCTGCCGCGCCTGGCGAGCAGCGGCAACCACGGGAGCATCGACGGCTCGCCACCACCGGGGCCACCTGGTCACTTTCGACCCGGCGCCGCGTCCGGACAGCCCTATCCGCTCCGAACGGGGCGCGCTTCCTCAAGCGAGCCTGTCTTGGCCTGCCGCGCGGGCAGGCCATTTGTTTCTGGCGAACAGGAGCGTCGATGACCTCGCGACGGCGCTCTCACCCGCTGGCCTCGGCCGAGTCACGTCGCCGGATACTGAGCCTCGCCGCCTGACTGCGGCCGACCGATGTGTGGCCCAGCCAACATCGACGCGGGTCGGGGAGAAGCCAGTCGGGGGGAGGACCAAACAGCCCTCTCCCGAAGGCAAACCCTACCAGCAGCAGAACGACTGGAATTATGTAGTAGTTGAAGAATGCCCACTTGGCGAGAAAAAACCCCACCAGACTCACCAGCGCCGCCGCGTCAAGCAGGTCGGCCGCATCCCGCGGCTTGTGCAGGCCCACCCATGAGAGCACCAGGAGCCCGGCCGCCCCACTCAGGAAGAAGGGGACCGTTGCGTGGAGGATGGCTTGGGCCGCACCATTCAGTGACAATGATCCCACATCGTTGTTGAGATGTCCGAACACACCCGCCACGTCGTAGACAAAGGATGCGGGGCCGGTCCAAATCGCAAAGGGGATATAAACAGCCAAGGAAGTAGCCGCGGCCCAGAGGATCTCACGACGCAAACTCACTGACCACAAGGCGAGAACCACGATGGCGGGAAGGACCGTGAACTTGGCAGCGAGGGCAATCGCCAGGAGCGCGATGCCGATGGTTCGGTGGCGCGATCTGACCACCAGCCACCAGCAAATCGCAGCCAGTGGGTATACCTCGGTCCATGCCGCGGTTATCAGCAAGGGAGTGGTGGGCACGACAATCGTGGTGGCAACCACGCCGCTCCAGGTCGCGCCGCTTGCGCCCCCGCGCCGGGCGAGCAATCCAACCGCAACCACTATGGCGGCGAAGCAAATCAGGTTCATCACCCGGGCATCGCCCAACCATGCGGCCGGCGCCGCCAAGATAGCGGTGGCCGGGCCATAGGTGAAATGCAGGCCAGTGCCCGCTGTGTATCGAGCCAGATAGGGGTTGCGCCCGTGCAATAACTGGGTCGCCCCCCGCTGCAAGATGTAGAAGACGTCAATCCGTGAGAACCCCCACCGCCAGTGCGCCGTGGTCAGCTCTACCATCCCCACGGCAGCCACGCCCAAGGCCAGGCTGCGGACGCGGGCGCGGACCGGCATGATCGCCAGCACGCCGCCGAAAACGACCGCGACCACGCCAGGGGTGAAGGAATTAGGGAAGCTGGCCGCGTAGCTGACATTCTCAATCGACAGAACTGCAATCAAGACGCCCCAGCCCAGGCGCGACAAGGGACGAGGGCAAGCCTGGCGGGCCAGAAACAAGGCGACTATGGCCAGAGACAGGAAGGCCATCGCCGCCGGTGCGTAGTAGCCATTGTTCAGCTTCAACGCCGTGATCAGAGCCACCAGCGCCACCGCACGCCATGAATCCCGCCCCATTCGGGTGCCAATTCGGCTGCCGCCCCGCCCGCCTGGGTACTTCATGACCATCACGTGGCGGGATGGTACTCGAGATCTGGCAACGCAGCAGGGCACGTGCTCTCTTGCGAGTTGCCGGCCACGACCACAGCCAGGATCTGGCGGACCGGACCGACCATGTGGTCGTCTGGGAGGCGCCAGCCTTGGAAAGCGTCGTTACCCCGACCAGCGGGGGCTCTGACCAGGGGCGCAGTGGGCGAAGCAGGGCTCGAACCTGCGACTTCCTCGGTGTAAGCGAGGCGCTCTACCGCTGAGCTATTCGCCCCTGGGTCACGAGGATGCTCGATCCGTCCTTGTTACCAAGCGTCGGCCTTCGGATGGGGCTGGATGGAGAAGATACACCTCCTGCACGATCAGGATCTTCTCCAGTACCGATGTCGGACTGTCCCGGGGCAGGATCACGAGGCCCAAGCTCTCCAGGCTGCGGCGCACCGGCTCCGGCACAGTCGGCTCGCCGCGCAGGTTCAATTCCTCCAGGACCTCCAGGGCGCGGTCCAACTGAACTAGCCGAGATCGTCGGCCGGCCCGCACCGGGCCGGTCTCGCCCTCCCAGCTGAGCTGGGCGGAGGTGAGCCCCTTGGCGCCACGTCCGGGTTCCCTGTGAGTGACCACTTGTTGGTCGATAAGGATATCCCCGCTGGGGTCGGGGCGTCGGCTCCGGAGATCAGGCGGGCCGCGAGGCCGGCAGGACCCCGAGACGGCCTAGATCCGAGAGCTGGCCCTCCTCGGGCCGGAGCCCGAGTGCGTGGGCCACGAAGGGGGCCACCAGTTCTGCGAGCGCCGCCGGGCTGCAGTCGCCACTGGCGCCGCACCGCTCGAGTGAGGCGGCGGTGCGACCCTCGATTCCACAAGGCACGATCCGGTCGAAGAAGGAAAGGTCAGTCGTCCCGTTGAGGGCGAAGCCGTGGTAGGTGACCTTGCGGCCACTCAACTTCACCCCGATCGCGGCCAACTTCCCCGGCTCGGCCCACACCCCGGTGTAGGGGGGATCACGAAACGCCTCCACCCCCCGCAGCTGGCAGGCGTCGATCAGAGCATCCTCCAGCGCCCTCAGGTAGGCGATCGCGTCGATCCCCAGCCGTTCGAGGTTGACAATGGGGTAGCCGACCAGCTGGCCAGGTCCGTGGAAGGTGACCGACCCGCCCCGGTCGACGTCAAAATACTCGGCTCCTGCGGCCCGCAGGCTGTCCGCTCCTTCGCGAAGGTGGGCCGACTCTCCCGCCCGGCCCATGGTGTAGACCGCAGGGTGTTCCAGGAGCAGCAGCAGGTCTTCCGCCAACTCGCCTTGGGCCCGCGCCGCGGCCAGGGTGCGCTGCCACTCCCAGGCCACCTGATAGGGCACCGTCCCGCACCACACCACCTTCAGCGGCGGCCGCCAGATGCCAGCCAAGGCTACCGCGGAGCAGATGCGGCCGCACCTGCCGCCGCCTGCTCGTGCGCATGGTATGAGCTGCGAACCAACGGGCCCGACTCGATGTGGGAGAAGCCCAGGGAATTGCCAAACTCCCGAATCTCAGCGAACTCCTCGGGGTGCCAGAAGCGCTCACAACGGATGTGCTTGAGGGAGGGCCGGAGGTACTGCCCAACTGTGACCAACTGGACTCCCTGCTCCCTCAGGTCGACCAGCACCTGCTTGACCTCGTCCATACTCTCCCCAAGACCCACCATCAGGCCCGACTTGGTCTTGGCGCGGTCTCCCATCTGGGAAGCCAGCCTGAGAACCCCAAGGGAACGCTGGTAGAGGGACTTCGGCCGCACCCTGGGGAACAGCCGCGGCACGGTCTCTATGTTGTGGTTGAAGACCTCCGGCGAGGACTCCATCACGGTGCGCAGGCTGCTCTCCACCCCCTGAAAGTCAGGCGTCAAAACCTCCACCTGACAGCTGGTGACCTGACGGTGGATGGCCGAGATGGTGGCCGCGAAGATGGCCGCTCCGCCATCTCGCAAGTCGTCCCGGTCGACGGACGTGATCACCGCGTGGCGGATTCCCATCGCCTGTACTGCGTCCGCCACTCGCTGGGGCTCGTCGAGATCCAGCCCGGTGGGCCGCCCCGACTTGACCGCGCAGAAGGCACAGGCCCTGGTGCAGGTGTCGCCCAGAATCATGAAGGTGGCGGTGCCGTAGCTCCAGCACTCGCCGATGTTGGGGCAGCGCGCCTCCTCGCACACGGTGTGCAGCCGCTTGCCCCGCATCAACTGGTCGAGCTGAGAGTACCTCCCTCCCTGGGGCATCTTCACCGTGAGCCAGGGTGGCCGGCGGTCCACCCCTGCCGGCATCAGCTGCTGCCACATCGGTCTGCCGTCCCCGATCGGTCCACGGCCAGGTATGACAGTCGGGCGCCGGTCGGGCACTACGGGCAGGTCGATCGGGGGCGCGCTGGGGGAGGAGCTGGGTGCGTTCTTCACCCTCCAATCGTAGTCCTCAACCGGTGTCCGCGAGACGAGGGCTCTCAAGGGAGCGAGTCAACGGCCGGGGGCACCGGACCCGGGCAAAACTCAGAGCTGGCTCGGCGGTTCGGCACCGACAAACGCAGCGTGAGCCAGCGCCAGGGCCCGGGCAAGCGGGCCGCAGGCGATCCGCTCTTTCAGGTTACCGTCGACTCTGGGTCAGTAGAGTGGGGTGTCCGCTGTCACACCCTCCAGCCAGCCCTTGACCGTGGCCAGCAGCTTGGCCGCTGCCGCCCCGTCGTTGATGCGGTGGTCGAAGCTGAGACAGAGATTGGCCATCGGCCGAATCGCGATCGCGTCGCCGACCACGACCGCGCGCTTGATCACCGCGTCCATGACCAGGATCCCAGCCTGGGGCTGGTTGATTATCGCCTGGGACATGATTGTCCCCAGAGCGCCGGCGTTATTGAGCGTGAAGGTGCCCCCCTCGACATCCTCCAGGCGAGCCTTGCCGGCCCTGGCCCGTGCGATCAGCGCCGCTGCCGCCTGCGCCAGCCCGGCCAAGCTGTACCGGTCCGCGCCCCGCACCACCGGGACGATGAGCCCGTCGGGTACGCTGACCGCCAGCCCCAGGTTGATATCTCGCTGCAGCACGATCGAGTCCCCGTCCAGGAACGCGTTCATCGATGGCACCGCCCGCAGCGCCCGGCAGGTGGCCTGCATCGCGTAGGGCATGAAGGTCAGCTCCACCCCTGTCGTCTGGCGGAACTGGGCTCGGTGGGCCGCCCGAGCCGCAGCCACCCCGCTCATGTCGACCTCCACCATGGTCCAGGCGTGCGGCGCGGTCTGGATGCTGCGGACCATGTGCTCGGCGATCGCCCGCCGCATCGGGGAGAGGGTGACGCGCTCTCCAGGGCCGGCCGGTGGCTTCCCTGGGGTCCCCTCCGACGGCGCGCTGGCCAGCGCGCCTGGGGGCTGGGACCGCTCCCCGCCCTCAAGAAACATCATCACGTCGCGCTTGGTGATCCGACCCTGGAACCCGGTCCCTGACACCTGGGCCAGATCGACACCGTGCTCGGCGGCGAGTGTCCGCACCGCCGGACTTATGAACCCAACGGGCGCTGCCTCGCCAGGGGTCCCGGCGACCTCGGGGCGAGCTGGTGCCACTGTGGTCGGCGGGGCAGACGCGGCGGTCCCGAAATCTGGAGCGTCCGGAGGCGGAGCTCCACCCACCGCGGGGGAGACGACCGGAAGCGGCGCCTCTTCGGCGCCTGCGGGCAAGCCCGGCTCGAGCGCCTGAGCGTCCTCGTCGGCTCCCTCGAGGGTACAGATCGGCTGCCCGACGGTGAGGCGCTCCCCCTCCCCGGCCAGAATCTGCCCCACCGTGCCCGCGGCCGGGGACGGCACCTCGGCCGTCACCTTGTCGGTGATCACCTCGACCAGGGAATCGTATTTGCTGACCTGCTGCCCGGGCTTCACCAGCCAGGTCCCGATGGTGCCATCCGTCACCGACTCCCCCAGCTGGGGCATCTTGACCGTGATCGACATGCTCTTACTTCCCCTGCCTTGGCTTGCTCAGTAGGCGGCCAGCTCGCGGAGCTTTGCCTCGATCTTGTCGGGGCCAAGGCAGTAGACCTCGGCCAGGGATTCAGCGAACGGGATGGCGGGAATCTCCGGGCCGCCGATCCTCATGACGGGTCCATCCATCTGCCGGAAGCACTCCTCGGCCACGATGGCGGCCACTTCAGCGCCGACCCCAACCGCCAGGTTCGCCTCGTGGGCGACCAGGACCTTGCCGGTCTTGCGGGCGCTGCTGACGACCAGCTCTCGATCGAGGGGCCGGACCGTGCGCAGGTCGACCACCTCCACCTGGATGCCATCCTGGGCCAGCCGCTCCGCCGCGGCCAGCACCTCATGTACGGTGGCCCCGTAGGTTATGCAGGTGAGATCCCGGCCCTCCCTGGCGACCCGGCCCTTGCCGATCGGGACCAGATACTCCTCCTCCGGGACCTCCTCTCGGAGCGAGCGGTAGAGCGCCTTGTGCTCAAAGAAGCAAACCGGATCGGGGTCGCGGATCGCCGCCAGCAACAGCCCCTTGGCATCACTGGGGGTCGAGGGGATCACCACCTTGAGCCCGGGCACGTGCGCGAAGAGGGCCTCCAGGCTCTGGGAGTGGTAGAGGGCGCCGTGGACGTGGACCCCACCACCGCAGGGCGCCCGGATCACCAAGGGGCAGCTCCAGTCGTTGTTGGAGCGGTACCGGATCTTGGCCGCCTCACTGATTATCTGGTCCATCGCCGGTGGGATGAAGTCGAGGAACTGGATCTCGGCCACCGGGCGAAGGCCCGCCAGGGCGCAGCCGATGGCGACTCCGACTATCGCCGCCTCCGCCAGCGGGCTGTCGATAACCCGCTCCTCGCCGAACTCCGCGAACAACCCGGCGGTAGCTCCAAAGACTCCGCCCTTGGGACCAACGTCCTCCCCCATCAGCAGGACCCGGTCGTCCCGCCGCATCTCCTGCTCCATCGCCGAGCGGATGGCCTCGACATAGGTGATCTCGGCCATGTTCAGGCCTCGCCGTAGACGTGCAGGAGGGCGGTCGAAGGGTCGGGGCCAGGGGCCAGCTCGGCCTCCTCCTGGGCGCTCTCGATCAGGCGCTGGCACTCGGCCCGGATCGCGGCGGCGTCGCCTTCGGTCAGCGCCCCCATCCGTTCAAGCTCGCTGCGGAAGCGCTCCACCGGATCGTGGCGGCGCATCTCCGCCAGGTCGTCGGCCGAACGGTACCGGCGCTGGTCGTCGTCGCTGCTGTGGGACTGTAGGCGGACGCAGAGCGCTTCCAGCAGGGTAGGCCCGCCACCTCTGCGGGCCCTGTCCACCGCAGCGCTAGCGGCCCGATACACCTCCAGGGCGTCGCCGCCGTCCACCACCACCCCGGGCATGCCGTAGCCTGGCCCCCGATCGGCGACGTGGGCCACCGCCATCTGCAAGGATTGGGGCACGCTGATCGCGAAGCCGTTGTTCTCGACCAGGAACACCACCGGCAGCTGGTGGATGGCGGCCCAGTTGAGCCCCTCGTGCCAGTCCCCTTCACTGGTGCCCCCCTCTCCGACTGAGACCACCACCACCTTGTCCTCATGGCGGTAGCGAAAGGCCTCGGCGATGCCGACCGCGTGGAGGATCTGGGTGGCGACTGGACTTCCCGTGGTCACTATGTTGTGGGCCCGGGAGCTGTAGTGGGATGGCATTTGACGGGCCCCACTGTTGGGATCCTTGGCCTTGCCGAGCGAGGCCATCAGATGGTCCTTGGGCTCCATCCCCATCACCAAGGTGAGGGTCAGGTCTCGGTAGTAGGGAACCAGCCAGTCGTGGCCTCTCCGGAGCGCGTAGCCGACCCCGACCTGGGCCGCCTCATGGCCCTGACCTGAGATCGCGAAGGGCGCCCTGCCCTGGCGGTTGAGGACCAATATGCGCTCGTCGAGAAGCCGGCCCAAGACCGCGTCCCGGTACATCGCCCGCAACTGGTCCTGGCCCAAGCCCGACACCTCGGCAGGAGCCGACTCGGTGATTGCCATCTTCTGCCCGCCTCCTGGTGGATCCTTAGCCCTGCGCCATCCTAGCCACTTCACCGCTGGCAGCGTCGCCGTCGCCGGGGACCATCGGGCGCACCCGAATTCGATCGCCACCATCCCCACCTCGGAGATCTGGTCCGCGCCGGCTCCGGGGCAAACACAACTGAGCGTGAAGTCGTCACCATGTCTGCCCTCCCCGTTGCGGACCCGGGGGATGCCTCCACCTCGAACCTCGCAGCCCGGCGACGTTCGGCCCGACCGTCAGGTGGCCAGTGACCGCCGCACCCCGACCACGCTGCCAAACGAGCCCAGCACCGCCCCGCCCACCACCAGGCCCACAACCACCAGTGCAGCGAAACGGGTGCCGATCCCAAGGGCCAGAGCGCCGCCGGATCCGAAGATGAACCCGACCCCTATCAGGACCCCGGATGCCAGCAGCGCTGACGCGACCCCGACGATTACCCCCTCGATCACGAACGGCCAGCGCACGAACCAGTCCGTGGCGCCCACCAGCTTCATGATCTCGATCTCCTGGCGGCGCACGAAGGCGGCCGTACGAACCGAGATGGTGATGATCACCAGGGCGACGGCCCCCACCACGGCGACCAGGATGGCTCCTCCCAGCTGAGCCGCGAAGATATAGCGCTCCAGCCGCGGGATCACGTTCTTGTTGTAGTCGGTCTGGTGGGGTCCCGGGAAGAGCAGCGATGACGTGCTCACCTGGTTGTTGATCTGCGACACGGCCTTGATGTTGCTGAGATGAAAGTTGATACTGGCCGGCAGCGGATTGCCACCTCCTGTCGTCTCCAGGATGTGCAGCGCGCTGCTCAACCCCAGGCTGGAGCTGGCCTGGGCAGCCGCCTGATTCTTGTTCTCGAAGGTGGCATGGATCACGGCCGGCTCCGCCCCCAGGGTGTGCTCCAGGTTGAGCACGCTGGCGAAGGAGATGTGGTCGGCCATGAAGACCTTGAGCACGCTGGCTTGGGACTCCTCCTGATGGAGCACCCCGTCCAGGGCCGAGACCACCGCCACGGCCGCCCCGGCGCCCAGCAGCGTCAGGGTGACGGTGAGTACGCTGGCGAAGGCGATGCCACGGTTGCGGAGGATGTTCTGGAGTGCCGCCCGCAGCACAAAGCGAAAGGCCGGCATCGGGTTCACAGGTTGGCGTCTCCTTCCCGGAGGTAGTGCCCCTCCTGCTCGTCCCGCACCAGGCGGCCCGCCTCCATGGCCAGGACCCTCCGCTTGGAGAGATCGACGACCTCCCGGTTGTGGGTCGCCATCACCACGGTCGCCCCCCGGTGGTTGATCTGGAGCAGGAGCTGAACTATGCCCCAACCGGCGTCGGGGTCGAGGTTGCCCGTGGGCTCGTCGGCAAGGAAGATCCGAGGCCGATGGACCAGGGCGCGGGCGATCGCCACCCTCTGCTGCTCGCCGCCCGAGAGTTCGTTGGGGAAGTGGTTGAGCTTGTCCTCCAAGCCCACGATGTACAGCGCCTCCCCCACCTTCTCCTTGAGGTGGCTGCGGCCGGGATCGGTCACCTGGATCGCGAAGGCGACGTTCTGGGCCACTGTCAGGTTGGGCAGCAGTTTGAAGTCCTGGAATACGATCCCCATCTTGCGGCGCAACCGAGGCAGGTGGCGGTGGCGGATGCGGGCCAAGTCCTGCCCCTCCACCAGCACGTGGCCCCTGTCGGCCGTCTCCTCACGGATGAGCAGGCGGATGACCGTCGACTTGCCCGCACCACTGGGGCCGACCACGAAGACGAAGTCCCGAGGACGGACGGTGAAGGAGACATCCTGGACCGCCATCACCCCGTTGGGATAGGTCTTGCTGACCTTCTCGAAGACGATGATGGGCGGCTCGTGCCGAACCGGCTGCCCGACTCCGGTCGGGGCTGTCTCGGTGCGGTTCGGGGCGGGGCTGGTTGATATCGACATCTGGGGTGCTGTTGTCCTCGCGCCAGTCCAAACTGGCAGCCGATGGGCGGACCCCCGTGGAGGGAGAGTGTTGAGGCCCTTGGCCGAGCGTGATTGGCCCGAGTATAGCCACCCCGGCGATTCCCGTCAGCCTTGTGCGAGAGCTATCTGATCTGGCTAGTCGCCAGCGGACGGCCGGCCCCTAGTCGGTGCGCTCCCTGGCTGTCGCCTCCTGGCGCAGGAAGGCCTCGATGAAGGGGTCCAGGGCCCCCTCGTCGAGCACGGCGGCCACGTTGCCGACCTCCACCCCGGTGCGAAGGTCCTTGACAATGGTGTAGGGCTGAAGGACGTAGGAGCGGATCTGATTGCCCCACTCGGGCGAGATCTGGTCGCCTTTGAGGTCAGCCAGATGATCTGCCCTCTGCGCCCGCTGGTAGTCCAGCAGCCTCGAGCGCAGCACCCGCCAGGCGGTCTCCCGGTTCTGCTGCTGGGAGCGCTCGTTCTGGCAGGTGACCACGATCCCTGTCGGCAGATGGGTGATCCGGACCGCTGAAGACGTTTTGTTCACGTGCTGGCCACCCGCTCCGGAACTTCGGTAGACATCGATGCGAACGTCCTTGTCGTCGATCTCGACCGCCACCTCATCGGGGATTTCGGGATATACCTCCACCAAAGCGAAAGCCGTGTGGCGGCGGTGAGCGGAGTCGAACGGGCTGATCCGTACCAGCCGATGGACTCCCTTCTCAGCCCGGAGCTGGCCATACGCGTGGGGGCCCTCGAAGCGCACCGTGGCGCTCTTCAGACCTGCCTCCTCGCCTTCCGACTCATCCAGGAGCCGGGTCTGGATCTGATGCTGGTCCGCCCACTTCAGGTACATGCGCAGCAGCATCTCCGCCCAGTCCTGGGCATCGGTGCCGCCCGCTCCAGCGTGAACGCCGAGCAGCGCTGGATAGTCCGAGTAGGGGTCCTGGAAGAGCAGTTCCAGCTCCCGCTGGTCGAGCTCGTTAGCGATTCCCGCCAGCTCGGGCGCCAGCTGCTCGGTCATGGTGGGATCGCCATCCGCCATCTGGGCAAGCTCGGTCACGTCCCGGGCGCGCGACTCCAGGGTGCTCAGATCGGACAGCTCGACCCTGAGGCGATTCAGATCCTGGGCTAGCTTCTGAGCACGGGCTGGATCGCCCCAGACGCCTGGTTCGCCAAGGTCCACCTCAAGCTGGCCCGCCCTGGCCTCCTTCCCAGCGAAGTCAAAGGTGCTCCTTGAGCTGAAGCGCGCGTTGGTACAGCTTCTCCGCCTCGACGCCCAACTCACTCATCCGAACAAGTCTAGTGTCCCGGCCCCAGGCGCCGAGCTATCTGAGGGACGCTCCAGAGCTGGACCTCGATCGCCGGCTCGCGGTGACCAAAGGGTCACCTCTCTTGGGCATACTTACGTACATGCTGGCTGGCCTTCGAGACGGCCCGTGACAGCGGTCGGATCCGTACCCACCGTGGTCGAGCGAGTGCTAGCTCCCAAGGCATGGCCAGGCGCGCTGAGACCCCGTCGCCACGGTGACAACGTTGAATGGCATCGCGCGTACGCGGCCACGGCAGCTTTTCCGCTCGGAATGAACTTGCCGGCGCGGTCCAACGGTTCGGCGTCGCCGGGCCAAAGGCCCGCTACTCCCGTGGCGCTCGAGTGCCTGCTGCTCCTTGTCCGGCCCCGGCCGATGGGACTGGTGACGGCTCTCGACGACAAGCCGCTCGCTTCTTGGGGCCGCCCGCGATCTGGCCCCCACAAGACGCTGATGCGGCGCCCGACCTACTATCTGGCGCAGCGGCCGAGAGACGCTGCCAGATGGCCTCCGCCCCTGGCAGCTAGAAGCGAGGCCAGCCACACTTCGGGTGCAATCCTGCCTCAGGGCCTGCGCCGACCCTTCCCAACGGTGAACTCTTGGTGGCCCCCACACCAGGTGCAAGCGATTGACCGCTGACTCTCTTCAGGCACGGGCTTGGGAGGGGGTCATGAGCGTCATCCTCCTGATCGCGGCCGAACTGTTGGTGGCGACCATTTCTGAGCCTCTGTGGCTGGTCATGCTCACACCCCTACCAGCCACGCTAATGGCTGCCGATACCCTGAGCCCGGTCCCGTTCGGGGTCCGCCACTGCTGGCGAATCCGGGCCCGGGTCTACCGCGCCGTGGCGGCAGGCTTGATTACGCTCGCGCTCGCCATTGGTATATCCGCAGTCTCTGCCGCACCGCCGAACACGGACCAGCCGCTTGCCATGACCTGCGCGGCCAGAGATCTGATTCAGGGCCACGACCCGTACAAGACCTACGAGCCGCAGTGCGTGCAGCGTTTGCACTACCACGGAACCAGCGTCACCCCGATCATGGCAGGGCCATTTGCCGCCAGCCACAAGTACCCGTCCAACTCGGCCATCGCGGCGTCCCTGAGAGGTGATGGGGCGACCGGCGCTCACGCTGGCTTTCCCGCCTTCGGCTATCCTCCCGAAGCGGCGCTCTTGCTGGTACCAGTCGCATTTGCGGGGTGGCCGACGATCGACCTGTGGGTCGCTCTGCTCTGCCTCATCTTGCTGTACGCGATCTGGAGCGGCCCAGTCCCGGCTCGCATGTCCATGCTCGCCTGGCAGTTGGGGGCACTCGCGGTGTTGTGGTGGGCCTTCGGGTGGAACCCCGAGGATGTCTCCTACCTAATCTTGGCGGTGGCTTTCGCCCGTATCGACCGGGTGTATACCAGCGCCGTGGCCATGGCTGCGGCCATCCTCACTAATCCGATAGCCTGGCTCGCCGCTCCCATTTTCGTGGCCGTAACCCACCATGAGCCCAGGTGGACGACTCGCCTCGGTTGGCTTGGGGTCAGTCTCCTCGCCGGCTTGCTGCCCTGGTACCTATGGGACCACTCGCTGCCGGCCGAGCTCTGGGGGTTCGTCACAATGCCAACCTTCCCCGTAGGAGCTGCCTTGGGTAGGTTCGCCGCTATCCCGGGCGCGAGCCGCATTCCCTATACCGCCGCATTCCTGGCGGCAATTGCAGCCTGCACCCTTCTGGCGTGGCGCTCTTCCGCCTGGCGCTGGAGCGCGGCATGCCTGGTCTGGGCCGCCTTTCTCGTGAGTTGGCGAGCTCCCCTCTACTATTACTTCCCAGCTCTCTGGCTGTCCCCGGCGGTCGTCATCGGAGCGTTCAGGCTCCACACCGCGAGGTGGCGGAGGGCCCAGGAGGGATGACCTGGTGCCATCTCGTGTTCCTTCGGCGAGCCGGCCCGACCTCAACACCAGGCTCGGGCGATGCTGCAGCCGACCGTGCAGCCGGCCGTTCCGTGGGCTGCACCTGCTCCCTCTCAGGTCTGGCGACGGGCTCGCGGCGGGACTTCCTTCATCTGACCGTGCGGCCCGGTCCCTGGGCCGCGGGCAGTCACGATCGAATCACAGTTTTGCGCCCCCGGTTTGGACCGGGTCTTGCTGAGATCACAATCACTCTGACGCCTTCGGGGGGCTGGGCGCCGAACAGTTGGTTGGCGACCACCCAGCGCCGAGTTGGAGGGCTTGAGACGATGACTGGCTGGTGGTGTGCGCACAATGCGGGCCGAGCCGGAGTTCCTTCGGGCAGATGCGGATCGGTCAGAAGCTGAGAGTGCGCCGATGAGAGCGGGGTCGACAGGAGTGGCACGGTTGCTCAAAGCGGTGGCGCAGCCCTGGTCGCCGCCTCCCGGCCCAGCCCCTGCTCTTGGACTGATGTTCCTGATCGTGATGCTGTGGGACCTCCTGCTGGTATTTGACGGCCACTCCAATCCCTCCACCAGAGGGTTGGCTTTGTGGGTCACGGTGGTCGGATACCCGGTCCTAGTCTTCGGATGCGCTTTGGCGGTCACTCACAGACGTGCCCGCCTCCTTGAAAGGTTGCATCTGCAGCGGCTACTGGTGGTGGCGCCGGCCGTGGTCGCTATTGGGCTTATAACTGTGGGAATTGGACTCCCCGCTCTTCTGCGTCCCACTGCGCCAATCAATGACGATGTCACAGCTTCGATCATCTGTGCGTCCCAGGACGTGTTGGGGGGCCACGACCCGTACCTGACCCCTGAGCTCGCCTGCCTCCATCGCCTTAGTGCCAGTCCGGTGTTGGGCACACCCCTTCGAGAGGGTGTCTTCCTCCACCAGCGCACGTACCCGACCCCGGAACAGATACTTGGGCTGTCGAGCAGCTCCGCTCGCAGCGGCTTCCACACGCCTGCCTTCGCCGTCTTCGGATATCCGCCGCTGAGCTGTGTCTGGATGCTCCCAGCCGCCTGGTCAGACCACAGCGGCTGGGTTGCCTTGACATTGTCCGCAGCTGGCCTCTGGCTGCTTGCAGTGGGATTCCTTGCTGGTGAGCTCTGGCCGGCAGTGGTCTTGTTGATGCTGTTGCAGTTTGGGGACGGGTCAGTCATAGGCGCTGCCACCCAGGGTGATGGGGAGTTCTTTCCCTACGCGCTCGCAATCTTGGCTCTGATCTTAATTGACCGCCCGAGGTGGTCGGCAAGCTGCCTGGCCCTGGCGGTGGCCAGCAATCCCCTCGCGTGGCCGGTGGCCCTTGGATACCTGGCCTTGGCTGCACGGTTACCACGACTTCGTCAACGCCTGACCTGGCTGGCCGGCACCCTCCTCATCGTCCTCACCCCGTGGGTGCTGCTGGAACGGGGCGTGGTTGCGGGGGTAGTGGGACTAATCCTGCAGAAGAATTTTCCGTCCGGCATCGGCCTGGTTGCTCTGCTCGGTGCAGGGCCCCCGAATTCTCTTCGATATGTACTCGTTACCTCGATGGCCCTGGCCTTCGTCGGCTGGTGTGGATTAACTTTGCGCCACCCCCGCTGGCTGCCGACTGTACCCGTCCTCGCCACGGCCTTCCTGTGGATCAGCTGGCGTAGCGACGTCAACTACCTGGCCCAAGTGTTTCCCTTAGCGGTCGCCATGATCGTAGGCCTACACAGGCTAGAGTCATTCCGAGACCCGCCCCAATCCGGATGTGGCACCCCTCCCGGCAATGTGCTCCAACCGACGAGCCCAGCAGCAACCTCCATGCCAACCTAACATCCGCTGGCTTCCGCCGACCCGGCGAACTGCTTGCTGGTGCGGACCGCGCCAAGAGTGAATGTCGCTCCTGGTCGACCCGTCCGTCGGGCCCCGACGAGTACCGCGCGGACCGGGGGGCGGCACTACCCACTGATGCCCTCGAAGCTGAAGCCTGTTGCCACGGCCCACGCGGTCAACGCCGTACCTGCCTGCAGGGGACGGGAATACCCACATGCCCCGGCGTCGACGCAAGCGGTCGAGCGGTCTGTCTCGGCTACAACCAATGTAGCGCGACTCTGTGCGCAGGTCCCGGCATCTCGGTCCTTCAACCGAGACGCCGCCTTCGGACGCCCGGACTGCACCTAACCCTGAATCCACCGGACGGATAGGGGTAGCCTGCAGGGTGTAGACGAAGAAAAGGTACTCAGTGCTGGGATAATTGGTGCTGTCAACACGCCAATCGGCCCCAGCCAAGGAGCACCTTTTCGATGCAGTCATCATCCCACACTTTGGATCGTCTGGGGGTAGAGTTCGACGACCCCCATCTGGTGGCCAATGCCGGCCTGATCCTGCCTGCCACGCTGGCTCAACATCTGGGGCTGAGAGAGGTGGTCGAGCAACACCTCGACTTGGGTGTCGCTTGCCACGGAGAAGGGACCACCCTAGCCAATAACTAGGGACCACCGCGTTGCCAGAAACTAGGGACCACCTGGACCCTCGGAGCGATTGACATGGATAGCTTGGCGGGGGAGGGGGTCCTCGGTCAAGAGGGTTCTTCAGTAGTCGCAGGCACGGGGGGAATGTGGTGAGCCCGGAGGGCTCTCCAAGGACAGGGGGCAGCCCTGACAGGTGCTGAGGGCAATGCGCGAGCGGTGGACATGGCTGTCCCCTGTCCGCCATTTCCCCGGTGCTCGGGCCGGTTCGCTGACGCCGGCCATGAGATTCTGGACGCTGGCGGCCACGAGAACTGGACAGTGGCGGCCACGAGAACTGAACGCTGGCTGCCAACAAGGACATGTTGGGCATGGGAAGAGGCCAGCCAAGGGGGGCAGCGTGCTGGCGGCTCAGGGTGGTCCGGGGCAACCAGCGGGACTGGGCCCGAGTCATGGCCGCAGTCATCGGCTCACCTCGTCCAGCAGCTCGTCGACCAAGACGAGCTCTTGGCAGCCTGGGCAGGGGCCACCGGGGCCCAGCAAGCGGCAGAACAGATTGCAGTCAGGGCAGCGCCGCTCGTTGAGGTAGCGCTGCTCGCACTCGGGGCACTCGTAGACCCTGGGCCAGCGCGGCGGCAGGCTGGGGGCTGGGGCGAGAGGCGGGAACGCAGGAGCGTGGCGACGTCTGTAGGCCCGCGTCCGGCACGCCCCGGAGCAGAACCTGGCCCTGGAAGACGGTACCTGGGAGTCGCAGACCGGGCATTGGCGGCCTCCTGGGCCATCTGAGCCGTCACACGAGCCGTCACCGATGGGAAGGGGGGCCATCGAGATCATGGCTGGACCCTGCCCGGCTTCTGGCGGGTGCGGTAGGACTCGCCCTCGAGGACCAGCTCGTAGGCGGAATTGACCAGGCGGTCGACCGCGGACTGGGCCAGCATCGGGTCGGCCATCAGGGCCAACCATTCCTTGGGGTCCCGGGTGGAAGTCAAGAGGGTGGCGGAGCGCCGGTGTCGCTCGACCACGATCTCGTAGAAGTCGTGGGTCTCGATGGCGTCCATGGCCGAGAGGCAGAAGTCGTCGATCAGGAGCAGATCGACCCGCACCAGGCGGCGCAGCTCCTGGTCGTAGGTGGCGTCGAGGCGAGCCGCCTTGAGGCGCTTGAGGAGCTGGGCGGCACGGGAGAAGAGGACCGAGCGCCGGCGGCGGCAGGCGATGTGGCCCAGGCAGTTGGCAAGCATGGTCTTGCCGACCCCGACCGGACCCAGGATGAGGACTCCGGCTGGCTCCTCCAGGAAGCGCAGGCTGCAGAGCTGGTTCCAGAGCTGGCGATCGAAAGTGACAGGGGTCGACTCGTCCCAGCTCTCCAGGCGCATGGACATGTCGAGATGAGCGGCGCGGGCACGCAGATCGCCGCCGATGCGGTCCCGGCGGGCGACCTCGTCGGTGAGGACGAGCTCCATGAAGTCCTGGTAGGGCAGCTTCTGCTGCCGGGCGAGCTGGAGCCGCTCCGGCAGGGTGTCCAGAATGGGTGAGAGCTTGAGCCGCCGCAGCGTCTGGCGGAGCTCGGCCGAGATGACCTCAGGCACGGTGGTTCTCCTTCTTCTTCAGGGCGAATTCACTGGGGTCGCGAGCGAAGCGGGGTGGGAAGGCCAGGGCCATCTGGACCCCTGCCTCCTCCCGTTCCTGCTCGAGCGCCTGCTCCAAGATCCGCTGCACTCGGACGACATCGACCACCTCCAGGGCGAGGGTCTTGGCGCAGGCGTGTCCCACTCGCTCGGCGCCATAGCGCTTGACCAGACCGAGCAGACGGTAGACCTGGCGCATGCGGGTCCAGGGCAGGGGGCTGTCCAGCAGCTGGGTGGCGTAGATCCCAATCTGCTCACCGTGGCCGGTGGCCACACTTTTGAGGTACTCCAGGTCTCGCATCGCGTAGCCCCGCTTCTCCTGAGGCAGGTCCTCGGGGAAGGTGGAGCGTCCGCCAGGCGCCTGGCGGACGTGCTCGCGGAGCACAATGCCGTGGTACGAGATCTTCACCAGGCGGCTGCCGGCACGCACATCGACACGCTCGCCGATGTGGCCGCCCGGTACCGAGTAGAGCGCCTTGGCAACCCCGACATGGTGGTCGCGGGCGACCTTGGGCCGGGCGTAGATGGGGACCTCATAGCGGCCCTCCGGCAGGGGCAGCAGGTGCGCCATTTCAGCCTCTCTGAAGTGCTCCAGCGGACGGCGCTGGGTGGTCCCATGGATCCGCATGCCGGCGTCCTCCAGACACCAGCGCCGCATCCCTGCTCGGGCCGACCCCAGGTCGGGGAAGTCCTCGCCGGCGAACCCGGCCTGGCGGCAGAAGGGCACCATTCGCTCGACTCTGGGTTTTTGCGTCGGGGACTTGATGATGCAGGGGTCCACTACGAAGCCCCTGGCCTGGGCGTATTCGAGAAAGCCAGTGTTGAGGTCAGGGTGAAGGGGGTCGGCCTTCACCACAATGGCTTTCAGGTTGTCGCTGATGACCACATGGAAGACCCCGCCGAAAAAGATCCACGCCTCCTCGAATCCCTCGATGACCTCTTCCAGGGTCTCCCCAAAGGTCAGCCAGCAGAACATGTGCCGGCTCAGGACCGCGGTCAGCACCAGTCCCTTCACCAGGCGCCGGACCGACCCTCGTCGACCCACCAGGCCCATCCGCCCGAAGTCGGCCTGCAGCTCCTGCCCAGGCTCCCCGTCGTCCACTCGGACCGTGTCCCTTTGAGCGCCAAAGCCCAACTCCGAGACGCAGTAGCGATGCAGGGTGCGGTATGGCACCGCCACCCCTCGTCGCCGCAGCAGCACCTCGATCTTGGTCAAACGCAGACCGTCGCTCAGCCACTCCTGTAGAAGGCTGCGCTGGCTCTCCAAGCCGGCCCAGTTCTCTCCATGCCAACCCCCAGGGCGGCCCGGCTGCAGCGCGACCAGCACATCCGTCACCAACCCATCAGTGATCTCACTCGACTCCGGCCTGAACCCCACCTCCTCGGCCACCGCCAGGTAGCGACGGACAGTCTTGCGGTCCAGGCCCAGCAACGCGGCGGTCCGCCTCAGGCCATACCCCAGCTGGCGCAGCCTCAGGACCTCTCGTACCTCAACCATTGGCACCTCCCGGAACATCTGCAACCTCCTCTGCGCTGAAAGCGAGAAGGGTGCCCGACTGATGCTCCGAGGGTCCAGGTGGTCCCTAGTTCCTGGCTAAAACGGCCTGGGGTGGTCCCTGGTTTGTGGCTAAAACCTCTCTGGGTGGTCCCTAGTTATTGGCTAACACACCCCTTGGGTGGTCCCATGTTCGTGGCAAGCCACAACTTGGGAGACGCCCCTGGGCGGGCTAATGTCGGTCACAAAGCGATGTCTCTAATCCACTCGATGCTGGCCGGTGGGGACAGCATCGACGACACCAACGTGCTCCGGGCCGGGGCCACCCAGGGGGTGCTGGGCCATGCGGTACTGGCGCCCTCCACCCTGGGCACCTTCCTGCGCAGCTTCACGGTGGGCCATGTCCGGCAGTTGGATGCGGTTGGCAGGGAGATGCTACGACGAGCCTGGGGAGGAGACCGGGGCCCCGGTGACAGGGCGCTCACCATTGACATGGACTCCACCATTTGCCAGGTCTTTGGGGTGTTGAAGCAAGGGGTGGGGTTCGGCTACACCAAGGTGCGGGGCTACCATCCGCTGCTGGCCACCAGGGCCGACACCGGCGAGGTGCTCCACTCCCGGCTGCGGGGTGGATCGGCCTTCACTGCCAGAGGCGCCGCTGGGTTCCTGGCCGAGACCTTCTCTCGGGTGCGTCATGCAGGAGCGACCGGTCTGCTGACCCTGCGGGCGGACTCCGGCTTCTACTCCAAAGCTGTGCTCACCACTTGCCGTCGAGCCAGGGTTCGCTTCTCGGTCACCGCGCGCCTGGACAAGGCGATCCAGCGGGCGATTGCGGTCATTCCCGAAGCGGCGTGGGTGCCGATTCCGTACTGGTCGAGCTCGGGCACCTTCGGTGAGAACGAGCAGGGGCAGCCCATCTCCGGTGCCGATGTGGCCGAGGTTCCCTATACCGCCTTCGGCAAGAATGGGATTCGGGTGCGCCTGATCGTGCGCCGAGTGCGGCCCACTCCGGGGAGCCAATTGGCGCTCTTCACCGAGTTCAGCTACCACGCCCTGGTCACGGACCGGGAGGGCACGACCTTGGAGCTGGAGGCGGACCACCGCCGCCACGCCGAGGTGGAGGCGGTCATCCGCGATCTCAAGGAAGGAGCGGGCTTGGCCCATCTGCCTTCTGGACGGTTCGCCGCCAACGCTGCCTGGCTGGCCTTTTCGACCATGGCTCACAACCTGGCCCGCTGGGTAGTGGACATCGGCCTGCCCGAGCAACTGCCAGCCCGGACCACCACTGGTCGACTACGCCTCTGCCTGTTCTCCGTCCCTGGACGACGCACCCGCTCCGCTCGTCATGAGACCATGCATTTGCCCCAGCGCTGGCCCTGGCAGCAGCTTTTCCTCAACGCCCTCAGCCAGATCCGCGCGGCCACCTGACCGCAGCGACTCCGCAGACCTCGCGGACTTCCAGCCTGGCGTCAGCATGCCCGGAATCCGTCTCCCGTGCCCGTTTCAAGCTGTTCTGGGCCTACGACATCCTCCGTACCCCAGTCACGTCCCTGCGGCGACTGCCTGGCAAGCTATTCACCCGCAGTCGACGCGTCACCAGTCCCCCCGCGCCCCTCCGCTGCACCCCGTCGGTGGATTGAGGCTAACGCCGCCCAGCCGCTCCCTACCACGCGGTAGGTCCAGCCGCAGCCATCATGGCTTATGGCCAGCCAACAAAAGGTTCTTCCCAACCGTACGACGACAGAGGAGGTCCAGCTTTCGGCTCACTCGAAAGACATACCTATCATAGAACGACACAGCTCGCCAAGAAATGCTACCGCTCCCGTCCGATGTCCACTTATAAAACAGCGAGGCCGCAAAGCCCAAGCTGTCGACGTATTCCGCCTTATCCACTATGAGTCCCGCACTCTCGAGCAGTCGCATCGCGCTCCGCCGACGGTAGCGCCGAAAGTGCCCAACCTTCCGGTCCATGCCGCTGAACAGAATCGGAAAGGCTGGCACGTACAACAAGACCTCGCCCCCGCTCCGTAGCTTCTTCTCCCATAGCCTCAGCATCCCGCCGTCATCCTCTATGTGCTCGAGCACATCGAAGGCATAGATGAGGTCGACGGACGCGTCACTCAAACCTGCGACGCTCGGTGCCACGCGTAGCCCATGAGCGTCCAGAAGCCGCGCAAACGTGGGGTCTATCTCCACGCACAGAAGCTCGACTCCCGCCGCTGCGATCGGAACGGCGAAGGCACCCGCCCCTGCCCCAAAGTCCACCACGGTGCGCTTATGTTGACAGGCTTCCCGGATCCATCCCATGAGGGCCGCGTTGTAGTGGAAGGCCGCCTTGAGCACCTCAAGGTTGTCCCGGCCCGTGTATTCGCCTCCCAACTGGTCCATTTGCGCACGGGCCGTTAATGGGCGGCGTCCAACTCCTTCATCCATCTAATTCACTCTCCATATAGCAACCCCGTTGATGTAATGTGGCCTCGCGCGTAGCACGCCGTCAACGAACCGCTCCAGCTGCGCGCGGCGGACCGACGGACCAAGTACTATCGCGCCCACGTCGTGGCTGCGCAGATAAGCTAGTGCACTTGAACGGAGGCGGCGGTTCATGGCTGGTACGTGACCGGACGTTGCCACCATGACCAGACTGGAGGTAAACTCCGTAGCCGCCGGTCCATATGCATTGCCTGGTTGATGTATCGTCAACCTCACCCAATATCCTTCTGGCACTCTGAAACGGAAGTGATCGGCAGCCTGCCACAACATAGCCGCATCCGTTGCCCCGTTAGCGACATATGGCAAGAGAAGAACGACGTCCGGCGCATGCGGCTCCGTGAACAGCACGGGCGACTGGCGGGTGAAAGCCGAAGGTACGGGGATCGAGATGGCCGGAGCGGGAATGGATGGAACCCACGTGAGCGCCACCACGGACGCTGCGCTGTACCGTACCCAGCTGACCCAGCTGACCTTGTCGAGGACTAACACCATGGCCAAGACGGAGAATAAATCCACGTACACTCCGAGCCTGATTGGGAGAATATTCCCAACCAGTGGCAACATTGCCAGTAGGGCTTCAGGTGCTGGCAGCGAGACTCCACCTTTCAGGCGAACTGCCGGTCCGAGTGTCAGCACTGCGGACACGACGAGCATTGCCAGTAACCACCGGAGCATTGGGGCACGAAGGCGCCTTAGACCCAGGATGAGCGTCACGATGACAGCCACCCCGAGATATGAAGAGAGCTCTTCCTTTGGCCCCCAAACGTACTGAGTAATGCTTGATGTCCATGGAAGGGACAGTTGTTGGCTGGGGCCCGGTATGAAGTAGGTTATCAAGGGCGCGGAGTACACCGAGGGGCTAGCATTCTGGCCGTGCAGAGCACCCGGAGCTAGCCACTGAAAGGTGAAAAAAGCTAGCATGGGCGGGAGGGCGACAGCAGCCCACTTGAGTGAGCTGCAAACGTACGGCACAACGTCTCTGTCCAGTTTGCGTTGAATCAGGAGGGCGATGGCCGTCCCAATGGCGGCCATGATAGCGGCACTGGCTAGTACCTCTTCTGAGGTGACCATCTGGACCAGCAAGAGGGCCGCAATGCACAAGCCGACGCTTCGTGGTTTCCAATTACGGGAAATGAATAACTCGTGGGTCAGCAGAGCGAGCAGCAAGAGTGAGCCTACAGCAGCAAGATCGGGGTGTCCCCCGGCCACCTCCGACGCTTCATAGGGCCCGAAGGTGAATAGACCGCTCGCCCAAGCGGCCAGCCATCGGCGGTGTGTAAAGCGAATCATGAGAGCAAAGGCAGCCGCGCCCGTGCCGGTCAGCGCCAGTACCATGATCGCGTTGTATCCGAGCGTGGGGCTTATGAGCATGGTCAGTGGCCATACCAGGATGATATACAGCATCGTGGGTGCAGGCCACATGTTGTTGATTCCCGAAGGCGCATTTAGGTATGCGCTTTGGTATGGGCTCAGTCCATGCGTTAGCGCGAAGGGCACCCAGGCCGCATTCCAGGCATTGCTCACCGGATCGCCTGGGAGGCCGATCAAGTGGTTTGGAGCTAGCCACACCGGTAGGGTCCAAAGCAGGGACAAGGCGAGACAGGCTGCGATAACGGCGAAATAGAGGTGCCATCCGGTCAGCCAATGGGTCGGGCCACCCTTCTGTACAGACATTACCGGCACATGTCGGGACCTATCACGCCCGGCTGCCCGTGGTGCGCCCATGGAGCGATGACTGCAAGACGGTAGTTCGCCGCCAACAATGCCTTCCCCTGGGGGATGGCAGGCAACCCCTCGCACCCTGCCTCAGTACGGGCACGTGGGAGTAGCGGTCGATGATCACAGTGCGTCCCCGCGGCTGTCCCCCCCCCAGGGCGAGGGGTACTTTTAGCGCCGGTACGAAGTCGGGTCCGGGCGAACCATTCGTCGGAGCGTGTCGAGTGGGAGGTCGTGCATCGTTTCCTAGGGGATACCTGTCGGTGGGTGGGCCGCTCCGCACTGGACGGGCCGCCCCACGGACGAGTAGGCCCAGTTCCGAGAGGGCGAGCACTATTATTCCTAGCGACTGGTCGGAGTCTCGCCGATGAGGCCCGCATCGAGGCAGGCTACGGGGCCCCACTAGACAGAGAGACAAGGGGTGGCCGGGGGCGAAGCAGCCAGACATCAGGTTGTTGGTAGTCTGACAGCCACACGGTGGCTTACGAGCTGGCTAGTCGAATTGTTACGTGACTGCTACCTCTTCCAAGGTCAGACCAGAGATGTCTTTCCTTGGCCGCCACGGCTCCCAAGCCAGCCAACCATTAGGTAGTAGCGCCGTGGCACCTCTTGTATTTGCGTCCGGAGCCGCATGGACATAGAGCGTTCCGACCGACGACAGGAACAGTCGGTCCCAATCTCATTGCCGCCCCTGCGCCAGCGACGACGTCGCCCGCCGATGTCTGCGTGGTGGATGGTGCCACTGACCCTTTGCTTGAGGTGCCCCGGGTTCCCCCCTCAGCTACCCCCTGGGCAGCCACGTCGACCGCAGGAGCGGCCTCGGGATGGGTGGCAACACCTTCCAGCGGCTGGGGCGCCATCGGCTGGACCTGAATCTGGGAGTGGAATAGGTAGCGGACTATCTCCTGCTTCAGTGACTCCTGGAAGGCCTGGAAGGCAGAGAAAGCCTCCGCCTTGAACTCGACCAGGGGATCGCGCTGTCCCAGCGACTGCCAGCGTATGTCGTCCTTGAGGTGTTCCAGGGTGGTCAGGTAGTCGGCCCAGCGCTCGTCGATGAGCCCCAGCATCAACTGCACCTCCACCTGCCGCACCACCTCCGGCGTGTACTGCTCCTCGCGCTCGGTGTAGAGGCGCTCCGCCTCCTGGATGAGAGTGTCGGCGACCTCCTCCGGGGTGCTGCCCAGTTGCTCGAGCTCGACCTCCTCGGCCGGCGGGAAGGGGAAGATGAAGCGCAGCCGCTCCCAGAGGGCCTCAAGCTCCCACTCTGACTTGTGACGGCCGTGGCAGTAGAGGTCGACCAGCTCATGCACCACCTCGGCCAGCCACTCACTGAGGTTGGTCCTGGTGTCGATCCCCTCCAGGATCCGGTCCCGCTCCGCGTAGATGATCTCCCGCTGGCGGTTGACCACGTCATCGAACTCGACCACGTAGCGACGGTTGTCGAAGTTGAACCCCTCGACCCTTGACTGCGCCCCCTCAATCTGACGGCTCACCATCCGGGACTCGATCGGGGTGTCCTCGTCGAGGCCGAGGTGGCCCATCAGGCCCCGCATCCGCTCCCCCCCGAAGACCCGCATCAGGTCGTCCTCGAAGGAAAGGAAAAAGCGGGTCTCCCCGGGATCCCCCTGGCGGCCGGCACGGCCCCGCAGCTGGTTGTCGATCCGGCGCGACTCGTGACGCTCGGTGCCGATGATGTAGAGGCCGCCCAGGTCGGGGACCCCCTCTCCCAGCACGATGTCGGTGCCGCGACCGGCCATGTTGGTGGCGATGGTCACAGCGTCCGGCTGACCGGCGCCGGCGACGATCTCAGCCTCGCGCTCGTGCTGCTTGGCGTTCAGGACCTCGTGGGGAACCCCCCTTTTCTCCAGCAGCCGCGACAGGCGCTCGCTCTTCTCGATCGAGACGGTCCCCACCAGCACCGGCTGGCCCTTGCTGTGGCGCTCCTCGATCTCGTCGGCCAGGGCCTTGTACTTGGAATCCTCGCTGCGGAAGATCAGGTCCGGCTGGTCGATCCTCACCATCGGCCGGTTGGTGGGGATCGGCACCACCTCCAGGTGGTAGATCTTGTGGAACTCCTCGGCCTCGGTGATGGCCGTCCCGGTCATCCCGGCCAGGACCTCAAAGGTGCGAAAGTAGTTCTGGAAGGTGACGGTCGCCAGAGTGCGCTGCTCCTGCTGGACCCTGACCCCCTCCTTGGCCTCGATCGCCTGGTGCAGGCCGTCGCTCCAGCGTCTCCCCGGCATGGTCCGGCCCGTGAACTCGTCGACGATCACGACCTCGCCATCCTTCACGATGTAGTCCCGGTCCTTGAAGTAGAGGGCGTGGGCCTTCAACGCCTGGTTGATCTGGTGGGCCTCCTCCACGTTCTGCATCCCGTAGATGTCGGAGATGCCGGTCATCCGCTCGATCCTGTCGATGCCGGCCTCGGTCAGGCTGCCCGACTTGGTCTTCTCGTCGATGGTGTAGTCGGTGTCGGCCGAGAGCTGCTTGATCAGGCCGGCGTATTGGTAGTACTTCTCGGTCGACTCCTCCCCCAGCCCACTGATGATCAGGGGCGTCCTGGCCTCGTCGACCAGGATCGAGTCCACCTCGTCGACGATCGCGTAGTAGCGGTCGCGCTGCACCTTCTGGTCCTTGGAACGGGCCAGGTTGTCGCGCAGGTAGTCGAACCCCATCTCGTTGTTGGTGGCGTAGACCACATCCGCCCGGTAGGCCTCTCCCCGCTCCACCGGGCGAAGATGGCGCAGGCGCTGGTCGGGATGGGTCTCATCCGTGTACTCGGGATCGTAGACGAACGAAGCCTCCGGGATGATCACCCCCACCTGCAGCCCCAGGGCGTGGAACAGAGGGGCGTTCCAGCCGGCGTCTCGGCGGGCCAGGAAGTCGTTGACGGTGACCAGAAAGCAGCCCCTGCCGGTCAGGGCATTGAGGTAGAGAGGCAGCGCCGCGACCAGGGTCTTGCCCTCCCCGGTCTTCATCTCGGCGATCTTGCCCTGGTGGAGGACTATCGCGCCTAGGCACTGCACGTCGAAGGGACGCATGCCCAGGTTGCGCCTGGCCGCCTCCCGGGACGCCGCGAAAGCCTCCGGCAGCAGGTCGTCCAGAGTCTCGCCATCGGCCAGCCGGGCCTTGAACTCATCGGTCTTGGCCGCCAGCTCGGAGTCACTGAGGGCCTGGAACTCCGGCTCCATCTCGCCGATGCGGCCGATCGTGTGCCAGTGCTGGCGCAGCTCCCTCCTGGTCGGGTCGTAGATCTTGGTCAGAACACTCATCGCCTGCGATTATCCCCCGGACGCGCCCTGGGCAACCCGGACAGCCGCTCCTGCATCGGTGACGTAGGCGGGGCCGCTGCCGGCCCCGCCCACCTCCATCCAGCAGGTCCGGGCGCCTTCCACCACCAGCACCAGCACCGCGATCGGGGTGAGACCCACGTGAAGCACGTGGAAGGGCCACACCGCCGGGAGCAACACCATAGTCAGCAGGCAGAGACCAGCCCCAAAGCCGGTGAAGTAAGGATTGGTGCGCCAGTGCCATAGCCCAACCGCCAGGATCGCCAGGGCCAGCAAGCCCAGAGCCCAGGGGACAACCTCAGCGGGCCAGATCAGCAGGAACCAAATGACGGCGAGCAGGGACAAACCCAGACCCAGGCCATGCACCCGGCGGGCGTCCCTGCCCACCGTCAGCATGAACAGAGGCAGCAGCAGCAGATCGTCATTGGGGTGGGCGTACGGGGTCGCCAGCATCCAGATCCCCAGCGGCAGGCCAACCCCCCAGGCAATGCGGCCCACCGGGCTCACCCGGCGCCAGTCGGGGGAGAGCATCATCCAGGCGGCAAACACGGCCATCCCAACGAGGGCGGCCGCTATCACCACCACCGTGCCCGGAGCGAGCAACCCGGTGCCCAGCCCGAGGCTCCGGGGCGCCGCCCCGAGCAACCCCGGCAGGCCGGCCAGGTCCGGTTGCCGGTTCCCCACCTTGGCGGCGAAGCCGGTGGCGGCCCGCCACCACTCCGGCAGAAGTGAGGGACTTGCGGCGAGGCACAGGCCAGAGACGACCACGAATCCAGCGCCAAACCACAGCGCCCGCCGAGGGCGCTCCCAGAGCGCCAGGAAGAGGAATATCGGCGCTGGCCACAGCAGGTCGGGCTTCACCCAGATCAAGCCGAGGACCAGCCCAGCCAGCAGAGGACGGTCGTGCCAGGCAAGCAGCATCGCCCCTGCCAGGACAGCGAAGAGGAGAGCGTCGAACTGGCCGGCGGCGAAGCCGAGCAGCGCCACCCAGGAGACCAGGACCACCATCAGCAACGCCAGCAGACGGGTCCAACCCAGGTCTCGTGCCAGGAGCGCCAGGGTAGCCAACGCGGCTGCCACGCCAAAGCCCGTGAAGACAAGGTAGCTGGCCCAAAATGGCAGCTTGCTGAGAGGCTCCAGCAGTACCGCGGCAACCGGGAGGTAGGCGAAACGGTCCAGCGTGGGCTGCAAGCTGGGATACCTCGCCACCAGCTGCTCGGCGGCCTGCAGCGCCGGCAACCGATAAGGGTCGTGACCCGCGCCGAGCAGGCGGGCGGCGGCGTAGAAGACGCGATAGTCATCGGCCAGTCCGTACGGGCGCGGGGGAAGAAACCTGGTCAGCGCATAAATGGCAAGTCCCAACGATGCGCCAACCGCGATCTGGAATAGGAGGATGCGCAACCGGTGACTGCGGCGCTCCAGCAGGTCCTCCAGGTTAGGAGTTCCCGGAGCTTCGCTCATCCCATAGTCACTCTACCGCCAGTGCCGCCACGGGATCGAGCCGGCTCACCTGCCGGGCCGGGAGAATGGCCGCCAGCAGCAGCCCCAGGACGGCCGCCACCAGCACCGCCGTCACCACCAGGGGCGAGACTGCGAACGGCAGTGGAAGCGCCGGAGATGACGCCGCCCGAACCTCCGGCCACGTCAACCCCACCCCAACCGCGATCCCAAGCGCACAGCCAACCAAGGCGGTCGCGAGGGCCTCCCCCATGACCGCCCGTCGCACAGCGGCCCGGCTGAGCCCGATGACCCGCAGCAGAGCCAGGTCGTGGGCCGCCTGCCTGGTCTCCAGCACCACCGTGTTCACGGCGGCGAGGATGGCGATCACAACTCCGACCAGGGCCAGAGCGCCCAGCACCGCGATGTCGTGTTGGATGCCGCGATCGACGCCGGCGCGCACGGTCGCCACAGTCTCGGTCTCCATCCCGTATTTGAATGCTGCCAACTGCACCGCGCGGGCCGCGCCCGGACCGCGCACGTCGAGCTGGACCAGGTCGAAGCCAGCCGCCCCGGTGCCGAAGTCACGGACCGCGGCCGACTGGGAGATCACCAGGCTCTCCAAGCCGGCCGGCCCCGGCAGGCTGTGGGCGACCACTCCAACGACTCTGAAGACTCCCCTCCTTTGAGTGGTGGCAACGGCCACCCGGGAGCCGAGACCAATGTGGAGCCGACCGGCCATCTGCAGCGGCACCAGGATTCCGCCGCCCGAGGAGAGAGCGGCGAGGGCCGCCCGCCTGTTCCCGGAGGTGAACTGCAGAGCGCCGGTCGTCAGGTAAGCCACTGGTGTGGTGGCGGCCAGCGATACCGCCACGTGGCCGACCCTACCGGCGAGGAACCGAACCGGGGCCGCGGCCAGCACCTTCGGATGCCCGGGGGCGGTTCGCACGGCCCCCAACAGCTCCGCCTGGATCACCCCGGCCTGAGGCACGGGGCTGACCACCAGATAGTTACCCACGAAGAGCCGATTTACCCACAGGCCTCCCGACTGGAGGGCGGCAGCGGAGAGACCTGCCATGCAGGTTGCGGTGGCGATCGTAATAAAGAGGCTGCCCAGGGCGAACGCAGTTCGGCTCGGTGAAGTGCGGCTGCGCGCCGCCACGGCTGCCACGGGTGCGAGCAAGAGGGGGCTGAGGGCCTGGGCCAGTCCGGTCACCAGGGCGGGGCCGAGCCAGATCAGAGCGGCCGCCACAGCCAGGTAGGCAAGCGCAGCTCCCAGGCCCACGCCAACCCCGCCTCCCTGCGCGAAGGCCAGTCCGGACCCGGCACCGCCCATGAGGGTCAGCACCGGCCAGGCGCGCAGCCATCGAGAGCGGGGCCGCGGGCGCGGTCGGATCGCGTCCAAGGGAGAGACCGCCGCCGCCTCCAGGGCAGGCACCACGGCCGCCAGCAGGCCCACTCCGAGGGCCAGCAGGAAGGCGCCCACCGTCCAACCCAGGTCGAAACGGATCTGAGGACCAGGGCTCTGTCCCGCCGGTGTTGAGACCGCCACCAGGGCCGCCGCCAGGGCATATCCAATCGCCACTCCCAGCAGGGCCCCCAGTCCCGTCGCCGCCAGGACCTCGCGCAGGAAGCTGCGCAGGATCAGGGCTCGACTGGCGCCGGCGACTCGGACCAGCCCAACCTCCCTCCTCCGCTCCATCACGACCGAGGAGAAGGTGGCGGCAATCAGGGCGAATGCCAGTAGCAGGCTGAGAGCGGTCATCCCGTCCAGCAATGGCTGCAGTTCCGCGACCGGGTCTCCACCCGTGACGGCCCTGGGGTTGTTGACCGTGAAGTCCTGGTGGAGGACCGAGGGCAGCTCCGCCATCAACTGGGTCAGCGACGACCCCGTCCGGAGCCGGACGGCGAGGTCGCTGATCGCGAGCCCTGAGGAGAACAGGGAGCTGGCGGCGGCCGCGGTGACGTAGACCGCGTCGTTGGTGAACGGGGCCCCGGGTCCGGAGTCGGCGACCACCCCCACCACCCGAAAGCGCTGGATGGCGTGGGTCCCGGTCAGGGCCAGCCGCTGGCCCACCCTCACGGCTCCGGATGCGACCTGCCCGGTTTGCCCGGAGAAGCCGGGGCTCAGGGACTGGCTGATCGCGATCTGATAGAGAGAGCCCTGAGCGGGACTGTGCCCGGCGACCAGTGGCAGTGGACGCAGAGCGACGCCATGGGCTCCGACCACGACCAGGACCACCTGCCTGAACCCACCCGTTGGGAGCCGAGCCAGGTCGGGCTTGCGGCTCAGAGTCTCGAGTTCGGCCACCGCCGGCAACCGAGCGGCAGCCACGGCCTCCGCCGAGGTGAAGCCGGAGCGGCTGAACGGTGTGATGTCGTACTCGGCCGCCCCCGCCGCCTGAGAGACCACGGCCGCAGCCTGCTGGCGCAGGGCGCTGGAGGCGAGCTGGGTGCCGAGGATGCCACCTGCGCCCAGCGCCAGAGCGGCGATCCCTAGCAAAAGGCGCGCCAGAGCCGCCCGGCGCCAGAGCAGCGGGATCATGTCCCCACGCTCCCCTCAGAGACCGTGAGCCGAGAGCCGCTCCAGTAGCGGGGCGGTGTCGTGGACCGTCCGCTGGCCCAGCTCCACGGTCTCCCGGACCTCGCCGTCAAGCATGATCGCAACTCGCTCGGCGTAGGCGGCGGTGCGGGCGTCGTGAGTGACCATGACGATGGTCCGGCCGTCCTTGCGGCACAGCCGCAAGAGCAGCTCCAGGACGCTCCGGCCGGCGTGATAGTCCAGGGTTCCGGTGGGCTCGTCCGCGAGCAGGATGGCGGGGTCGGTGACCAGGGCCCTGGCGATGGCCACCCGTTGCTGCTCCCCGCCGGCGATCTCCTCGGGTCGGTGTCCCTGAAGGCCACGCAGCCCCAGCATGGTCATCAGCTCGTCGGCCCTGGCCTTGGCGTCCCGGTCCCGACCGAGGCCCCGAAATGGCCAGACCCGGCCCCGCTCCAAGCGGTAGGGGAGCATCACGTTCTCAGCTGCGGTGAGGCTGGGCAGCAGGTTGAAGAACTGGAAGATGAAACCGATGCGGCGCCTGCGGATGGCCGCGAGCTCGCGGTCGCCAAGGCTGTAGAGGTCGGTCCCCTGCAGGGTCACCCGACCCTGCTCCGGGGCGGTGAGCCCCCCCAGCACATGCAACAGGGTGGACTTGCCACACCCGCTGGGACCCATCACCGCCACGAACTCGCCCGCTTTGACCCTGAGGGCGACTCCCCGAACCACCTCCCGAGGCTGCCGGCTGATCGCGTAGCTCTTGTGGATGTCGGTCGCCTCGAGCACGACCGCGGGGTCGACGGTGGGGTGGCCGCCTACCGTCCGGTCACTCATCCAGGTAGCCGCCGATCACCTGCTCGATGGTGGTGGACAGCAGACCCCCGGCGGCCCTGGGATACCGTGAGCCCACGCCTCGCACAGGACGCCTGACCGGACTTGGAGTGGCGCTGGCGACCGGGGTCGGCTTGGAGGTCACGGCCGGGGTGGGCTTGGCTGTGGGAGTGGGGGAAGTGCCCCCTCCTGAACCAGCTCCAGGGGTGGGCGTGGGAGAGGCCTTGGGCGGTGGCGGCGGGGGGGGCGCGCTGGCCACCAGCGCAAACTCCTGGGCGAACATGTAGACATCAGAATAGGGGCCACCCCCGGACCCGGCATAGTTCCATGGGCCAGCTGTGTACCACGAACCCACCCCCAGCTGGTTGTAGTCACCCAGGATGTTGGCCCGGTGGGGAGCCGAGTTCATGAAGGCGGTGTTGACCCCCGCCGCCGGGTCGGCGTAACCGCTGTTCCAGCCGATGTTCTCGCCGGCGCTCCTCCAGTCGACCCCGTCCGCGCTCATGATCGGCCAGACGTAACCCCCGTCGGCGGTGCATCCGGGGATCTGGTGAGAGAAGTAGTCGCGGGTGATCATGTCGGCGGCCCGACCGTAGATCGGGGAAGGGCTGCACCCATAGTAGGGGCGTGACTGGCCGATCTCAGCCAGGGTGGCGTTGCTGGCAAGGGCGCCCAGGCCGTTGCTGGCGCGGTCCTGATTGGTCAGTGAGAACAGCTCACCGTCAAAGGAGGTGGCGCTGCCGGCCGGTTGGGCGCCCACCGGGACCGCCACCATGGCCGCTCCGCCGGCGAACGCCAGCAGACCGAAGAGGACACCCGCCACCAGGACCGATGACCCCTCCCGGCTCCTATGGTTGCTCGCCCTAGCCAAGGCGCCGCTGGAGCGGCCCCGCGGCAGGCGGGGTGGGCAGCCTGACCGTGTTCACCTGGTCCTGACGGCGGTCGGGGAAGAGGCGCGAGATCTCTGGCGGAACCGGCAGCCCCATGTCGAAGAGCCGGTCCAAGATCTGGGGCCTGACCCCGGTCAGGGCCAGCTCGTTGCGCAGGTTGCCTTCCTTGTCGGTGCCCTCGGACTTCATCAGGAATATGTCCTGCATGGTGATGGTCTCCCCCTCCATGCCCACCACCTCGCTGATCGCGGTGACCCGGCGGCTGCCGTCGCGTAGGCGGTTCAGCTGCACGATGATGTCAAGCGCCGCGGCGACCTGCTGACGGATGGCCTTGGCGGGAAGCTCGATCCCACCCATGAGGACCTGCGTCTCCAGTCGGGCGAGGCTGTCCCTGGGAGTGTTGGCGTGGACGGTGGTCATGGAGCCATCGTGGCCAGTGTTCATGGCCTGGAGCATGTCCAGCGCCTCGCCGCCACGGACCTCACCCACCACGATCCGGTCCGGCCGCATCCGCAGGGCGTTGATGACCAGCTCGCGGATCCCGATCCGGCCCTCGCCGCGGGCGTCCGGAGGGCGCGACTCCAGCCGGCAGACGTGCTCCTGGTGGAGCTGCAGCTCGGCGGCGTCCTCCACGGTCACGATCCGCTCATCGGGAGGGATGAAGCCGGTGCAGATGTTGAGCAGGGTGGTCTTGCCAGAGCCCGTCCCACCCGAGATCAGGATGTTGGCCCGGGCCAGCACGCTGGCCTGCAGGAAGGAGGCTGCCGCCTCGCTGATGCTGCCGAAGTGGATCAGGTCGGTGACCCGCATCCGCTCCTTGGGGAACTTCCGGATCGTCAGCAGCGGTCCGTCGATGGCGACCGGCGGTACCACCGCGTTCACCCGGGACCCGTCCAACAGGCGGGCATCGCAGAGTGGCTGGCGAGTGTCGATCCGGCGGCCCACCGCCGACACGATCAGGTCGATCACCTTCATCAGGTGGTCGGTGTCCTTGAAGCGGACATCCGTCAAAACGATCCGGCCCTGGGACTCGACGTAGACCATGTCAGGGCCCACCACCATGATCTCGGTCAGGTTGTCGTCCTCGAGCAGGATCCGAAGCGGCCCCAGAGCCTGAAGGTACCCCTCCTGGTCGGCGAGTTCCGCGTGCGACATGGCCATGGATCTACTCCCCTGAGATGGAATCTGACTTTTTGAAGGCGGCTCCCGGGAGGGCGCCGGCCGGGGTCCCCGCCGCCGTGTCGACCAGTTCCAGGTGGGTCCCCACCACGACCCCGAGCCGTTCCAGGGTTCCCGGCGCCAGCTCCAGCGCGGAGTGCGCCCTGGCAACCGGCAGCAGGGTGACGCCGACCGGCCGCAGCGACCAGGGCCTCATTCTGGAAACCGCCCGGACCACGACCCCTTGGCGGTCCAGGAAGGCGACATCGATCGCGGTACGCATGAAGAACATGTGGATGCTGCGGCAGGGGACCAGCCAGAGGCCCTCCTCCGGGTCCAAGGCGGCCCTGCCCATGAGGCCCATGAAACGGCTGAAGACGCCCCTGGCGACCACCACGTGATGGGCCAGGTAACGGCCGTCGTCGAGCCGGGCGGCGAGCTGCCGCCCGCCGGACAGGGAGACGGCGGACAGTTGTGGGCTGATGGCTTCAGCTGACATGGAAGAGGAGGTTCATTGCGGCTGGGCCCAGAAGGATGATGAAGAGGGCCGGGAAGATGCAGCCCACCATCGGGAAGAGCATCTTGAGGCTGGCCTGCTGAGCCTTCGCCTCCGCCTTCTGGCGGCGGCGGCGGCGCAGTTCGTCGGACTGGATCCGCAGCACCCGCGCGATCCCGACTCCCAGCTGGTCCGACTGCACCAGCGCCTGGATGAAGGCGTTCAGCTCCGGCACCCCCGAGCGGTGGCCGAGGTCCTCCAGCGCTTCCTGGCGGGGCTTGCCCAACCGGATCTCGTTGAGGACGAAGGCGAACTCGCGGGAGAGGGCGTTGTCGAACTTCTCGACCACACGGGTCAGAGCCGCGTCGAACCCCAGTCCGGCCTCGACGCTGATGCAGAGCAGGTCGAGGCTGTTGGGGAGGGACAGCATCATCTCCTTCTGGCGGGCCTTGACGATCCTCTTGAGCTGGTACTGCGGCCCCATGTAGCCCACGATGGCTCCGAAGGCGAGCCCCACCAGAAGCGGCAGGTTGAGCAGAGCCGCCAGGCCCAAAAAGGCAAGCGCGAGCACCACCGCCAGGGCGAGCTGCACCGCCACCAGGCTGGCGGCGTTCATGCCCAGTGGCCTTCCCGCCAGGTCGATCATGATCTGGAGCTTCTCGGCCTGCCCCTTGGGTTGCAGCTGGGCCACCCTCTTGCCGAGGCGGTTCAGGAAAGGCCTGATGAAGCGGTCCGAGAACGGCCGGCTCAACTCGAGCTCGTCGAGGCTCTTCACCTCTTCGGGGGCCTCGTAGACCGCCAGGCGGGCGTCGAGGAGGTCGACCGGCACCGCCCTGCGGGTGGTGGCCCCGACCACCACGAAGAAGATGGCCACCGCCGCCAGCACGCCTACCAGGATCGCTTCTAGGGACATCGGTCAGACCTCAATGTTGGCGATGCGCTGCATCACGTAGAAGGCGAATGCGATCGAGAGGCCAACTCCCATCAGGATGTAGGGACCGGGGCCCTTGAAGCTCAGCAGCGGCCCGATGTAGGAGGGGTTGATCGCCTGCAGGATCAGGGCCAGCCCGACCGGGAGGGCGGTGATGATGTAGCTGGAGGCACGCGCCTGGGCGGTCAGGGTCCGGATCTCTCCCTTGATCCTGACCCGCTCGCGGATGGTGAAGGCGATGTTGTCGAGGATCTCGGCCAGGTTTCCCCCCACCACCCGCTGGATCTGGACCGCGGTCACGACCAGGTCCAGGTCCTCGGAGCGAATCCGGGTCACCATGTGGGTGAGCGCATCGTCAGTCGCTACCCCGAGCTGGACCTCGCGCGTGGCCCTCGAGAACTCCTCCGCCACCGGCGGGTTGGCGGAGCGGGCGATGCTGCCCATGGCCTGCGGGAAGCTGTATCCGGCCTTGAGCCCGTTGCTGAGCAGGGTCAACACATCCCCCAGCTGGTCGTTGAAGCGACGGGAGCGACGGCGCTCCCGGAAGCGCAGCACCAGGGGCGGCGCGAACACGCCGATCACGGCCAGGATGAGGGCGAAGACAGCGTTGCGGTAGACGGCGAAGCCGATCAGGGCCAGGATCAGGACAGACCCCAAGCGGATCAGGTACCACTCCGCCGGCCGGAGCTTGACGTCTGCCCGCGCCAGCGCCTCCGCCAGGTTGGCGTTGCGCGCGCGCTGGGCGGCGTTGCCGGCGCCTTCGGTCCTGCGGCCGAGGCGGGCCCGCAGAGCCGCCAGCGGGCCCGACGGGGCTCCGGCAGCGCCTTCGTCCGACTGCGGCGGGAGGTTGATCACCATCCCCGCCCCGGCCTCGGCGAAGCGTTGCACCCGAGCGTCGAGTTCTGACTCCCGGCTCTTGGTGCGCCTCATCCCGGCGACCGAGATGGCGACGAAGATCGCCAGCGCTCCGACCGCCTCCAGCGCGAGTGCGACGGGGCTCATGCCGCGCTGTCCTCGGCCTTGGGAGTCGGCGTGGCAGGGGCCTCGAAGATGGCGGGGTCCACCCCCTCGCCGATTGACTTGAGTGTCTCCAGGCAGTCGGGGACGTTGGCGGGGGCGAAGTGACCGATCACATTGCCCTGCTCGTCCAGCCCCTCCTGGTGGTAGAGGAAGATGTCGTTGAGGGCCACCTTGTCACCGTCAAACCCGGTGACCTCGGAGATCGCGGTCACCCGCCGGGTGCCGTCACGCAGGCGCGCCTGCTGCACGATGATGTCGACGGCGGCTGCGATCTGCTCCCGGATTGCCCGCGATGGCAGGTCGGTGCCGGCCATGAGCACCATCGTCTCCAGGCGGGAGAGGGCGTCAGCCGGGCTGTTGGCGTGGACTGTCGTCAGCGAGCCGTCGTGGCCCGTGTTCATGGCCTGGAGCATGTCCAGCGCCTCGCCACCGCGGCACTCACCCACCACGATCCGGTCGGGTCGCATCCGCAGGCAGTTGATCACCAGCTCTCTGATCCCGATCCGGCCCCGACCCTCGATGTTGGCGGGGCGCGACTCCAGCGTCACCACATGCTCCTGATGGAGCTGCAGCTCGGCGGAGTCCTCGACCGTGATGATCCGTTCGTCGTCCGGGATCCATCCCGACAGCACATTCAAGGTGGTGGTCTTACCCGAGCCGGTGCCTCCGGAGACCACGATGTTCATCCGGCCGCGGACACACGCGCGGATGAAGGTCGACATCTCCTTTGTCAGGGTCCCGAACTCGATCAGGTTGTCGATGGTGAAGGGGTCCTTGCTGAAGCGGCGGATGGTCATGGTGGGCCCCTGGAGCGCCAGCGGCGGGATGATCACATTGACCCTGGAACCGTCCTTGAGCCGAGCGTCCACCATCGGCGAGCTCTCGTCCACGCGCCTGCCGACCGAGCTCACGATCCGGTCGATGATCTGCATGAGGTGGTCGCTGGAGTCGAACTTGGCCGGATATCGCTGCAAGCGGCCGTGGCGCTCCACATAGATCTTGTCCGGCCCGTTGATCATGATCTCGGTGATCTCCGGGTTCTTCAACAATCCCTCCAGGGGCCCTAGGCCGAGCACATCGTTGATGAGCTGCTCCACCAGCCGCTGGCGGTCGTTGCGAGTGATCGAGATGCTGAGCTCGCCAAGCACCGAGTTGGTGAGCTCCCCGATCTTGGCCACCAGCCGCTCGCGAGGTGCCTTGGAGACGTCCGAGTATTCCTCCAGCAGCGCCATGGTGACCTGGGCCTTGATCGCGGAGTACTGGGGCAGGGATGCGCTCCTGGACTCATGCGCGGGTGCGGCATGCCGTTCGCGCACCGCCTCGGCTCGTTCGTGCCAGCCCGGATGGCTGGTGGGTCCGGGCGCTGGCGCCTCGGACCGGCCAGCCGCGACCGCGGCCGCCAGCCGCGAGGGGGTGCGCTGTCCGCCACCAGAAGCAACTTCCGCTCCCGCGGGCGCGGTCGCCGCAACCGGCGCCACCGGGGCCGCGGCCGGTGCGGCCGGTGCGGCCGGGGCGACTGTGGCAGCGTCGTCCCCGTCGCCCTTGGTCCTGACCCGCTCCAGAAGTGACATGGAATAAATGCTCCTAGCTATGCCCTAACGCCGCAGACTGAAGCGGCGCGGGCTGACAGCTTTGACTTCGACCTTGATCTCGCCGCCTGCCTCCGCGTCCGGCTTGAGACTCTTCGCCAGGCCGCGCAGCAGCTCGGCGATGTCAGACTCCGGGTGGGTCACCACCAGCGGCGAACCACGGTGGATCGAGCCCCCGACCAAGCGCGGCTCGGAGGGGAGCTGGACCCGCACCGGGAACTTGAGGTTGCGCTCGATGCTGGGCGCGTCGTACACGGCGTGAGCGTCGTGGCCGTTGACCACGACCGAGATCCGGGACCGGTCCACCTTGAGCGATTCCAGCATCTTCAGCATCAGTCTGGTGTCCTTGATGGCGGGGATGGTGAGGGCCCCGACGACGATGACGCGATCCGCCGCGTCGATGGCCTCCAAAGTAGCCTCCGACAACTGGCTGGCGGTGTCCACCACGACATAGTCAAACTCTCGTCGCAGAATGTCTACGATCGCGCGCACATGCTCGGCCCTGACCAGGTCGCCGTACTCGGGACTGAAGGGTCCCAGCAGCACCCGCAGGCCGAGCGGGCCGTCGGCCAGGACATCGTCGATGAACTCCCAGTCCATGCTGCCCTGACCGTCGACCAGCTCGGTGATGGTCTTGGCATGGTCCAGATTCATCATCACCCCGACATCGCCGAACTGCAGGTCGAGGTCGACCAGGCAGACCCTGGTGCTGGTCTCGACCCGGAGCGCGGCGGCCAGGTTGATGGCGACGAAAGTCTTGCCGCACCCGCCCTTGCCGCTGAGCACCACGCAGACCTGGCCACCGGGCTTGGCCGGCTCGGCCACCGCCGCTCCGGCCGCCGCCTTGGGCGAGTAGGAGCCCTTCTTCTCCTCCAGCTCGTAGACGCGCCGGATGCTGGCCACCAGCTCGTCGCCGGTGAAGGGCTTGATCAGGAACTCGCGGGCCCCGGACTGCATGGCCCGGCGCAGGTAGTCGCGCTCACCCTGCACCGACATGATCACGACCGGGCACTGGGGCAGCTCGACCGCCAGCGCCTCGGTGGCGCTGATGCCGTCCATGCCCGGCATGTTGACGTCCATCAGGACCACGTGGGGCTGGAGCTGGCGGGTCACATCGATGCCCTCGCGACCGTCACCGGCGGTCCCGACCACCTCGATGTCCTCCTCGAAGGAGAGCAGCTTCTTGAGGTTCTCCCGGGTGCTGGGGATGTCGTCCACCACCACGACCCTGATCAAGGCCGCGACCCTCGCTTCTGTGAGCGCGCCAACGTCCAGTCTCCTTCGGCCTTCCCTCCGCCCTCAGCCGATGCCGAAGCCGAAGAGGTTCTGCATCATCTGGGAGCTGCCAGAGGCGTAGCCGCTAGCCGAGGACTGGCCCTGGGCCGCCGTGGCGCCGCAGTAGAGCACCGCCTGGTCAGCCGTCACCTCGTTCTGGGCCTGGATCAGGGAGAACTGGTCCTGGGCCAGCGTCGCGGCGTCGGCCTGCACCAGCTGCTGGGCGGCCGGCTCACCGGCGCTGCTGCTGGACATCGACTGCAGGGTGGTGTTGTCCTTGTTGAACTGGGTCTGGGCGGAGCTGAACGTCTTGCTGGCGAGCGTCACCGCCGCCTGAGCCTGCTGCAGGTCCTCCTCGATGATGGGGTTGACCTTGGTCCCGGGGGTGCAGGCCTGGGTGTAGTTGTCCGCGGGGGTGATGGTGGTCGGGATGTAGCCGTGGCCGTAGTCGGCGGCCGACCGCAGCGCCACCGTGTAGATGCTGCCGGTCTTCTCCAACTCCTCGATCCCGAGCGCCTGGCTCCGGGTCACCTGGAGGACGACCAGTCCACCAGAGGAAGATGAAGCGGCTCCGGAGGCGGTCGTCTGGGGAGCCCCGATCCCGAGCACGGGAATGTCCTGGAAAGAGAAGTTGGTGTTGCCGCTGGCGGCGGAGGCGATGATATCGATCCGGTCACCCGCCTGCAGATAGCCGGCCACCGCCTGCTGGGCGCTGAGCGGGATCGCGATGGCGACGTCTCCGGGGGGCAGATTGAGGCTGCCAAAGGAGGGGGTCTGGACGACCTTGCTGGGCGAGACCAGATTGGCGGTGATCTCGGTGTTGGGCGCGATCGGCACCACCGCGTAGTAGTTGAGGGTGGTGGCCTGCGACGCGGCCGGCTGCGAGGAAGAGACCCCGACCGTGGTGGCGCATGCCTCCCCCACCAATGGCTGGCAGGAGGTGTAGGCATTGGCGGGCACCAGGCCCTTGATGCGAGTCACCTCCAGCATGCCGGGCGTGATCAAGGAGCCGCTGGGGATGGCCACCCGGGCGACCACCACCAACTGGCCGTTGGCCGGAACCGTCGGCTTCGGCGGGGTCGCACTGGCGCGCGTGAAGTAGTAAGCGAGTCCAAACGCCGCGATCGCGCAGATCAGACCCACGGCGATCCAGACCTGATTGACCCGTCCTTTCAAATCGGTCGTCACCGTCCATAACCTCCGAGGATTGCGCTCGGCCTCAGGGCCGGGCACTGGGTGGGGATGGATGCGCGGCGCCGGGCGCCGCGCATCCGCAAACTATCCGTCGCTCAGCCGAGCCCGTTATTGATGTTGGAGAAGACCGTGCTGACCTTGTGGCCCACGATCGTGAGAACGGCGATAACGACGATGGCGATGAGTACTAGGATCAGGGCATACTCGACCATGCCCTGGCCCTCTTCGTTAGACTCGCGGCCGCCGATGGCCTCCGCGAGGCGGTTGCGCAACCGCACGTACCAAGAACTAAGCATCCTTCCGTGTCCTCCTTACCGAACCGAATGTCACGAGCCTCCAAGCTCGTGAGCCTGGCTATGGCAGGCCGGAGTATACGGGCACATCCACTCAAATCCGTGTAACCGGGCGGTAACTTTTCTGTGAGCCGATCCCGGGGATCAGGTGATCGGGAGGGTCAGCCTGACCTCGGTGCCCCGGCCCACCTGCGACAGAACCTCCAGCTGGCCGTGCTCGAGATCGGCCCTCTCCCGCATCGAGATGATGCCAAAGTGAGGCTCCCGGGACAGCCGTGCCTCGACCGCCGCCAGGTCGAATCCATCTCCGTCATCCTTGACAACGGCACTGATCCGGCGCGGCTGGAGGTTGATCAGGACATCCAGGTTCTTGGCGTTCGCGTGCTTGCGGACGTTCACCAACGCCTCCTTGACGATCCGAAAGAGGGCGCCCTCGGTCTCCGGGGGGAGTCTCCGCTCGGCCCCGATCACCGAAAGGCGGGCCTCGATCCCCTCGCGCTCCCGGTACTCGTTCACCAGCCGGCGCAGGGTCGGGATCACCCCCAGGTCGTCCAGTGTCATCGGCCGCAGGTCGAAGATCAGGTCCCGGGTCTCGTCCAGCACCTCGCGCATGGAGTCCTTGAAGCTCTGGATCTCGAGCTTGGCCCGCTCCGGGTCCCGGTCCACCAGCCGCTCCAGGATCTCCGCCCGCAACACCAGGTTTGACATCGACTGGGCGGGCCCGTCGTGCATGTCGCGGGCGATCCGCATCCGCTCCTCCTCGATGATCTGGAAGACCTGCCGGGAGGCGCTCCGGTAGCGGGCCAAGCCCTCCTCCAGGGTCCCGTCCGCGGGGCGGTGGTCATCCAGATGATCGGCGGTGGCCTTGATCAGGGAGTGCCAGTAGCGCAGCTCCTTGGCCCAAAGTCGACAGTGCAGCAGCCTGGCCCGGGCCAGGTTCGACTCAGAGTGGAACGCGTGGCAGCGGGAGATCGCCGCCTCCACCTCCTCACTGGCGTAGCGGCCGTGATCGCGGAGAACGTGGCGGCGGACGATGTCGGCGTCCTCGAGCCGCTCCGCCATCTGGTCCAGGCCGGCCAGCAGCCGCATCACCTCCTCGTCGATCGAGAGCAGCGCGTCCTCCAGCCGGGAGGTCTCCTGGCCCAGCACCTGCTGCAACTCGCCGGTGGACGCCAGCACGGGGGAGGAGAGTGGTTGGGCGGCCATCCTCAAAGATTAAGCTCTGGCGGCAAATGTCGCTCCCTGGGACGGAGGGGTGTAAAGCTGACGCAGATGTGCAACGCCGCTGGAGCCAGGTCGGGGTCCACTCTAGACTGGCCCGGTGAGCGCTCCTGAAGGACTGCATTGGCGGCGGTAGGGAGGCAGCCCCGGGGGCAGTGGTTGACCATGCCTCGGTTCGTCGCGCTCCTGGGGCTGGCGGCCGGGATGCTGGCGGCACGGCCGCAGGTGCTGGACCCTGACTTCTGGTGGCACCTGCGCAACGGCAACACCATGCTCGCGACCGGCCACCTCATCCACGTCAACCCCTACGCGTTCATGGCGGCCGGGCATCACTGGGTGCTCCAGGAGTGGCTCAGCGAGACCTGGATGGCCTTCGTGGCGGCCTTCTCGGGAAGGCCGGGGGTGGTCTTGGTCTACTGGCTGATAACGCTCGGCATGCTGCTGGTGATCTGGGCCAGGGCGATAGAGCTGGGGCCGGTCAACGGCATCACCGTCGGTGTTGGCCTGCTCCTGGCGGCGCTCACTGCGTATCCCATTCTCGGCCCCCGATCCCAGATGGAGAGCTACCTGCTGATCGGGGTGGTGCTGCTGGTCGTGGAACGGCAACTCCGCCGGGGCGGGCGGATCGCCTGGGCGCTCCCCTTCATGTTCCTGGTCTGGACCAACCTCCACGCCGGCTTCATCATGGGCCTGATCCTGCTGCTGGCGGTGCTCTTCGCGGAGGGGGCCTGCGTCGCCCTGGGAAGGCGCACCAGAGAGCAGCGGGAGCGGATCCTGCAACTGCTCTGGGCCACCATCGCATCCTTCGCCGCCAGCCTGATCAACCCCAACGGCCCGGTGATCATCGTCTACCCATTCCAGACCCAGTTCAGCAGCGCGCAGCAGAACCTGATCCAGGAGTGGCACAGCCCGGACTTCCATGTCGGCGTGCTGGTCCCGCTCCTGGTCTTCATCGTCAGCCTGCTCTTCCTGGTGGTGCGCTACCGCGGGCTGGCGCTGCGCGAGCTCCTGGTCCTGGGGCTCAGCCTGCTGGTCACCCTGCAGTCGGTTCGCAACCTGGTCATCCTGGTGGAGGCGGGGATGCCGGTCTGGATCTTCCTGGCGGAGAGGATCCGGCGGGAGCTGGCCGCCCGCTGGCGCCTCCGGCTGCGCCCCCGGCAGCCTCCCCTGGTGGTCCTGCTCGAGCTCGGCTCACTGGGTGCACTGATCGCGGTTCTGGCGGTGCAGGTGACCGTGCTGGCCAGCCCGTCCCTCGACTCCCCAACCTATGTGGGGGCGTTCCCGGTCTGCGCCGCCAGCTGGCTGGAGACGGGCCCCAGCGGCCTGCGCATCTTCAACCAATACGGGGACGGGGGCTTTCTCGCCTACACCGTGCCCAAGGACAAGGTCTTCGTCTTCGGCGACGCGGCCCTGATGGGCTCGCGAGTGCTGCGCGAGTACGCCGCCATCATCGATCTCAGCCCCAGCTGGGTGAAGGCCCTCGACGCCAGCCCATCGGAGCTGGTCTTGTTCGAGCGCGGCAGTGCCTTCCCTGACGCTCTGCAGCGGCAACCGAACTGGACCTTGGTCTACCGGGACCGGCGGGTCGAGGTCTTCGCCCGCACCAGCCTGCTCGCCACCCTGCACCTGCCACCCAATCCCTCTGCAAGCTACTGGATGCGCCGTGGCATCCCGGCCTGCGCCGCTCAGGCGGACGCCCTTCCCTGAGCAGCAAGAGGACCCGGGCGGCCTCCCTGCGTGGCACGCGGGAGGTACGCCGGGCCCGGGCGACCAGGGTGGTGGGCACCTGCCACGGTCGCCTTGCAGCAAGGGCCCGCCGTGGGCCCAGGGTAGCGGTCGAACCGGAGACGGTCGGAGCCGAGCGCCCCGCCCGAGGCGATTCTCTCAGCCGAAGATTAGGAGCTGGTTAACAACTACATGGGACGGGTGTGGCCGCCAGGCGCTGGTGAAGAGGGTGACCAGGATCAAGTCGCCCTCAGCCCACTCCCAGGGGCACCAAGACCCTTTGGGGTGCGTTCGGGCCCGCCGTGCCTGACCGACGACGCTCAGGGGATGGTCACTGTCTCGGCGGCGATCCGAATCGACCGGCCTGGCCGGCGGGGAGTACCACGGATTCCCCGCCCCACTGCTCAGGACGGGGAATCAACCAGCAACCCCGCCCTCGCGCTGCCTTAGCCAGACGGCGGTCATAGGTCAGCAGTACAGCCAGGTCAGGACCGATCGCCAGGGCGGCTGCCAGATGGATCGCATCGAGCGAGCGCAGTGCCAAGGGCCTGAGTTCGCCGGCCCTGTCGAGCAGGGGCTCGTCGATATGAACGGGCCGCATGGCTCCGAAGAGTTGTCGGGCCGCGCCGATGGCTGAGTCTTGTCCGGACCGCCGCAAGGTATGGATGGCTTCTGTGCGCAAGAGGGTCGAGGACGCTCTGTCCGGCCAGCTCAGACTGGAAGCCAAGAGCGCTGTGGACTCTGGTTCACTGGCCACCAGCTTGAGAGACGCGGAGGTATCCAGGTAGGCGACGCTACCGCTCGTCTGACCGTAGCTCCGACAGAGCCAATTACGGAGCCATGCCTCCTGGCTGGCTGGCGGCCGGCAACCGTAGGGATTCGATCAGGTCGAGGAGATCGCAAGAGGCCTCGGTCGCCCGCCCCTCAAGTACGAGCTGGTCCAGTACCCCGGGCCGCAGGGGCACGATCCGGGCGATCGGGTGACCGTGGTCGGTCACCTCAATCACCTCGCCGCCGGTGACCCGCCGGTGCACGCCGCTGGCCCGCTGACGGAGTTCTCTGATGCCAACTCTGTTGCTCATGCGGACTACCAGTATGGCCGCCAGCCACCACTGCGGACACGCCGTGGCCCGGGCGTTGGCCCGGGCCACGGCCCGTCCGCAGTCCGAAAGGAACGGGCCAAGGCGCTATCGACGGCCGACGCGTCCGGTCCCCCTGCGAGCCCGCCAGATTGGGCTACCTCCACGACCGCCGACGGACGGGACCGGTGCCGCTGACCTCCCCCGCGACCCGTCGCTGTCGATCCGCTGCCGCCCGCATGAGGCGCTGCAACGAGGCCCGCGCGCTAGCTTGGAGGCGACGACTGACCAGGCAGATTCTGTCGCCGGCCCTAAACCGGGCAAACTGATTGGTGCCCGGTCGCACCCCAAAAGGGCCCTGGCGGCCCCCCTGCGTGGCACGCGGGAGGTACGCCGGGCCCCGGCGACCAGGGTGGTGGGCACCTGCCACGGTCGCCTTGGAACGAGGGCCCGCCTTAGCTGGCCCAGGGTTGAGAGTCCTTCCTGCTAGGGCGGTAGCTCGCCGCCCGAGGAGATTCTCTCAGCCGAAGATTAGGATCTGGTTAACAACTCGTCGGAGGGGTGCAGCCGCCAGGCGGTGGTGAACAGGGTCAGCAGGATCAGGATGTGCACCGCGGTGCACCAGATGCAGATGTGGTGGATCTCCACCAGCTCCACGTAGACCAGATAGAAGACCGTGAGCAGCCCTAGGACCGACCAGCCGAAATGGGCCTGCCGCAGATCCGTGCGACGCGGCCGCACGTACTGGGCGATCGCCAGCCCCAGGCTGACCAGGAAGAAGGCCATCCCCGGCACCGTAATCGGCACGCTGGTGCCCGGGACCACCGAGTACTGGCTGGTCACCACCTTGCTGCAGTCCACCAGGCCACTGGCGCTGCAGGCCAGCGGCACATTGGCGTAGTGAACGGTGGTGAGGTAGGTGGCGACCCCAAAACCGGCGACCGAGAGCACCATCAGCCAGATCGCGCCGACGCCGCCGGGGCGGCCGGTGGGCTCGTCCGAGTTCACCTGCTCCGATCCGCCGCCAGCGGGCGCCATGATCCGCCGCCTCGCGCGCGAACTGCTCAGGTGGTCTTCTCCAGCTGCTTGATGAGGCTGGTGTTGCAGACCGAGCCTGGCTTGTTCCCCGTCAGCTGACAGATTGCGGCGGTGTCATAGTTCACCCCGCCCAGGATCATCTTCGCCGGGGTGCTGCTCGGCTTGCTCAGGAAGCTCGCGATCTGCTGCCAGCTATAACCCTGCAGACCCGTCGGGCCCGGGGCTGAGCTCTCGGTGCCGATCTGGGCCGACAGCCCACCGTAGTCCACGAACGGGAAGCCGGGGCCGCTGGCCCCAGGAGGGGTACCCACGGTGCTGAAGATCTGACTCTCCTGCTTGGTCAAAGTCTGAAAAGGCGCATAGCCGCTTGGGCTCTTGGCGTCCGGGACGTTGCTGTACATCTCCCGGGACACGAAGGCTAGGTAGGGGCTGCTGTAGCTGACCCCATGGGCGAAGGTGAAGGTGGCGATGTTCTGGCCCGCCGAGTCGGTCGCCGATCCCCGGATGATCTTGAGGTTGGAGAACTTGCCAAAGCGGCTGAGGGCGCCCACCAGAGACCACCGCAGAAGGGCGCAGTAGGGGCAGTACTCCGCTCCGATGTAGAGCATCTCGGGCTTGCCGTTCTGGGTCAGCTTGGGAGTGGACACCTTGATCGGCTGGGGCGGGTTGTTGACGGCTCCAGTCCCCACCTGGTCCAGATTCTTGATCGGGATGTGAGTCACCGCCGCCACCACCGAGGCCGGAGCCGGCAGCACCTGGGTGTCCTGGCCGGCCGGGCCGGAGGTCAACTCGAGGGCGATGATCACAACCAGGAAGACTGCCACCACCCCGCCGATGGCGGCGATGAGGCCCCATGGCCGCCCCGAGGACCCCTTGCCGGAGCGCCGGTACTGGGCGCCGCCCCGATTGGACCGGGGAGCCGGGCGACGGTTTCTAGGACCACCGGAGGCGGCAGCCTGCCGCCTCTCCGCCATTGACTTCTTGGACATGATCCCCCGACTTGATGAGCTCAGCTTCGGCCTGAAGGTTACCGAAGAAGGCTTAGTGGCTGCTGAGAACCAACGCCCCCCGATCACGATACCGGACTCGCCACCCCTCCGCTTCGAGGAACGCCACCTCCGGAGCGGCGGGCGGCAGCACCGCCAGCCTGGTCTCCAGCTTGGCCAAAACGCCCAGGGCCCCCTGGTTGAGGGTCGCCAGCTGCTGGCACTGAGACAGCCGCCCGGTCCCGGTCGCCACCGGATCACTGGTGCAGACCAGGTGGTGACCTCTGGGGAAGGCGGCGGCCAAGTAGTCGCCGTAGGCGGCGGTCGTGTACCAGTTCCCCGCCTGTGGGTGCGCGGAGAGCCACCTAGCGGCTCCCACCGGCAGGCCCGAGGCCAGCTGCTGCGCGGGGCCGCCCTGGCGCTCGGCGTGCACGCCCGCCCGGGCCAACAGGACCACCACCAGCAGCAGCGGCAGCAGCGCCGCCCCCGCCACCCATCGGTTGGGCCTCCACGCAGGTGGCGGGGGCAGGGTGGCGACCCACCCGGCCAGGTAGGCCGACCCCTGGACGGCGGCGATCATGAGGAAGAGGGGCAGGTAGACGGTCCAGAGCAGGCTCATCACCGCGGCGGCCAGCCCCAGCGCGCAGTCAGCGCGGCGCAGCCTGGGGCCCGCAACCAGGTAGCCGAGCAGGAGCAGCAGGCCGGCCAGCTCCGACAGACGGGCTCCCCAAGGGTGAAAGTCGGGGCTCGACCAGAGCGGTAGGAAGGGGTGCTCGCCGGCCATGCCCAGGGCGAGTGGCGGCCCCTGATACAGGAGGGGCCCCCGCGGATTCAGGCAGACCGCCAGCAGGATCGCCCCCAGCAGCCACCCGGGGGGCCCGGCCTCACCCCCGATCCGCTGCTGGCGCTCCACCAGCAGCACCAGGACCACGAGGGGAGCGACCAGCACAGCCGCCGACTGCAGGTTGGCCCAGGCGGCCAGCAGCGCCAGCAGGCCCCAGGGCGCCCATGCCTCGCCGCGGCGCAATCCGACAAGGCCCAGCAGCAGGACTCCGGACAGCAGCGCCAGCAGCTCGGCGGAGGGCGAGCTCATCACCGGGTCGAGGGCGGCCAGCGACAGCCCCCCCGCCAGCATCGCGGTCGCCGGGTGCTTGACCGGCGACCGCCGGACGACGAGACAGAGCACTCCGCCCACCGCGGCGCCGAGGAAAGCTCCCACCAGCTCAAGGGCCACCACCCCTCCCCACCAGTAGAGCTGGGCGAGCAGGAAGTCGGCCAGCCAGGAGCGGAGGTCCAACTGGGTGGCGGGAGCGGCCATGAAGGAGCTGTGGGCACCGAGCCCCTGAGCTTGGATGAGCTTCCCGTTGGCGATCTGGAGGAAGGCGGCCCCGGAGGCGGGGAGATGCAAGCCTGCCGCCGCCCCACCCAGGACCAGCACCACGCCGGCCACCGACCACCACCACCGCCCGGAGGTGGCTCGCGCCACCGTGCCCGCCCACCCCATGGCGCGGGCCTCCCCCGGGCTCCACCAGCTTGACCCGGCCCTGGCGGCGACCCTCAAGAATGCTCCGCCAGCGGGCGGGGCGCGCTCCGCCGGCGGCGCAGCTGCCACAGGTCGATCAGCATCTGGCCGCCGTCGCCAAATGAGCTGACCGTGGTGCCAAGCGAGTTGCACCAGGTGACCCCAACCTCGGCGATGGAGATGCCCTGCATCCGGGCGCGGAGCAGAACCTCGGCGTCAAACCCGAAACCTGGGCACTGCAGCTCCTGAAAGCAAGCCTCGGCGGCCTCGGCGGTGAACAGCTTGAATCCGCACTGGGTATCGTGCAGCCCGGGCAGCACCAGCAGCCGCAGCAACCGGTTGTAGCTCTTGCCCATCAGCTCACGGTGAAGCGGCTGGTGGCGGAGCACCTGGGATCCCGGCAGGGCCCTCGACCCGATCGCGACCGCGGCCCCCGCGTCCAGCTCCCGCTCCAGCTTGGCCAGCTCCTCCAGCGGGGTCGACAGGTCGGCATCGGTGAAGAGCCGGCGGCTCCCGGAGGCGGCCAGCATGCCGGCCCTGACGGCGGCCCCCTTGCCCTGGTTTCCAGGCAGCGAGATCAGCCGAAGCTGGGACCAGGACCCGGCCGCAGCCAGGACCAGGGCCGCGGTCTGGTCGCGACTGCCATCGTCCACCACCAGCACCTCGTACGACCGGCCGGACGACTCCAGGAACGCCCGCATCCGATCCAGCGAGGGCCCCAGCCTGAGCTCCTCGTTGAAGGCGGGCACGATCACGCTCAGCAGCGGCCGCACCGCGCTCATCGGGAACGGCCCTCCCGAAGCACGGCCAGAAAGAAGGTCGAGCCACGCAGCATCCGGGGCAGCCGCCAGGGCTGCCGCAGCAAACGGAAGCTCCACTCCAGGCCGGCTCGGCGCAAGAACGAGGGGGCCCTCGGGACCCGCCCGGCCAGGTAGTCGAACGATCCCCCCACCCCGATCCCCACCCGGCAGCCGGTAGGGCGCAGGTGGCGTCCGAGCCAGATCTCCTGGGCCGGCGCTCCGAAGGCGACCGCCAAAAGGCCGGCGCCAGACGCCTTGACCTGGTCCACCAGGGACCCCGCCTCCGCCTCCGCCGGAGACCCGCTGGCCCAGCCGGCAACTCGGAGCTCCGGATGATCGCCCAGCAGGCGCCGGCCGGCAGCCTCGGCCACCCCGGGCGCGGCTCCCAGCAGGAAGACCCCTCGCCCCTTGGCGGCCGACAGCGAGCAGAGGTCCCCAAGGAAGTCGACCCCGGGGATCCGCTCCGGCACCGGAGAGCCAAGCTTGCGGGCGGCCCAGACGACGCCGGCGCCATCCGCCAGCACCAGACCGGCGGCGCCCACCGCCCGGGCCAGCTCGGGGACCCTGCGGGCCTGCATCACCATCTCCGGGTTGAGGGTCACCACCTGCAGGGGCGGGTCTGCCGAGGAGGCGTCGAGGGCCCTGGAGCAGCGCTCCAGGGCCTGCCCTCTGGTGCAGCGGTCGACCGGCAACCCGAGCAGCTCGAGCCGGGGCCCGGTGGGGGTAGCGATCACGGTGGAGTCAGTGCCGGCTCTAGCCACGTGGGCGAGTATATGGTGGGCTGGCAGCCGATCCGCCCCCGCTGCGGAGCCGTTACAGAGCGGCGCTGCGCCGTGTCAATCCCGACTCCGATGGCGCTGGCGCTCGGCCGCTTCCAAGCGGGCCATGGCGACCTCCAGCTCCGACTGCAGCCGCAGCATCTCCTGCTCCCCGGAGCTGACCGCGCGGGCGACCGCGGCCTCCACCGCCTTGACCATTCCCTCCGCCTCCTGGGGGTTCAGGGAGGTCGAGCTCTCCCCGTTCACGGCCAGGACCGAGACCCGGTCCGGGAGCACCTCCAGAAAGCCGTCGGCCAGGAAGAAGTACTCCTCGCGTTCACCATGCCGCACCATCACCTCGCCCGGCTTGAGCCAGGTGAGCAGGGGCGCGTGCCCCGGCAACACCCCGAGGTCCCCGTCCGCCCCCCGGAGGACGATGAACTCGCAGTCGCCCTCGAACAGAGGCTTCTGGCTGGCCAGCAGCCGGGTCGGCACCCCCATCTCAGGCGACCGCGGCCGCTTCCGGCTCCTGGCCCCGGTTGAGGGTGCGGCCCCGCTCGATCGCCTCGTCGATGGTGCCCACCATCCGGAAGGCCTGCTCCGGCAGGTCGTCGAGGCTGCCCGAGAGGATCTCCTTGAAGCCGCGCACCGTCTCCCGCAGCGGCACGTACTTGCCCGGGGTGCCGGTGAACTGCTCCGCCACGAAGAAGGGCTGGCCCAGGAACTGCTGCACCCGGCGGGCCCGGTTGACGGTCAGCTTGTCCTCGTCGGAGAGCTCTTCCATGCCCAGGATGGCGATGATGTCCTGCAGGTCCTGGTAGCGCTGCAGCACCCGCTGCACCCCCAGGGCCACCTCGTGGTGCTCCGCCCCCACCGTCCTGGGCTCAAGGATCCGGCTGAAGGAGTCGAGCGGGTTGACGGCCGGGTAGATGCCCAGCTCGGAGATGCGCCGGTCCAGCGAGACCGTCGCCCCCAGGTGAGCGAAGGTGGTCTGAATGGCGGGGTCCGTGAAGTCGTCGGCGGGAACGTACACCGCCTGCACCGAGGTGATCGAGCCCTTGGTGGTGGAGGTGATCCGCTCCTGCAGGTCTCCCATCTCAGTGGCCAGGGTGGGTTGGTAGCCCACCGCGGACGGCATCCGGCCCAGCAGGGCCGAGACCTCGCTGCCAGCCAGCATGTAGCGGAACACGTTGTCGACGAAGAAGAGCACGTCGGCCCCCTCCTCATCGCGGAACTCCTCGGCCATGGTGAGCCCACTGAGGGCGATGCGGGCCCGCGCCCCGGGGGGCTCGTTCATCTGCCCGAAGACCAGGGCGGTCTGGTTGATGACCCCCGACTCGTGCATCTCACCGAAGAGCTGGTTGCCCTCCCTGGTGCGCTCCCCCACCCCGGCGAACACCGAGTAGCCCTGATGCTCCTTGGCGATGTTCCGGATCAGCTCCATCACGATGATGGTCTTGCCCACACCGGCGCCCCCGAAGAGCCCGATCTTCGACCCCTTGGCGAAGGTGCAGATCAGGTCCAGCACCTTGATCCCGGTCTCCAGGATCTCGGTGGAGACCGCCTGCTCGGATACCGAGGGCGGCTCGCGGTGGATCGGCATCTGCTTGCCCTCCTCCATCGCCGGGCCGCCATCGATGGGCTCGCCCACCACGTTGAACATCCGCCCCAGGACCCGCTTGCCCACCGGCACCCGTATGGGCGACCCGGTGGCCACCACCTGCTCCCCGCGGCGCAACCCGTCGGTGGACTCCATCGCGATGCAGCGGGCGACGTCATTGCCCAGGTGCTGCTGCACCTCCAGGACCAGCCGCGCGCCCTCCCGCTCCACCTCCAGGGCGTCCAGGATGTGGGGCAGCTGGCCGGTTGGGAAGGCCACGTCGACCACCGCCCCGATCACCTGCAGCACCTCGCCCCGCGCCATCTGCTTGGACTCGCTCACGGTCATCTCCACCTCCTCAGCGCCGGGCCGCCTGCAGGGCCTCGGCGCCGCCGATTATCTCCATCAGTTCTCGCGTGATGCTCGCCTGGCGCACCTTGTTGGCGGTCAGCGACAGCTCCCGGATCACGTCCCCGGCAGAGGAGGAGGCGTTCCGCATCGCCACCATCTGGGCGCTGTAGAAGCTGGCCTGGGTCTCCAGCACCGCCCGGAACACCTGGCTGTCCAGGTAGGCCGGCATCAACTTCTCCAGGACCGCCTGGGCGTCCGGCTCATAGATGTAGTCACCCTGGGTCTGGGGGCCCTGGTCGGGTGGGGCCGGCGGCACCGGCACCAGCACCTGGACCGTGGGGACCTGGGTGAGCAGGTTCTTGAACTGCGAGTAGGCGAGCACGACCTCGCGTACCTCGCCCTGCAGGTAGGCCCTGACCGCGCTCTCGACCGACGGCCGCAGCTCCGCCATCTCCACTTTGTCGGGCAGCCCGATCCGGTGGTGCACCAGAGTCACCTGCATCCGGTTGCAGAACTCGACCGCCTTGCGCCCGATGGCCACCGCCTGGTAGCGGGGCCCGAAGCGCCGCAGCATGTAGGAGTGGGCGGCGCGCATCGTGTTCACGTTCAGGGACCCGGCCAGGCCCCGGTCCGAAGTGACCAGGATCAGCAGCCCGGTGCCCTCCTCGCGGGGGACCAGGAAGGGGTGGCGGAACTCCTTGCCAACCTTGGCCACGTCGCGGGCAGCCTCGTCCATGGCGATGGCGTAGGGGCGCGCCTGGGCCACCCGGGCCTGGGCCCGGCGCATCTTGGCGGCTGCCACCATCTGCATCGCGCGGGTTATCTGCTCGATGCTGCGGATCGCCTTGATGTGCCTGCGGATGTCGCGCAGGGTCGCCAATCAGCCCTCCTGGGAGCCGGCGGCGACCGCCACCGGCCCGGTGTCGAAGCCCTGGTTGAACTCCTCGAGCGCCTCCTTGAGCTGGGCCTCCAACTCCTCGTCGAGGGCCTGACGCTCCTCCAGCTGGGACTCCAGCTGGGTCCGCGTCTGACCTATCCAGCGCCGGAACTGGGCCGACCAGGAGGAGATCTTCTCCACCGGGACCTGGTCCAGATAGCCGTTGGTGCCGGCGTAGATCACCATCACCTGATGGGAGACCGGGACCGGCTGGTACTGGTCCTGCTTGAGCAGCTCGGTGAGCCGACGGCCCCGCTCCAGCTGGTCCCTGGTGGAACGGTCCAGGTCTGAGGAGAACTGGGCGAAGGCGGCCAGGGCCCGGTACTGGGCCAGCTCCAGGCGCATGCCTCCGGCCACCTTGCGCAGGCCCTTGGTCATGGCGTCACCTCCGACCCGGCTGACGGAGAGCCCGACCGAGATGGCGGGCCTGGTGCCGGCGTAGAAGAGGTCCCCCTCCAGATAGATCTGGCCGTCGGTGATCGAAATCACGTTGGTGGGGATGTAGGCGGAGACGTCGTTGGCCTGGGTCTCGATGATGGGCAGGGCGGTCAGCGACCCGCCCCCGCGCTCCTGGCTCAGCCGGGCGGCCCGCTCCAGGAGCCGGGAGTGCAGGTAGAACACGTCCCCGGGATAGGCCTCCCGGCCCGGGGGCCGGCGCAGCGCCAGGGAGATCTCGCGATATGCCCAGGCGTGCTTGCTGAGGTCGTCGTATACCACCAGGGCGTCCTCGCCCCGCTCCATGAACCACTCCCCCATGCTGCAGGCGGAGTAGGGGGCCAGGTACTGCAGGGCGGCCGGCTCGGCGGCGGTGGCGCTGACGATGATGGTGTGCTCGAGGGCGCCGTACTCCTCCAGCAGGGCCGCGACCCGGGCCACCGAGGCGGCGTTCTGGCCGATCGCGACGTAGATGCAGGTGAGGTTCTTGCCCTTCTGGTTGATGATGGTGTCGATCGCGATCGCGGTCTTGCCGATCTGGCGGTCGCCGATCAGCAGCTCGCGCTGGCCACGCCCGATCGGGACCAGGGCGTCGATGGCCATGATCCCGGTGGCGGCAGGGGTGTCCACCGGCTGGCGGTCGACCACGCCTGGGGCGGGCCGCTCGATCGGCCAGCGCTCCTTGGTCGCGATCTCACCCTTGCCGTCGATCGGCTCGCCGAGCGCATTCACCACCCGGCCCACCAGCTCGCGTCCCACCGGGACCTCCACGATCCTGCCGGTGGTTCGGACCTCGTCGCCCTCGCTGAGGCCCTCGTAGGGGCCCATGATGATGGCGCGGACGAGGTCCTCCTCGAGGTTGAGGGCCATCCCGAAGACTCCCTTGGGAAACTCCAGGAGCTCGCCGGCCATCGCCCCCTCGAGCCCGTAGATCTGGGCGATCCCGTCGGCCAGGGCGGTGATCACCCCGGACTCCGCCGACACCACCGGGGCGTCGAAGTCGGTGATCTTGGTCTTGATGATCCGGCCTATGTCGTCGGCACTGAGGCTCATTTTCCCCTCACGCGGTTTGCGCTTCTGTCAGCATCTGGTGGCGCAGCTGGAGCAACCGGCTCTTCAGACTGGCGTCGAAGACCCGATCCCCCACTCGCACCACCGCCCCCCCCAGAAGGGAGGGGTCCACCTCGGATTGAAACTCCACCTCCTGACCCAGCCTCACCGAGAGCTCCTTTGCGAACCTGGCCAGATCCTCCGGGCCGACCGCGACGGCGGTCGCGAGGCGGGCCTGGACGCGGCCCTCAGCCTCATCGACCAGGGCCGAATACCCCGCCCTGATCGCCCCCAGCATCGCCGTCCGCCGGCTCCGGATGAGGAGCCGGAGCAGGTTGGATGCCAGCTGGTCAATCCCGGGGTCGCGGCTAAGGACCGCCAGCGCCAGCTCCTCCCGCTGGGCGGCCGAGAACTGGGGGCTGAGCAGCGCCGGACCCAGGTCACTGCCATCCAGCAGCTGGCTCAGGCGCTGCAGGCGCTCCCGCCAGGACTCGAAGTCCCCCTGGTCCCGGGCCAGCTCGAAAAGGGCCTGGGCGTAGTGGCGGGCCTGGCTGGGAACGCGGGGCTCCCGGGGTCCCTCAGGCACTCAGGTCCACCTCCTTCAGCGCCTGTTCGATGAGCCGGCGCTGGCGGGTTGGGTCGAGCTCCTCCTGGAGCACCTTGGTGGTGGCCAGCATCACCAGGTCGGCGACCTGGCGGCGCAGCTCGAGCACGGCCTGCTCCCGCTCCCGGGCCAGCTCAGCCCGGGCCCGCTCCAGCATCGCCTGCTGCTCCTGCTCGCCCTTCTGGCGCAGCTCCTCGCGCAGCTGCTCCCCCAGCTGCTGGGCGCGGTCCAGGATCTCCTGAGCCTTGAGACGGGCGTCGGCCATCTCCTGGCGGTCCAGCTGGCGAGCCTGTTCGGCCTCCTGCCTCGCCTGCTCGGCCTCGCCGAGAGCCTGGGCAATCTGGGCCTGGCGGGCGCGCAGCGCCTTGTCCAGGGGGGGGAAGACATAGCGGCGGAGCAACCACAGCAGGGCCAGGAAGACGACGATCTCGACGATGAAGGTCGCGTTGAGGGCCAGCGGGTTGGAGGCGGCGGCCAGGACCATCTGGGGCTTCCCTACTTCCCGGCGAGGGCGATGAAGACGAACATCAGGGCCAGGTTGATGAAGTACACGGCCTCGGCCAGACCGACGGTGAGGAAGGTCCAGGTCAGCAGCCGCCCCTGCGCCTCGGGCTGGCGGGCGATGCCGGCGATCAGCTGAGCGCCGGCCAGACCATCACCGATGGCGGCGCCGACGGCACCGACGCCGGTGCCGATCATGGCCCCGGCGTAGATCTCTGCGTGCGCGGTGGTCAATGCCAATTGGTCTCCTCCCAGGTCTTGGCGGGGCCGTGGGGCCCCTAGTTGCTGGCGGTCTCGGCCGCCTGGTGGTCCTCGCTCATGGTCGCCATGCTTAGGTAGATGACCGTCAGCAGCGCGAAGATGAAAGCCTGTATCACGTCCACGAAGACGCCCTCGAACAGCTTCCAAACGCCGTTGAAGGCGAAGCCGATGTAGATCGGCAAGATCGCGATGATCTCCAGCATCAGGGCGGCCGCGAACATGTTACCGAAGAGTCGCAGTGTGAGCGAGATCGGGTAGGAGATCTGGGCGATCACGTTGATCGGGCCCAGCCCGATATAGGCCCACCAGGGCAGCCCGTCGGGGTGCAGGTAGTTGATCTTCAAATACCCCTTGAACCCCTTGCGCCGGATCGAGGTCACATGCACCAGGACGATCACGATGATGGCCAGGGCGGCGGTGTCGTTGACGTCGGACGTGGGCGACGTGAGCCGTCCCCCCGTGGGGATCAGCTCCAGCCAGTTGCTGACCAGGATGTAGAAGAACAGCACGGTCACCAGGGGCACCACCCAGCGCGCGAAGGGCCCAATCATGCGGGTGATGTAGTCGTCCACCGTGGTCCAGACCACCTCGATCATGGTCTGGAAGCGGCCCGGGACTCCACTGGTGATCTGGCTCCTTAGGTACAGCCCCAGGCCCAGGACGATCCCGAAGGCGACGCCGCTGCTGATCAGGGTGTCCAGGTAGATGGTCTGGCCGAAGATGTGCCCCACCCAGTGGGCACCGACTGCGATCTGGGTGGCGACGATCGGCCTCACTTGGAGCTCAGCCTCATGCCCAGCCGCAGGATGGCCCCCACCTGGGCGAGGTGGGTGACCAGCAGCCCCAGCAGGGCCCAGACTCCGATCGGGCCCAGCACCACCACCAGCGCCGCCATGACCATGGTTATGACCGCCAGCCGAGGCAGGCTGGAGCCGAGGAAGGCGACCGGCGAGCGCCGCATCGCGAAGACCGCCAGCTGCAGGTTGGCGATCCCGAGGAGGCCGCCGCCCAAAGCCAGCCCGGCACCCTCGGCGCCGCCGACCAGAAGCCCGGCGATCACCACCACGACCACCCCGGCCAGGGCTGCCATCCAGGCGGTCCGCACCGCCCCCGCCATCTGCTCGGCGTCCTGAGCCATCACTGCCGGGGATCCCGGTATATGAGCAGGCCGCGATAGAGGGTCAGCGACCCCCCCACAAGGCCCAGCGCCAGCCCCGTCAGCGTCAGCCAGGGCAGGGTGTGAAAGACCTGGTCCAACAGCACCCCGGCCACGACCCCAGTTACGACCGTGATCGAGAAGACTCCTACCAAGGCGAGGGCTCCTCCGGGACCCGCTACTCCCCCGGGCCGCTTCGGATCGCCCCCCAAGGACAAATCGCGGCGATCTTATCACGGCGCAGGGCGGTCGCCGGGGGTTCCCTCGTGGCTCCAGTTCGCGGCCAGGCGGAAGGCCCGATGGCGGCCCCGTACACTGCCCCGGTGGCGATCGGGATCGATGCCAGCCGGGCCTTTGAGGCCGCCCCCACAGGGATCGGCGTCTACGCCACCCAGGTCTGCCGCGGCCTGATCGCCAGCCCTCCGGCTGAGCTGCGGCTCTACCGCAACGCCCGGCGGGCACCGCTGGCCGCGCCGCCCCTCTCGGCCGGCAGCGAGTGGTGCCTGATCCCGCTGCCCAGGGGCTGGACCCGGCTGCGGCTGGCGCTCGAGGTGCGCCGCCGCCCTCCCGAGCTGCTCTTCGTGCCCGCCTACCGGCTACCCCCGGGCCGGCTGCCCAGGTCGGTCGTGACCGTGCATGGAGTGGAGCACCGGCTGGCCGCCCAGGCCTACCCTGGCGCCAGCGGCCAGGCGGTCGAGAGCTTCGTCAAGGACGCCCTGGCCAGGGCCGCCCGCCTGATCGTGCCCTCTGAGACGACCCGGGCGGACCTGGTCCAGCTGTACTCCGCCGACCCCGCCACCATCACGGTCATCCCCCATGGCGTGGCGGCCGAGCTGGGGCCGAGGAGCCCGGACCGGGTGGCGGCGGTCACCGCCAGGCTGGGGATTCCTGGCCCGTACTTTCTGGTGGTGGGCGCCCACCACCGGCGCAAGAACATACCCTTCCTGATCCGCGCTTTCGCGAGCGCCTTTCCCGCGGGCCGGGAGCGCCCCTGGCTGGTGGTCGCCAACGCCAGCGGGCGAAGCGCCTCCGAGCTCGCGCAGGTGGCCCAGGTGGCGGGCTGCTCGGACCGGCTGCGACTGCTCCCCCACCTCGACGGGGAGGCGCTGGCGGCGCTCTACTCGGGCGCCCTGGCGGCGTGCGTCCCATCCCTGTATGAGGGGTTCGGACTGCCCGCCCTGGAGGCGATGGCCTGCGGAGCACCGCTGCTGGCCGGCCATGTGGGGGGCGTCGCCGAGGTCGCCGCCGGGGCCGCCCTGCTGGTCGACCTGGGGTCGCACAGGGAGTGGGTGGAAGCGCTCACCCGGCTGGCCATGGAACCCGGGCTGCGGTCGCACCTTGGCCGGCTGGGGCTGGCCCGAGCCAGTCGGTACAGCTGGGAGCGCTCCGCCGAGGACCACTCCCTGCTGCTGGCCGACGAGCTGGCCCGCGCCCGATGGGATCAGTTCAGGTAGAGCAGAGTACGGGCTCCGGCCGCCTCGATCCGCTCCAGGGCCACCTCCGCCCCCTTGACCACGCAGTGCTCCGGATCCGCGACCTGGCGCATCGGCAGGCCGGTGCGGCGGGTCAGCCCGCTCCCAACCAATTGGATGTCCACCCCTCGTCCGGCCAGGGCGAAGCCCACCTGCCGCACCCGGTCGTGGCCTGGCCGTGGCGTCTCTTGGAGCAGGCCCTCGACCATGGCCGCCAGCTGGTCCAGGCCGGTCTCTGTCTCCAACTGACCCTCGTTCTCCGCCACCAGGCCGCTGTGGGCGAGCAGTCCGTGGTGGCATACGATCGCCCCCTGGGCCCCCTGCGGCAGCAGGAACAGCACCGGCGAGGGCTCCCACGAGGTGACGGAGAGCCCGGTGCCGAAGGCCATCGCCAGGGGCAGGTCGAGCAGGTGCGCCATGCGTGCGCCAGAGGCCAGCGCCACCTCCAGCAGGGCCCGCCGCCCCGCGGTCGAGAGCTCCGCCGAGACCGCCAGCACCAGCTCGTGACGCACGAAGACCAGGCGGCCGACCATCCGATTGATCAGGTGGCGCAGCATCTGCTCGGCCGCCTCCTGATCGTGGAGCTCGGACATGCCGAAGGGAGCCACCAGCTGGGCGCCTCCGGGCCTGGCCAGGGCCAGCGCCTGGGCACCATAGCCGACCAGCTTGCCGGTCGATGGTTGTCGAGCTGCCACGGCCGGCTCCTGCAGGACCAGGCCGTCCCCTCTGACCCAGGCCTCCACCCGGTCCGAGGAGAGCTCCAGCCCGAACCGGCGCGCCACCATGGCCCGGATCAGTCCGAACCCGGAGGCCGGCGGTTGAGCCTGGCCCCCAGGCCGGCCAGCTTGCCGACCAGGTTCTGGTAGCCCCGGTCCAGGTGGCGGACGTTGCGGCAGGTGGTGCGGCCCTCGGCGCAGAGGCCCGCGATCACCAGGGCCGCTCCCGACCGGATGTCGGACACCTCGAGGTCGGCGCCCCGCAGCGGGGCACCGCCGTGGACTACCGCGATGCGGCCCTCGACCTCGATCCGGGCGCCCAGGCGGCGCAGCTGCTCGACCGGGCGGAAGCGGTTCTCGTAGAGCGCCTCCCACACCGTGGAGTCGCCACTGGCCTGGGTCATCACCGCCACATATTGCGACTGCAGGTCGGTGGCGAACCCGGGATGGGGCCAGGTGGTCATGTCCACCGCGGTCAGGGGGCCGAGCCGGGAGACCCGGGCCCAGCTGGCGCCCTCCTCCACCTGGCAGCCGGCCGCCCTCAGCTTGTGAAAGAGCTGGACCAGGTCGTCGCTCATGACGTCCTCGATCAGGACCTCCCCGCCGGTGGCGGCCGCCGCCAGCGCATAGGTGCCCGCCTCGATGTAGTCGGGCCGCACCCGATGCTGAGCGCGATGCAGGTGGGGCACCCCCTCGATCACCACCCGGTCGCTGCCGGCCCCGGAGATCCGCGCCCCCATGGAGTTCAGGCAGAGGGCGAGGTCGACCACATGGGGCTCCCGGGCCGCGTTGGAGAGCACGGTTATCCCCTTGGCCCTGGCGGCCGCCATCATCAGGTTCTCGGTGCCGGTCACAGTCGGCATGTCGAGGGGGATGTGGGCGCCGTGGAGGCCTCCCGCAAAGGCTCGGATGCCGCCCTGCGACTCCTCCACCGTGGCTCCCATCAGGCGCAGGCCGGCGATGTGCTGCTCGATTCTTCGAGAGCCAATGTCGTCGCCGCCGGGTCGCGGCAGAATGGCCTCGCCACAGGCGCCCAGCAGCGGCCCCAGCAGCAGCAGCGAGGCCCGCATCCGAGAGGCCGCCTGCGGGTCCGGAGTCCCCGTGCGCAAACCGCGGGGATCGATCTCCACGGTGCCCTCGGCACGCTCCGTGAGCACCCCCAGGCTGGCCAGGATCGAGCACATGGTGCCCACGTCCTCGATGCCCGGAACATTGCTCAGCCGCAGTGGTCCGTCCGCCAGCAGGGCGGCAGCCATCTCCGGCAGGGCCGCGTTCTTGCTGCCGCTGACGCCCACCGTCCCCCGCAGGGGGTTGCCCCCGTAGATCTCCAGTACCTCGTCGGTCGCCATCGGTTCGGGTCCCCTCGTCATCACGGCCGCGGTTGGTCCGGAGAGCTCGCCTCGGACGGGCTCCTCTGGAAGCTGAAGCCACCACGATGCCAGATCCGCCAGCCCAGCAGTATCAGGGCCACCACCAGCAGCCCCAGGGCGACCGCCAGGATCTTGTGATGGCCGAAGATGGCCAGGCCCACGCAGCCCAGAATCGCCGTGACCAGATAGAAGGCGATCGCCGTCTCCCGCTGGCTGAGGCCGAGGGCCAGCAGCCGGTGGTGCAGGTGGCGGGCGTCGGCGTGGGCAAACCCCACCCCCTCGCGGCGGCGTCTCCAGATGGCGTAACCGGTGTCGCCGATGGGCAGCGCCAGTGCCACCACCGGCACGAACAGGGCCAGCGCCACGGTCACCTTGGCGACCCCCACGATGGTGATCACCCCCACCAGCATGCCCAGCACGTGACTGCCCGAGTCGCCCATGAAGATCCGGGCGGGGGCGAAGTTGAAGACCAGGAAGCCGAGGCAGCAGCCCACCAGCGCTGCGGAGAGGAGGATCACCCCCCCCTGGCCGGGGTCGACGTTGAGCCGGTTGACCGCCGCCAGGTAGAGCACGGCGCCCACGATGGCCACCACCCCGGCGGCCAAGCCGTCGACGCCGTCCAGCAGGTTGATCGAGTTCTGCATCCCCACCAGCCAGATCACGGTGACCGGGATCGCCGCCCAGGCCAGGTGCAGGTCGAGATGGGGCAGCGTGACGTAGCTGATGGTGATCCCGAATCCCCAGGCCACCAGCAGGGAGCAGACGATCTGGACCACCAGCTTGGTCCAGTAGGGAAGGTCGAGGATGTCATCGACGGCCAGCAGCGCCGCCACCGCCACCGCGATCAGCACGATCTGCAGCCAGTCGGCAACGCCCCGGCCGAAGATGGCGACCGCCACCACGAAGCCCGCCGCCAGTGCCAGGCCACCGAGACGGGCGGTCGGGCGCAGGTGGATGTTGCGGCCTCCGGGTTGGGCCACCGCCCCCACCTTGAAGCTGACCCACCGCACCACCGGGACCATCGCGACCGTCACCGCCACCGCCACCAGCAGGATCGGCAGCGCCACCAGGAAGTGATGTTGTGGGGTGGGCAAGCGGGCTCTCCCGAGCTCAGCTGTAGGGCAGCGGGTACGCCTCGCAGAGGGCCCGGGCCCGGCCGGCCACCTCCTCCGCCACCGCCTCGTCGCCGAGGTGGTGGATCAGCTGCGCGATCAGGTGGGCGATCTCGTCCATCTCGCCCGGCCCCATCCCCCTGGTGGTCACCGCGGGGGTGCCCAGGCGAATGCCGCTGGGATTGAACTTGCTCGCCTCGTCGAACGGAATCGAATTCCGGTTGACCGTGACGTGAGCGCGGTCGAAAGCCTCCTGGACCTGGCGGCCGGTCAGCTGGAGCGGCCGAAGGTCGATCAGCATCAGGTGATTGTCGGTGCCTCCGCTGACCAGGCGCAGGCCCTCGGACATGAGCCCGTCGGCGAGACGTTTGGCGTTGGCGACGACCCGCTGGGCGTACCCCTGCATCTCAGGTTGGGCCCAGGCGTGCAGCGCCACCGCCTTGCCGGCGATGGCGTGCAGGAGCGGCCCCCCCTGGGCTCCGGGGAAGACCGCCTTGTCGACCTCCTTGGCCCGCTCCTCGGGGCAGAGGATCATCCCGCCCCAGGGGCCGCGCAGGGTCTTGTGGGTGGTGAGGGTGACCACATCGGCGTATGGCACCGGGCTGGGGTGCGCGCCGCCCGCCACCAGCCCGGCGAAGTGGGCCATGTCGACGAGCAGCCGCGCTCCCACCTCCTGAGCGATCTCAGCCAGCGCCTTGAAGTCGAAAATCCTGGGGTAGGCGCTCGCCCCCGCCACCAGCACCTGGGGCCTCACCTCTTGGGCGCGGCGGCGAACCTCCTCGTAGTCCAGCTGCTCGGTGTCCCGGCTGACCCCGTAGAACTCGGCGTGGTAGAAGATGCCGCTGAAGCTGACCGGCGAGCCATGGGTGAGGTGGCCGCCGTGGCTGAGGTCCATCCCCAAGATGGTGTCGCCCGGCTTGCAGATAGCCATGTAAGCGGCCAGGTTGGCGGAGCTGCCGCAGTGAGGCTGGACATTGGCATGCTCGGCCGAGAACAGCGCGCATGCCCTCTGCTGAGCGAGCACCTCGATCTGGTCGACGAACTCGCAGCCGCCGTAGTAGCGCTTGCCCGGGGTGCCCTCGGCGTACTTGTTGGTCAGCCAGGACCCCACCGCCTCCAGCACCGCCGGGCTGGCCACGTTCTCGGACGGGATGAGTTCCAGGGTGTACTGCTGGCGGTCGAGCTCAGCTGACATCAGGGAGGCCAGCTCGGGGTCAGCCCGTCGGAGCACGTCGAGCCGCTCTGCCGCGATTCCCAAATCAGTCCCTCCGACTCCCTGAGCCGTCCCGGATCAAAGGGATGCCCAGCTCATGGGCCCCGAGCCTGCCCGCCCGCAGCAGAACCGGCACCTCCTGGCTGAGGTCGAGTATAGAGGAAGGCTGAAGGCCACCCCCTGCCCCCGGGTGGTCGGCCAGGGCCCCGGCCAGGCCATCCAACTCCGCCAGCGCGGACGCCGCCCCGGACGCCGGAGGGCGGCCGTGGCGGTTGGCACTGGTGGTCGCCAGGGGACCGGTTAGAGCCAGCAGGGCCAGAGCCACCTCGTGGCCGGGGACCCTGACCCCGACCGTCCCCTCTCCACCCAGGGTGGGCGCCCCGGGGAGGGATCGCAGGATCAGGGTCAGAGGGCCGGGCCAGAAGCGCTGAGCGAGCGCGACGGCAAGCGGATTCAGGATCGCGTAGTCCGCCACCTGGTCGATGGAGCGGGCCATCAGGATCAGCGGCTGAGAGCCAGGGCGCCCCTTGATCCGCGAGACCGCGGCCACCGCGGCGGGGTCTCCTGCGGCGGCCGCCAGGCCGTACACGGTGTCGGTGGGAAAGCCGATCACGCCCCCACTGGCGAGGGCCCTCGCAGCTGCGGCGACTCCGCTCGGGTCCGGGGCCCAGAGCATCGCGCTCACCCGGGCAGCCTCACCTCGAGCACCCTTTCCCGGCCGGAGAGGTCCTGGTGGACCCTGCGCTCCGACCGGGGCCAGAGATCAGAACACAGCCGGTCGAGAGCCGCCATACGCCTGGGGTCGCCCTCCAGCAGGATGGCTGCCCCCGGGGCGGCTATCGCGGCGACACCGGGCAGGAGCTCCCGGTAGCTGTCCAGGCCGTCGGATCCACCGTCCAGCGCCATCTTGGGCTCGTAGTCGCGCACCCCTGGGCTGAGCTCGGCCCACTCGGCGGACGTGACGTAGGGCGGATTGCTGATGATGAGTTGGTAGGGCCCGCGGTCCCGGAGCGGGGCAGCCCAGCTCCCCTGGAGCACCGTCAGCCGCCCCTGGACCCCGTTGCCGATGGCATTGCGGCGGCTCAGCTCGACCGCGATTGCGTCCCGGTCGACGGCATCAATCAGCGCCTGCGGGAGCCGGGTGGCGATGGCGATCCCGACGCAACCGCTGCCGCAGCCCAGGTCGGCGCACCTGATCGGAGCCGCCGTCCCGGCGGCCGCGACGGCGAGCTCCACCAAGAGCTCGGTCTCAGGGCGGGGCACCAGCACACCGTCCCCGACTTCGAAATCAAGGCCAAAGAACTCCTTTCGACCGGTGATATAGGCAAGGGGCCTCCCCCTCGCCCGACTTCGAAGGAGCGGTCGGATCCGACTGAGCTCAGAGGCCAGCAGCAGCCGCTCGAACTGGAGGTAGAGGTCCAGCCGGGAGACCCCGAGACAGTGCGCCAAGAGCAGCTCCGCCTCGAGGCGGGGCTGGTCGAGTCCTGCCCCCTCAAGGTAGCCAGTGCTCTGGCGCAGGATCGAGAGCAGCGTGGGTCGGGCTGCCTCGGAGCCGTCTCGTCTGCCCGCCGCCATCTCATCGCCGGTCTTCACTGGCCTCCTTGCCTCAACAAGTCGTTACAGGTCCGTTACAGGATCGCATGAGTACTTGAAGGGCGAACTCCGTTACGCTCCCACCTCCAGCTATGGAAGATCAGCACCTCACGGCGGCGAGGACCTCGGCACTCCGCCCAGCGCACCCGAGTCAGCGCGGCCAATCCATCACGGAGTTCGCCCTGGTGCTGCCGGTCGCCATTTTAGTCCTCGCCCTGGCTGCGACTGGGGGCCAGATGTTGATGGCTGGCATCGACCTGACCCAGGCCGCCCGCGCCGGGGCGGTGGCGGCTCAGGCCTCTTACAACGGACATGTGACCGGCACCGGCGAGACCTACGCGGCCTGCACGGCGACCCTCCAGGAGATGGGCATGAGCGCCAGCACCTGCTCGAGCGGAGGCGGCACTCCGCCGATCCAGGTGGCGGTCACCAACACCCCCAATTCCACCACCAGCGTGCCCGCCATAACGGTCACCGCTTCGCAGCAGATCGACGCCTTCCTGCCCATATTCGGCAGCGGGCTCACGGTCAAGGTGGCGGCCACCGCGGGCGGCGCCGCTGCATCAGGTGGTGGTGGCGGCGGCGGCGGGAGTTGACCTGATGCAAGCTTGGTTCCACTACTGGGCACGGACGGACCGACCGCGGGGTCAGGGAGGCCAGGTCATGGTTCTGTTCGCCATCAGCCTTTTGGTCTTGGTCATGGCGGTTGGCCTGGCGATTGACGGTGGTTTCGGACTGCTGCAATACCGCCAGGCCCAGAACGCGGCCGACTTCGCGGCCGAGGGCGCCGCCCAGGCCCTGTCCCCCCAGTGCACCGACAACGGCGTCATGACGACGGGGGCCCAGGTGGTGAACATCATCAACGAGCTGGTCAGCCCGAACTCTCCATCCACGGCCGTTACTGGCATCCCGTTCGGCTGGACCGGCTACTACCTGAACGGCCAGAACCAGCCGATGACCACCGCTGGCGGAGGCAAGGTGTACATATATGACACCGGATCCGGCAGTCCCTCAACGCCGCCGTTGGGGGCTTGCGGAGTCCACCTCAACGTCACCCCACAGTGGCCTCCCTTCGTGGAGCAGATCGTGGGAGTGGCACACCTCAAAACCGCCGCTGGCGCCTCCGCCTTGAACCCGGCGACGCCATCGCTCCTGCCCATCGGCATCGAGGCGCTGGCCGAGAACGGAGCCCACGACATCCTCATGGCGGGCGACGGGAACTTCGACATCTGGGGCGACATCTACGACAACGCCAACGGTTGCCTCAACTACAGCTCGACCCAGAGCATCACCGGGGGCTGCGCCAGCTGGGGCGGTATGAGCAACCCTGACATCCTGGACGGCAAGCAGAGCGGCACCATGTACGTCTGGGGCAAGCTCAAGAACTCGAACATAGTCAACACCACCTGGGATTGGTGCTTCGGCAGCCCTCCCAGCTCGCCGACCTCCAGCGCGACGCCCTCCCCTTGGCCGCCGCCGATAGGGACCCCACCGGCTGTCTTGCCTGGCCTCCAGGCCGCCTGTGGCGCCAACAACACCAACGTGTACACCAACTCTTGGGGAAGCACCAACGCGGCCCCGGTGACCACCGACCCACTCACAGGGTTGGTGACCCCGCCCACGCCATCGGTCGCGGGCTGCGGGATGAGCCTGGATGGGGTGATCACGACATCTGATGGGACGACCCCGTACTTCGCCGGCGCCTACCCGAACCCGACCGTCGTCAGCGGCAATGCGGTGATCTACCCTGGGAAGTACCGCTACCCGGTGGTCGTCACCGGCAACGCGAAGTTCGCCAACTGCAGCCAGGAGAGCATCGCTGCGGGGGGAGCGAGCGGGGCAGTACCCCCTGCGCCGGGCATCTTCTACTTCGACCAGGGCCTGGCCATTCGCCCCCAGGCAGGCAGCTCAGTGACCGGCCAGGACATCCTGCTGGTGACCCAGAACCCCCTGCCCAACGGCGCCATCACGCTACCCAGCGGCGGCCCGGACCAGAATGTGGGCGACGGCGAGCCTGCCATCGGCGCTGGTAGCGGCAACTGCGGCTTCACCAGCGACGCCGCCGGCAAACCAAGTGGAGAGACTTGCGCGGGACCGTACCAGGCACATGTCGGCTGCCCCAACGGGCCGGCGGGAACCAACTGCAACTCGGACGCCAACGGCCAGTGCAGCAACAGCGTCTGCTTCGCCGCCAACCCCGTCGCCAGCCAGGGCCTGAACGACGCTCTCCAGATGGGTGGCAACGGGACGATAACCCTCTCGGCACCCCAGGACGGGCCGTACCAGGACTTCCTCACCTGGCAGGTTAATCAAGCCAACGCTCCGGTGGGCTCCCAACCGTTGGATGCTGCGGTGCAGGCCAACGTCGGCTTCGACTCCCTGCTGGGAGACAGCGCCAACATCACCCTCACCGGAACCATTGTCGACAACAGCGACCAGCAGGGCCAGAACCCCTCCAACGAACAGTACTGGGGAGGCAACTCAAGCCTTCCGTTCATCCCCGGGGGGATGCTGGTCACCGGCTTTGGGATCGCATCCGACCCCGCCTATCCGGCCGACGCCTCACGCAATCCCTACGGCAGCTGGGGCACCGGTTTCACCTGCGGGGCTGGTCAACCCGGCGCCGGTACCGGATGCCAGGTCAACATCACCGGCCTGGCCATGGTGGACATCTTCCAGACCCAGGGCAAGACACAGCTCTCCATCAAGGGTGAGGCGCCAGCGGTCCTCGGCGCCAGCTCCAGCGCGATCCTCACCGGATGATGGCCACTCGAAGCCGCGGCCAGAGCGTGGTGGAGTTTGCCCTGGTGGCGCCACTGTTCTTTGCCCTTCTGTTCGGGATCATCGCGGCTGGATGGCTCTTCTTCCAGTCGTCGGCCGTCAATGACGCCGCCCAGGGAGGAGCCCGGGACGCGATCGTGATCAACTTCAATGGCAGCGGCCTGATCCTGGACGGCTCATCGTGCGCCAGTGGACTTCCGGTCGCGGTTCAGGTGGCGGCGCAGCGGGCCGCCAACATCCTCCCGGTGAATCCCGGCAACCTCTGTCAGGTATCGGCGGGGGGTTCCTTCTGCCCGAACACCGGTGGTAACACCCTGCTGTCCCAGACCGCGGTTACGGGCGACGCCAACATACGGATGTGCGTTGTCGGTGGAGTTGGCAGCGCCTCGAGCTACAGCGTCGAGGTCACGTACATTGCCCACCCGTTGGAACCACTGCTCGGAGCCAGCGTCGACCTCAAGTCGATCAGCACCCTGGCGGCCCAGCAACTGCCCACCTGAGCAACGCCTGGCGAGGCGACAGCCAGACTCGATTATCGTGCCCTGGGCGGCGGACCCTCCAGATCACCTGGAAGACATCGTGTTCGGACGACCTCCGGCGAAGCCAGAGACGACATGTCCCCGGCGGCTTTCACGCTCGCCGCCAGGCCCAAGCCGACGGCCAGCGTTTGTAGGGGCGGAAGCCGTCGGCAGAATTGGGTCCGGACGCAGCGCCGCCACCCTGGGTGACCGCTCCCTCAGCCTTCGCTGAGACCCGCTCAAGTGACGCGACCACTTTGGCCCTGGTCGCGCGCGCTCCGCTGGTTCTGACCATGCGGGCAACAGAGTGGGCGCGGGCTCGCTGGGCGCCAGTGGGTAGCAAGGGGGTGTGCGGCAGTCAAGGACCGGGGCCCACCACGTCCATGAGGCAACCACCAGGGACCTACATCCGACTGGCGGAACGGCCCGGTCCCACCCCGAGCGAGCTCGGCTTCAGCGGGTTCACCGGCCGACTGCGAGACAGGCCGCTATCGTCTCGGCATGGTCGGCGCTCAGGCCGGTGCCCAAACTGAGCAGCTCGGCCACCCGAGGATCGGCCACTTGGTAGATGGCAAACCGGCCCTCCCGTCGCACCACGGCCAGCCCGCAGGAGACCAGGCAGGCCAGGTGGGCCGACACCCTCCCCTGGGAGAGACCAGCGCGCTCCACGCACTGGGCGCCGGTGGCTTCGCCCCTGGCCAGCAGGAAGGCGAGCAGATCGAGCCTGGTGGGATCCCCCAGGGCCCGGAAGCACTTGGCGACCAGACCCCGGGCGGCGAGTTCTGCCGCAGCGGGTGCGCCTGCGCGGGGAGCGGCGACGGCCACGGTCACGCCGCACAACATGAGAGCTTGGAGACGTCCGTCCGGAAGGCCTGGGCGGCGAGCTTGATCCCCTCGCTCATGGTCAGGTAGGGGGCCCACGTGCGCGCGATCTGGTCGACCGTCATGCCCGCTTCGAGCGCGTAGGTCGCGGCCAGGATGGCATCACCGGCGTTGGCCCCGATCATGTGGATCCCCAGCACCAGGCCGGACCCGCGCTCGGCGACGATCTTGACCAGCCCACGGGTGTCGCGATTGACGAGCGCCCGGGGCAGGTACGCCAAGGGCAGCACCCGGCAGGTGCAGGCCAGACCGGCCTCGGCCACCTGGGCCTCTGTCAGCCCGACGGAGGCGATGTTCGGGCTCGTGAATGTCACCCGGGGAAGGTGCCTGTAGTCGACCTCGCGGCCCGCCGCGAAGAAGGCATTGTCGACCACCATCTTGCCGTGGGCGCCTGCCACGTAGACGAACTGGGGAGCGCCGGTCACATCGCCGGCCGCCCAGACTCGAGGATTGGCGGTCTGCAGCCGGGAGTCGACCACGACTTCTCCGAGCCGGCCCAGCCGGACTCCAACCATCTCCAAGCCCAGCCCGGCTGAGTTCGGACGGCGCCCGGTCGCCATGAGCAGGGAGTCTGCCCGCAGCTCGGTGCCGTCGGCCATGACCGCCGCCACCCCGCCTGGGCCACGGCCGACCCGGCTGAGGCCGGCAGACGTGTGGACCGCCACTCCCTCGTCCTTGAGGACGCCCTCCACAGCCTCCGAGATCTCTGGCTCCTCGCCGGGCGCCAACCGGGGCAACGCCTCGATCAGGGTCACCCGCGAGCCCAGCCGGGCGAAGAGCTGGCTAAGCTCCAGTCCCACGTAGTTGCCTCCGACCACGATCATGGACTCGGGCATTTTGTCCAGGTCCATGGCCGTGGTTGAGGTCAGGTAGCCGACTTCGGCCAAACCCTCGACCGGCGGGGCGAACGCGGTTGCGCCGGTCGCCACCAGGTAGTGCCTGGCCTCGATCCGCTCACCGGCTATCTCCAGGGCCGGCCCGCTCACGAAGCGAGCCTGGCCGTGCCTGAGCTGCCACCCGTGCTCGGCCATCAGGTCGGTGTACCGGTCCCGGCGCAGCGCCTCGACAAGCTCATCCTTGCCCTCGATCAGGGCGGCCAGGTCCACCGGAGCCGCGGCGGTCTGGATCCCGGGAAAGCGCTGGGCTAAGGCGGTGCGCCTGACCTCGGCGGCGGCCAGCAGGGCCTTGGAGGGAATGCAGCCGATGTTGACGCACGTCCCCCCTATGGTGCCCCGCTCGATCATGACAACCGACAGCCCCTTGCTGGTGGCCGCGATGGCAGCCGCGAACCCGGCCGAACCGGAGCCGACCACGGCAAGGTCGAAGGTCACGGCCAGCCTTTAACAGATTCTGTTATGCGCATACTAAAATGGTACACGTACGGCGCTGGCACCTCGCACCGGAGCCGCCTGCCCCCTCTCAGGTGGCGATAGCCTTGGCTCGGACGGACACCCGCGCAATGTTGGCGCCCGCTGCTGCGGCTCTACGACCGGTCGGGCGGGCGGCACAGGTGCGCCCGGTCGCAGTCATGACAGGGCGGGTGAACGAAGCTTCACTGGCTCCGCGACCCGTCTCGCTGAGGCGGGAGCTGTCTCCACTCCCCAGCGGCCCCTGGCTGGGCCCGCACTCACATCCTGTGACCTCCCAGTCTCGGCAGCCATCCCAAGCGGTGCCGAGGTTCGACAGGGAGGCCCCCGGTGCCCAAGCAGTCTCGGCCCCGAGAACTGGCCGTGAGACGGCCCCCACAGCACGCGCCTGCGGGGGCCGCCCCAGCGGAAGCGACGAAAACTCAGCCGTCGGTCCCGGGCTGGCTCTGCTGCTGGTCGGTCGAGCTCTGGGAGTTGGGTTGAGTGGTCTGCGTCCCCTGGGCGTCAGGGGAGTCGGCGGCTACCGGCTTGGGGGTCTGAGCGGGCTCTGGAGACTGCGCGGGCTCGGAGGACTGCTTGGGCTCCGGGGTACCTGTGGATGACGCGGTCGGCTCTGGAGTCTGGACGTCCACCGAAGGGATCGTCGGTTGCGGCGCGATCGCGGACGTGGCGGGAGTCGGCTGGCTCTCGGCCGGGTGGGCCGCGAGCACCGAATCATCGCTGGTTCGAATCGAGATCGAGTAGGTGGTCCCATTGGGGGCCATGACGGTGACGTCGTAGACGGGCACTCCGTGCTCGGTGTCGGCCTCGGTCTTGAGCACCGAGGCGGTGCCGGCACCCGAATAGTTCTTGGCCGCGTAGCTGAGTGCCGCTTGGTCGGCGCTCGTCATGGCGGTCGTGGCCGACACCAAGTTGACCTTGGTGGGCAAGCCGGCGTTGGTCCCGCCGGTGGTCAGTGTGACCGCTGCGACCGCGCCCGCCACCGCCAGTGCGCCCACTGCGCCCGCTGTCATCGGTACCTTCATCGTTCTACTCCTAATGGCTTCGGGGTGAAGATCCCCTGGTCTTCACTCTGACCACCCCGAATGAACGGCCAGTTGGGGGGGAATTAGAGTTCCCTCACTCCGACCGGGCATCGCCGGACAGCAGCCGGTAGCCCGCCCCGCGGACGGTATGGAGCAGCGGAGCCAGGCCGGGCCGGTTCAGCTTGCGACGGAGGTAGCTGACGTACACGTCGACCACGTTGCTACCCGGGTCGAAGTCGTACTCCCAAACTCGATTCAGGATCTGAGTGCGCGACAGCACCTGGTTTGGGCTGCGCATGAAGAGCTCCAGCAGAGCCCACTCGCGGTGCGCCAGCTCGATGCGCTGATCGGCTCGCCAGGCGATCTTGGAGAGCAGGTCCAGGCGGAGGTCGGCCACCACCAGCTCGGTGGAGACGATCTGTTCGGCCGTCCGCATGGCCGCCCGGATGCGAGCCAGCAACTCGTCGAACGCGAACGGCTTGGTGACGTAGTCGGTGGCCCCGGCATCCAGCCCGGAGACCTTGCTGGCGATGTCGTCCCGGGCCGTCAGGATGATCACCGGAAGCCGCAGATGCCGGTCGCGCCACGATCGCAACAGGCTCAGGCCGTTGCCGTCCGGCAGGCCCAGGTCGAGCAGCACCAGGTCGAGGTCCTCGGCCCGAACGGCCATGATCCCCTGGGCCGTCGCCGCATCCGGCGCGACCGTCACGGCGTAGCCCTCAGCCTTGAGCCCCTTGGCGATGAACGAGGCGATCCTGGCGTCGTCCTCGACCAGCAGGATCACACCCCGGCCTCCCCGGCGTCCGCTAGCCCCGGCCGCAGACAGCTGGCCGGCAGGACCATGGTGACCGTCGTCCCCTGGCCCAACGCGCTCTCCAGATGGACCGAGCCCCCATGCCCCTCAGCCACCGCCTTGACGATCGCCAGCCCCAAGCCGGCGCCGCGCTGGTCGCTCGGCGCGGCTGTGCGGAAGCGATCGAAAACCGACTGCTGTAGCTGGGGTGGGATGCCGCGACCGGTGTCCATCACCCCCAGGATGACGGCTCCGTCGCAGCTGGCCGAAAGCTTGATCGTGTCCCCGGGCTGGGTCGCCTTGACGGCGTTGTCGATGAGGTTGAGCAAGGCGCCCCGGAGCTTGGACTGGTCCACGAAGAGGACCGCGTCAGGAACCCCGGCCAACACCCAGTTGCGCTCCGCCAGGACGGTGGCGGAGGCCTTCAGGTCCGCCATGAACGAGCGCAGGTCCACCGGCTCCGGTTGGATGAAGTCGGGCTCCAGGGAGTGCCCTAGCAGAAGCAACTGATCGACCAGCAGACTCATCTGGTTGAGCTCTTCGACCACCAGGGCGGTGGTCTCTCGCACGTCCTCGGGGTCGTCAGCGCCACTTCGGCGGAGCACCTCCAGATGGCCCCGGGCGACCGTCAGCGGAGTTCGCAGCTGATGGGACACGTCCGCCAGGAGCTGGCGCTGGGCGGCCACCGTCGCCGCGATCTTGGTCAGCATGCCGTCGAACGCCGCCGCCATCCGGCCCACCTCATCGTCGGGGCCGCGGTACCCGATCCGCCGGCTCAGGTCCCCTTGGCTCGCGTCCACCGCCGTCGCGGTCACAGCACCCACGGTGCGCAGCAGCCGACGCAGGATCAGGTAGGCGCTGAGCAGAGCAACCACCAGGGCCACGCCGGCTTCGGCGGCTGCCAGCAACGCCACCTGGTTGCTCTCCGCCTGCAACTGGGCCAAGCTGGCCGCGGCCACAACCACCCCGCGCGTGACACCCGCCTCGGTGATCGGGCTGGCAAGGGTGAGGTAGCTCACGGTGCCCACCTTGACCTGGTCGGTCACGGTGCTCGCGGGTGGGGTGCTCAGCCAGGTGCGAACCCGCGCGACCCCGACCAGGTCGGCCGCGTGGCCACTGCCCAGGATCGGCTGATGAGGCAGCCCGATCAAAAGCACCTCTCCGGTGGGCACCGGGTGGGTGACCAGATAGCTGCGACTGAACGCCTCCAAGCTCTGGCCGGCGGGACGACCCAGGTAGGCTGCGGAATAGCCGGTGAGCTCGTCGCCGAGGTCGGCCAGAACCGTGCTCTGGTAGTGGACGGTGAAGTCGCGGATCACCTGGACGGAAACCACCCCCAGGACCAGTGCCACCACCACCCCGTGGAGCAGCAAGAGCCGACCGGCGGAGCCGAGCCGGAGCCGACCGAGGGCACCGGTCACAGGCGCCTCCGAAGGAGCCGTGGCCGCGTTGTCACCACTCCCCCGCTGGGTCAGCGACTGGACCGCTCCGCGCTCATCCCCCACCCGACGAGCACGAGCTGTCGCCGCCGGGAGCGGGCGTGCATGGCGATCCCTGTGGCAGCTCCTTGGAGGTGGAATCCTGGTTGGGGATGCTGACCACCGTGGGTGGAGGGGTCACGGTCTCAACCGGCTCGGTCGGCTGGGGGGTGGTGGTTGGCAGTGGAGCAGCGGGAGATGACAAGGGTCCGGAGGTGGATGGCGTCCCCTGCCCGGCCGCCTCAGTGCTCAGCCTGACCGAGTGGGGTAGGCGGGTGGAACTCACTGACAGGTTGGGTCCGATCAGAAGCCCGGCCGCAACCCCGGCCACCAGGGCCAGCGCCAGGGCGGGTCGTCCCAGTGGGCGCAAGCTGTTCCGAAGTGTCTGCCACCGCATTCTCTGCTGCCTCCAGGTCGGTACGGTGACCGGATCAGGTGAGCCTCAGATTAGAGCACCGTGAGACTCTCCTCATGGGGCGCCTTTGATTGACGCCGTCCACCAGGTCTGGGAAGCGGTCAACTGGCCGGGCGCGGTGCCTCCTCAGGTAGAAGCGGCCGAGCTGGGGCAGGGGACCAACGGAGCCGCTGCAGGTCGATCGCCGGGGAATTATCCGTTCGACCACCGACCGCTACCCGGACCGGCCGGGATCGATCCGGGAGCCGATGCGGTGATCCACGATGGAATCGGGAGCCACGGGCAGCTCTCTTCCTGGCGGGCTTCCCCTGTGGTGCCAGGCTCAGCTGTCTGCCCAGCAGCTGCCAGCGCCTGAGACAGGGACCGATCCGAACCCTCAGGCGCCAGGGTCGAGGGACCCTGGCGGAGCGAACGGTCCCTCGCGGCAGATCAGGGCCACCAGGGCCGCGAAGTCGAGCCCGCCAGCACCGGCCAGCTCGGCCTCCTCCAGCCACCGGCGCACCGCCCCTGTGATCGGGGTCCTCAGGCCTGCAGCCGTGGCGGCCAGGTCGGCCAGGCGAAGGTCCTTGGCGGCGAGGCGGAGTTTGAACTGGGGCGGAAATTCGCCAGCCTCGATGAGGGCCCGCTTCCGCTTAGCCAGTCCCCCCAGAGGCGAGTCCGCCAGCGAGTCCAGCATCACCTCCCGGCTGACCCCAAGGGCGCCGCCAATCGCCAGCGACTCTCCGATTACGGCCATGGCCGCCACAATCGTGAGGTTGACTGCCAGCTTGGTGGCGGCCCCGACGCCGACGCCGCCCACGTGGTGGGGCCGGCCCAACGCCTGAAGGACGGGACGCACCTGCTCGAAGTCAGCGCCCGAGCCGCCCACGAAGATGGAAAGCTGGCCGGCCTCCGCTTCCGGCACACTGCCGAGCACGGGGGCGTCCACCATGGCGACCGGGGCGAGCCGAGCGTGCAAGCTCCGGGCGGCTGCCGGTCCCACCGTCGACATCTCCACGACGGTCTGTCCCCGGGTGAGCGCAGCAGCGATCCCGTAAGCCCCGAACGCCACCGACTCCAGCGCCTCTGGGTCAGCCAGCATGGTGATGACGAAGTCCGCTCCCAGACAGGCCACTGCCGGCGAGGCCGCGAGCTCAGCGCCCCTCTGCGCCAGCGCTGCGCCACTTTCGGGAAGGATGTCCCAGACGGTCAACCCGTGGCCGGCCTGCAAGAGTCGCGCCGCCATCGGCGCACCCATCTGCCCCAGGCCGAGGAACGCCACTTTCGCCATCGACCCTCCAGGCTGAGGGCGGCCAGCCTCCGGCCGCGTTGAGCTGACTCCCTCCATCCAGTTTAGTCGCCAATCCTGCCCGACCCAGGGCCGCAAGGTGCGGCGGCCGTCGAGCGGGCGTCCCGGGCGCTGGGGTCGCGCCAGCCCCCGGCTCGGATCGCCAACCCGACTGCCCGGCGACCCAGACCGTGGCGCTGGTCTCAGATCCCAACTCCCCGGGCATGTTCCCGCTCTCCGTGCTGGGTGGTGACGCGCGATAAGACCAGGGTGGCCGATGACGCCTATGGAGATGGGCGCGGGCCGCTCCCACCACCGGGGCGGGCACCTGGGCCGAATCGGCCGGTGGGAGACGCCGTCTGGGTGGGTGACGTTCTGGACGTGCCGCGCCAGACAGTCGGGCGGTGGAGGCGGTCTGCCCGACTCAAGGCGGGCAACCTTGATCGCGGGTTCCCGGCTGCGCTCGTGAACTGGGGCTCTCCGGAGAGTGCGCTCCGGTGTCACGCCACCCTTCCGGCCATTGCGGGAAACTGGGCGCGTGCCCCCAGACGACAAGCGCGGCACCGTCGCCGCGCAGCTGCGCGCTGCTGGCTGCATCGCGGCGGAGGAGGAGGCGGAGGAGCTCACCAGCGCGGCAGCCGGAGACGCGGCCCGCCTTCAGGAACTGGTCGCCAGACGATGCACCGGGGAACCCCTCGCCTGGCTGACTGGCAGCGTCACCTTCTGCGGGCAGACCGTGCTCGTCCATCCCGGTGTCTACGTCCCCAGGTGGCAGAGCGAACCGTTGGCACTCGAGGCTGCGGCCCGCCTTCCAGAGCATGGGACAGCCGTCGACTTCTGCACTGGAGCGGGTGCCGTCGCGGCCGTACTGGCCCGGCTCCGGCCCCTGGCCCGCATTCTAACCACCGAGATCGACCCGACCGCGGTCGCCTGCGCCAGGCGCAATGGGCTCGAGGTCTTCCAGGGGGACATGTCCGCGAGCCTGCCCCCCACCCTGGTCGGCCAGGTCGATGTGGTGACTGCGATCGTGCCGTACGTACCGACCCGGGAACTGAGCTTCCTCCCCCATGACGTCACCACTTACGAACCTCACCTGGCTCTGGACGGCGGTGCCGACGGCACGCTGCTGCTGCGCCGCGCGGTGCTCGAGGCTGGGCCCCTGCTGCGCCGGGGCGGCTCGCTGCTGCTCGAGCTCGGAGGGGAGGAGGCGGACCTGCTCCAGCCGCTGCTGACGGCCGGTGGCTACTGGGACGTGCAACGCCTCCACGACGAGGATGGCGACCTGAGAGCGATCTTCTGTCGCCGGCGATGACTCCCGTCTTCGCAGCTGGATCGGGCAGTGACGGTGATACCGACCGCGGCCGCCTCCGCCACGGTTCGCCGCCTTGTCAGTGCCATGGCGTTCCCCGAGGACCAGCTTGCGCCGTGCCTCCGGTCGCCCACAGGCAGGCGCCAACTGAGGGCGGACACCGACCATGCCCAGGCATCATCGATGCCCACCAACACGGCTAAGGTGAGGCCGCCGGCGGCGCTGACGGTCGGGCCTCCACATCTAGCGGAGGGATCATGGCTCCAGCACGACCGAACCTCCTTTATGGGCCCGTCGCCAGCCGGGGGTTGGAGCTCGTCTGCCCCCGGCATCGGAAGCACGCGCCGCGACCGCCCGGTGCTGACCGAGGGCCCACACTGTCGCCAGCAAGCCTGTCAGGGTCCCTGCCCGGTGGGGCCGGCTATTCGTACCAGTTGGGCGATTTCCGCACCGACTGCCACTGGCCGGCGTCGTGCCCGTAGAGGACCACGGCGTTCAGATCTCGGCCCCTCTCCAGCAGGGCCATGGCGCTCTGACGGGCCTGGGGTGGGTCGGCATGCCCACCCCATGTGTCATAGCGCAGATTGTCTTCTTCGTAGATGGCGTCCCCGCAGAGGATCATGTTCTGGCCGCTGTCCAGGCGGAGGGCCACCGATTGGTGGCCCGGGGCATGGCCCGGAGTGGGAAACACCAAGAGCCCGTCACCGAGATCGGCCTCGCCGTCGAGGAGGCTGTAGTCGAGACCCGGAAGGCGCCAGTACTGGTTGGGGAATGACGGGTTGTCCGTGGCCGCCTGGTAATGGCTGCGCTGCACGTGGAAGGTGGCGTTGGGGAAGGCGTCGTTATTCCCAGCATGGTCGAAGTGAAAGTGGGTGTTGATCACGTCGGTGATATCCGCCCCGCGCAGCCCCAGCTCGGCCAGCCGATAGTCGACGGTGTCCTGAACGCGCATCACCGGGGTCAGCTCGGTCGCCGCGTCGGTGCCGCGCCAGGTGGCATCCGGGTCATCGACGTGGCGGCGATGCATGCCCGTGTCGACCACGATTCGCCGGCCCGCCTTGGTCACCCCCAGGTAGCCAACGATCGGAATGTGGGTCCGCACCCCGTCTCCAGCTCCGGGGGAGAGGACCTTACCCTTGTCGCAACAGAGTTCGCCCAGGGGCAGCGGGTACAGTCGCATCCGTGGTCCTCCATGCTACGAGACGCATCACTATCTGGCCCATCGTAGACGGCTGGACCGCTGGCGCAACCGGTGGCCTGGCATGCCCGCTGCCCCTGCCCGCCACCGGTCAGATGGGCCCCGTCAGCCCCGCAACGGCCCCGACCAGGCGGCGATGTCATGGGCGATGTGCTCGACAGTTGCCTCGGGCACACCTGCTTCAGCGGCGAAGATCTCCCACTTGGCGACCGCGTCGAGGACCTGCCCGATCACCTCGGAGAAAGCGGGCACCACGAAGCGGTCCCCCACCTCCCGGACATCGGCCCGGGTGATCCCGACCGCACGGCCGTTAACCGCCATCAGGTGTTGTCCCGTCCATTTGCTGGAAGGCGCGTGGGCATGGGTTACGTCGTAGGCCGGCGACAGCCGCCAGGCGCCACCCTCCGGGAGCAGGAAGGCGAAGTTCTTGGTGTGGTCATCGCAGATGGCGGCCGCGACGTTGAACGTCATGCGGCGGAAGACCTCGGCCCGGGTGGCGGCACCCAGTCCCAACTGTTCGAGCAGCAAGAACAGCTGCGCGTAATCGTGGGCACCGATCTGCCGGAAATCGAGATGGCCCAATGCGCACAGGGTCTGGGTGTGGACCTTTCGCCCGCCCCCATCGCGGTCGAAGCGGCGGGTCATGAAGTGCGCCCGACCACCCTCTTCCAGGAGGCGACACTCCGTCATCTCGATTCCCGCGGCCACCGCCATCAGGTGATACGCATACTCGATCCGGCCGAAGTGGCCGGTCGCGCCAAGATCGGGATCCCTGCCAACCCCGTCTAGCTTCAGCAACCACGGCTCGAAGCCAGGGTCTGCCGGCACTTGGCCCGATCGCAGTTCACCGGTGGTGGGGTTGAGCGCGACCACCGCCTTGGCGCGAGCCCCGCCGGCCGACGTTCCAACCACGATCAGATGTTGCAGCGCGTCGGTTATTCCTTCTGCGGTCCGGATGTCGCCAGCCAGGGCGCCACGAGCTGCGACCACGAGTTCGGAGAGCTCGATCGCCGTCGCCTTGCGCGTTCGCGGGCCCCGGATCGGGTGGAACTCCAGGGCGCCGACTCCGCGGGTGCCGAGGTAGGCGAGCCGATCGAGGGGCGTGATCTGGTCGGCGCCGATGCCTTCGTTGGCGAGGTACGCCGTGGTCAGAGCGTTGCCGAAGTCATCGGGAAGACAGTCGGCAATCATCCCCGGCAGCCGGTTGAACGTCGCCACGGGCAGGGTGGGAAAGATGAAGGGGGCGGCGGGGACGGTGGTGGGCATGAAAATTGGGGCCAACTCGACCCCGGTCGCCACCCACTTGGGCTCGTACTCGAACGCGTAGAAGCCTGAAGCTGGGTCGAGAGCGACGGCGCCCACCCGCGATCCCCAGCATCTGACTTCGATGACGTCGACTGGCTGGTGGGCCATCAGGGCCCGGACTCCGGCCTCCTCTTCCGGCTCGCTCGGACGCGGGGCTGGGGGATCCGCTGCCTGGCTCGGAGCAGCTGCAGGGGCGACACAGCCACAGGAGGGGCCAGCGATTCGAGCCAATCGACCCGGCCCAGCGCGCGCAGCACGGCGATCATGGTCCGCAGCGAGGAGCCCTTGCCGCGCTCGAGATTCGAGACGGCTCCGATCGAGAGGTCGGCCAGTTCCGCCAGGCGCGCCTGGTCCAGGTCCTGCGCGATCCTGACCCGTCGGACCTGGTGGCCCAGCCTCGCTTCCCATTCGCTCACCGTCGCGTGGCTTGTGTCTATTTGCATCTTTGGACCAGTTACTCACCTTTAATCAGTTTACACATAGTATAGTATCATTTGCGCAGATGATCATACCAGACCATCATACTCGCCCAATATGTGTTTTAAGGCATCTTGGGCGTCTGAAACACAAGATCTTAGTGCTTACCAGCTAGCACAGGTCTCGTGGCCGCCAGTGGGCCATTCCCGTGGCCGCCACCGGTCAGATTGATGGCCGTCTCCGGTCAGAATCTGATGGCCGCCGACAGACCTGGCGGGTGACGGGTGGGGCGGCTCCGGGAGGCTGCCCCCATCACCAGTGCAGCATCGCGTCCAGTGGCCTCGCCTCGTCATCGGGTCCTCCCTCCCCGTTCCTGGCACACTCAGCAGGTCCGGGGTCGGCCTCAGCCCCGGGGTGTCGACCGGTACGGAAAGAACCACTCGGCCCGGGCGATCAGGCTGGCCCAGCCTGCGAACTGAAGCGCCACGGGGTCCTGTCTGGTCCGGTCACGCAGAAGCGGGCTCGGCGATTCGCACGCGGGTCTTGCCACGACCCTTTACGAGTGACCAGAAGGTCTCGGCGATCTCTGCTGGTTCGATCGCGGTTGGGGTTGCCGTCGCCGTTCCTTTGACGGATCCAGCGATCGTCACCTCGCCCACATAGATATCGAACTCGCGTAGGCGCTCGGCGAGGATGCCTACGAGCTTGGATTTGGCGGCGTTCTCAAGCGAGACCCCGTCATTGTCAAGGAGCTTTGAGAATGCGTCGGCCTGCGAGGTGGGCTCGCCTAGAGCGCCATTGGCGACGAGGATCGCGGCACGCGGACTGGATTTCAGGTCGTCTAACGCTTCCTGTACACAGGTCAGCAAGCCCGTGATCCCGATGTCGAACACGCGCTCGACCTCCTCGGGAGGGGTCGAGAGTACGTTCGTCACGCCGCCACTTCTGAACGCCGTCCAGAGAACTGCCGAGATGGTCCCGAGATCCGCCTTGATCGTCGCCATGGTCGATCGGATCATGGCTGGATCCGTGGCATCGCATTGGTAGGTCGTGGCATCGAAGCCACTGGCCTTCAGCCGGGAGGCACCGGAGGCGAGTCGATCTGCGCTCCGCGCGACCAATGCCAGGGAGTAACCCTCGCGCGCGAATCGTTCCGCGGTCCCGTGTGAAATTCCCGGGCCATAACCAAAGACAACCAGTACACCCATTATCGACTCCTGCATCCGATTTGCGACCGGTGGACGAGTCCAAGCTACCAGGCCGGAGTAGAGCCCGCGACGAGGTCACGCGGCGCCTCAGGGGAGCGCCCGGGATTTGGCGGAACCTCCTTAGTTCGGAGCGGCTCCTCTCGGCAGGAGGTCCTTGGAGGAGTGGTTGTGGGTCGGGTGGGGCGGAGGCTGATTAAGGTGGAGTTTGTGAAGGAGGGCCGCCGCCCTGGCCGGGTCACCCACAACCAGGAGCGCCCGCTCTTCTTGATCGCGGGCAACCACTCCACCCACAGGGCCCGCATGGTCAAGGACTTCGTGGAAGAGACCGAGGGCAAGCTGCGGCTGTTCTATCTGACGCCCTACTCTTCTCAGCTGAACCCAGACGAGTGGGTGTGGCGCCATGTGAAGCACCACCGTGTAGGACGTCGAGTGGGCACTGATCCCGCCTGGTTCCAGGACCTTGTTCTCAGCTCCCCAGGCCGACTGCAGAAGCTGCCCGCCACCATCCGCGGGTTCTGCTACGCGCCCGATCGCCGATACATCCTCTGCTATGTCGGCTTACCAACGCTCAGATTAGCGCAGGGCACTCCGCCCAAAAATGCCGGCCCCCCACCTATCTCAGTTCAAGCTACCGCCTTTGCCGGCACACTGACCGGGCTGCCGTTGGTAATTGACACGGGCTCGGGTGGAGGCTATACTGCGGATTCTGCAAAGTACTTTGTGATGCAGAGTAGTCGGCGAATAGGAGTCAGAGTCCATGGCCAACGGTCCCCCACCAGAACCGCCAGTCGATCTCACCGACCCGGCCCACCTGTCCCCGGCCGAGACGCTGGCCCTGATCGAAGCCCAGCGCAGAGTGGTTGCCCGGAGCCTGTACGTCGACCCGGCGCTGATTCTGGGAGCGTGGGGACTGGCGTGGCTGGTGGGGAGCGGCGCGGGCTATCTCGCCGCCCATGGGTGGCTCGCTACGGGGGTGCCGATCTGGCTCGCCGGCGTCATCTCCGGCGTCCTCTTCGCCGCTGCGACCCTGGTCTCGTTCGGCGAGCAGGCGCGACGCGGCCGCGGAGTTGCGGGGCCGTCGCGGCGGGTCGCAGCCGTGTACGGGTGGTCCTGGTTGCTAGCCTTCGCCGGCGTATTTGCGCTCAATCTTGCCCTGGAGCAGCAGGGACTGCCAACCCATCTGGTACCGCTGCTGTGGACCGGCACGTCTCTGCTGGCGGTCGGTCTGCTCTACCTAGCTGGGGGGATGCTCTGGGGCTCGCGCCTCCAGTACGGACTCGGGTTATGGGTCTTGGCCACCGGCGCGGGCAGCGTCGCCGCCGGGTTTCCCGGGAACTTCGCAGTGCTTTCGTTGGCGGGAGGAGGGGGGTTCCTGGTCGCGGCCGCGGTCGCCCGAGCCCGCGACTGGCACTCGGAGCGGGCAGCTTGACGGTGGAGCGCGTCCTCCCAGGTCTCGACTCGGTCATCCACGCCCAGGCTCGCCTGCGAGTGATGGTGGCGCTGTCGGTATTGCCTCCGGGCGACCAGGTGACGTTCCCCCGCCTCCAGGACCTGGTGGGCATGACACCTGGCAACCTCTCCACCCACCTGCACAAGCTCGAAGACGCCAGCTACATCGCCATCACCAAGGCCTATCAGGGTCGCACTCCGGTCACCTACGTGACTCTGACCAGGGCCGGACGCCAGGCGTTCGAGGACTACACCGCAGCCCTGGGGGAGCTGCTTGCGGCAGCCAATCAAGAATCAGACGAGGAGAAGCTGTGACTGCTGAGCCGGAGCCAACCAGGGTCCCGACGATCCTTCCAACATCTTGGAGCTGGGGGCTCGAGACCGAGTCGTCCAGGGTCACGGCCAGCCTCCCGGCGGCACTCAGCCGCGGGACCATCCGCCGCCTTTGGGCCAACGAAGTGCAGGCCCGGGTCAGGCGATGGGTCGTGAGCGGCGCCCTGGCCAGCGTCAATCAGCTCCTCCCTCAGGGCATGGGCACAGTGCTCCTTCCGGCTGACCGGCTCCTTCGCCCGGTGATCGCGAGGCTGCGCGGGCTGGCCGGACCCGACCTCCCTCTTATCGTCCGAACCGGGGCGATCCCGACATGACCACCCCACCCACCGGTCGGGTCGCCGCCGTGGAGCTCCTGGAGGTTCGCAAGAACTACGCCCGGGTGGAGGCGCTGCGCGGGGTGAGCTTGACCATTGAACGGGGCGAGGTCGTGGCCATGCTGGGGCCGAATGGGGCCGGCAAGACCACCGTGATCAGCCTGATGCTCGGCATGCGTCGCCCGACCGCCGGTCACGTCCGGCTGTTCGGCCTGGACCCGGGAGACCGGGCCGCCCGGAGCCGCTGCGGGGTCATGCTGCAGGAGTCGGGAGTGAACGACGTGCTGCGGGTGGCCGAGACGGTCGCCATATTTCGCGCTTACTACCCCAGGCCACTACCCACCGGGCGAGTCCTGGAGCTGGCGGGGCTGGAGGAGGTGGCCAACCGCAAGATCACGGCCCTCTCGGGAGGCCAGCGCCAGCGCCTCTACTACGCCCTCGCGGTCTGCGGGGACCCGGAGGCTCTCTTCCTTGATGAGCCAACCGCGATGAGCCAACCGCGGGCATGGATGTGGAGGCGCGTCGGTCGTTCCTTGCCGGCATCAGGGACTACTCGTCCGAGGGACGTACGGTCGTGCTCAGCACCCACTACCTGGAAGAGGCGGATCAGCTCGCCGACCGAGTCGTAGTCATCGATCGGGGCATGATTGTCGCTGACGACAGCCCGACGGCCATCAAGGCCCGAGTGGCGGGCAGGCGGGTCAGCTTCACGGTCAATCCCGCGCCGTGCGCAGCCGACTTCGACGGCCTGCCGATCTCGGGACTCGAGCTCCGCGACCAATTCGTCCGGTTCCACAGCAGCAATCCGGAGCAAGCTCTGGCCGCCGCCTTCCGCAGGGGATGGGACGTCCAGAACCTGGAAGTCGTCGGCGCCGACCTGGAAGAGGCGTTCGTCAGCCTCACGACGGGCCGGGGAGCCGACCTTGCCCAAACGGAGGAGAGACCATGAGCGTAAAGGCTGAGCTGCGGCCGGTGGCGATTCCCCGTCTCCTGGCGGTGCAAACCAAGGCGGTACTCCTGGGCTACTGGCGCATCCCCCTGTTCGCCATCTTCACCATCGGACTTCCGGTGATGTTCTTCGCCTTCTTCGGCCTGCCTCAGCTCCACCAGGAGATCACCCACCACGTGTCGGTGGGGGCCTACATCCTGGCCTCACTGGGAGCGTATGCGGTCAGCAATGTGCTGGTCTACAACGTGGGCATCGGCCAGGCGCAGACCAGGGCGCGCAAGTTGGACCTGCTGCAGCGGGCGAGTCCCCTGCCGAGCTGGATCGCGATCGCGGCCACCATGGTCGGTGGCCTGGTCCTCGCCACCATCTCGTTGGTGGTGCTGCTGGTGGTCGGAGCGGCGGCCGGGGTCAGTCTGCCCCTGACACACTGGATGCTGCTCGTCCTGGCCCTCCTCTATGGGGCCATCCCCATGTTGGGGCTGGGGCTGACCATCGGCTACCTCGGCAGCTCCGGCAACCTAGCGCCGGCGCTGGCCAGCCTGATCTACCTGCCGATGGCATTCGCGTCTGGCATCCTCATACCCCTCTCCCAGCTGCCCTCGGTGGTGAGAGCGATCGCCCCCTACTTGCCTCTCTACCAGGTCGGGCAATTGGGCTGGAACGCGGTCGGAGCCGCCAATGAGTCGGTGCTCGCGGCCGCTTTGTGGACCGCGGTGTGGGGCGTGCTCCTGGGCGCTCTCGCCGTCTACGCGTACAGGAGCGACCAGCGCCGGAAGTTCGCCTGACCGGGCCCCGATCAGGGGCGGCCCCGGCTGCGGTGGCACCGGGCCGGGACTGCCCGCGGGCGGAGTGCACGACCTCCAGCTGGCTCCAGAGTGGTCGCCTCCAGCCGGCTCTCAATGAACGTCATCGCCGGCGCGGTCTAGCTCGCCGGCCCTGGCCGGCCCACCTCTCCCCTGCCCGACCAGACCTCCGAATGCCATCTGCACGGACCGTCGTGTCCCCCGCCGAAACTGGCTGGTGCGGCCCCGATCCCCTGGCCCCGCCCGAACCCGCCGACCAGATCACTTGGGCCCGATCATCACTGGAGCCTGCGACGGCCCTCCGCTGAGGCGAAGGGCCGCGCATCGTCGGTGGCCGACCAGCGCACGGGAACGGCTGCCAGGTCGAAGTCGACCCGTCGACGGCCACCTGCCGAGCCCCTTCCCAGGGTGCCGGCCAGGGCGGCGCGCCGAAAGGAGATGGCGCGGGCCACCTCCTCCCCGCCCCTCGGCGGAGTGGAAGGCGCCCGCGCCCGCCCGCGATCAGGCCTCGACGGCCTCTGGCATGGCCACAGCTGGCTCGAGGTCGCGAACCCACTCGGGCAGGTCCGCCGCCGCGGCGACGCGCGCGGCCGCCCGCCGCCCGCGAATCGCCACCGCCAGTATCAGCACCGTCGCGCCGACAAAGACAGTGGACGCCGCGAAGGCGTGGTCCGCGCCGGTGACAAAAGCGGCGCGTGCGGCCAGCGGCGACTGCGCGCCCACCACCCGGCCCGCCGATCCGAACACCGACACCAGCACTGCCAGGCCGAGCGCGCCTCCCGCCTGCTGCATGACGTTGACCAGCCCGGAGGCCGCACCAGCGTCCTCCCGGCGCACGCCCGCCAGCGATGAGCTCGTCAGGGACACGATCGCCAGCCCATTGCCGGCCCCGAAGAGCACTACCGGGAGGAGCACGCCAAGGTAGGTGCTCGACCCCGACAGCCGGGTCATCAAGAGCATCGCGAGGGTCGAGAGCGTGAAGCCCGCCACCATCAGCGGCTTGCCTCCGAAGCGCTCGATCAAGCGCCGCGCGCTGAGCTGCGACATCGCGAAGAGAGCCATCGTGAAGGGTAGAAAGGCCAAGCCGGCCTCCAGGGGGCCGTACCCCAGCACCTCCTGGAGGAACTGCGTCAGAAAGAAGAACATCCCGAACATGCCCGCGACCAGGAACAGTCGCGCCAGGTACGAGGCGCTGCGGCTCCGGTCCGCGAACAGACGCAGGGGCGTGATCGGCTCGGAGGCGCGCCTCTCGAGAGCCACGAACAGCCCGAGCAACCCCACGCCCAGCGTGAACGCGCCAAGGGTCAGGAGGTCTCCCCAGCCGTTGCTCGCCGCGCGCACGAACCCGTAGACGAGAGCGGTCACCCCGACGGTCGAGGTCGCGGCGCCCAGCACGTCGAAGTTCCCGTTGCGGCGCGGCGTTTCGGACAGGGAGCGGCGCGCCAGCACGACCACGACCAGGCCCACCGGCACGTTGACGAAGAGCACCCAGCGCCAGGAGACAGCTTGAGTCAGGAGCCCCCCGAGAATCAGCCCCACCGCACCGCCACCGATCGAGACCGCTGTGTAGTAGCCGAGGGCTCGCAGGCGCTCTTGGCCCTCGGGGAACATGATCATGAGGAAAGCCAGCGCCGAGGGCGCCGCGAGCGCTCCGCCCGCGCCCTGGAGCGCTCGCGCCGCCAGCAGCAGGCCGGCATTCGGAGCCAGTCCACCAAGGAGCGACGCCACGGTGAAGAGGCCGATGCCCGCCATGAACACACGCTTGCGGCCAAGCAAGTCGCCCGCTCGGGCGCCCAGCAGGAGCAGACCCCCAAAGGCGAGCGTGTAGGCGGTGATCACCCAGGAGAGACTGGCGGGCGAGAAGTTGAGCGCCCTGCCGATGTCGGGGAGGGCGATGTTCACGATGGTGGCGTCGAGCACCACCATCAGCTGGACGGCCAGGATGATCCCCAGGACCAGGCCAGGTCGGGCGCGGCGGCCGGTATCCCGACCGGGCGCGCGGGAAAGGGTTGCGGTGAGTGGCATGTAGCATCTCCAGGTGGTAGGATGGCGAAACGGAAGCTTCCTCCGGTATTATACGGAGGACTCCTCCGTTTTGCAAACCGGGGTAGAGTTGGTGGTCAAGGCGTGAGACGAGAAGTCGCAGCGGCAGATTCCGCGGGGGCTGAACCCACGGGGGCCCCAGACCGTCACCTCCGGGCCGACGCGCTGCGCAACCGCCAGCTCCTGATCACGGCCGCGGGGGCGGCCTTCTCTGCCCACGGCGCTGAGGTGCCGCTAGAGGACATCGCCCGCGGCGCCGGGGTCGGTATTGGCACCCTCTACCGGCACTTTCCCACCCGCGACTCACTCGTCGAGGCGGTCTACCGCCACGAGGTCGACGTCCTGGTCGAGAGTGCCGAACAGTTGCTTGCTACCCTCCCCCCCGACCAAGCCCTGGAGGAGTGGATGCAGCTCTTCGTTCGCCATGTCGCCACCAAGCGAGGGATGCTGGCCGTGCTCAAGCCGATGCTGGGCACCAACCCCAGCTTCTACGGGGCGACCAAGGCGCGCACGACCGCCGCGGCCACCAAGCTCCTTGAGGCTGGGGCCGCGGCCGGAAACATCCGTGGCGATGTCCAGGGAGATGACCTGCTCCGCGCCGTGGGAGGCATCTGCATGTCGACCGACCACGACAGTTCGGAGGCTGCCGCACGCCTGGTGGGTCTGCTCTTCGATGGGCTGCGCCACGGTACCCCCTCGGCGCCCCCGGTATCGGCAAGGGCCTCCGCTAGCGGTCCATCGGCACGATCCTAAAGGGCCAGAACTCTCCCCCCGTCGCGGGCAGCCGAGCGATAGGCGTCATCCGGACGGCGCGAGCCCTAGACGATCCGGTCCGTGCCTGGTGGAACCTGGAGCCCAGGAGAGCGCCTGCCGGCCAAGCGGCTACGGCGATGCCCTGCCCGAGCTCCCTTCAGACCATGGGACATCAAGATGCGTGGGTCGGAAATAGTTAGAGGTGCATCTGGGCCCGAGATGTGCTATACTGAGGCATCAGCACTGCAGAGACCGCCACCGAAGAGGTGACCCTCGGAGGTCT
>JAKABA010000319.1 GCA_021802115.1 bacterium | reverse complement strand
AGTGCCCAGGCCGGCTGGATGGCGGTGAACGGCGTCCTCTTCAGGACCCAGGACGGGGGCGACCGGTGGACCGAACTCCCGGTTCGGGTCCACGGCGTGGATGGCGTCACCATCCCCTGACCACGACTGCCGCCGGTCCAGTAAGCCGGATCAGCCTTCTCCCTTCAGCCCGGCACCCGCCGCGGCCGACGCTACCTGCCCGATGATCCGTCCCTACCCGGCGACACAGGGCGCGGTTCCGGGTCCCACGTGCACGGGCTCGCCCGCAGCGAGCAGCTCAATCCGGGCCTCCTCTTGACCCTGGCCATCAACCGGCATTCCGAACTCACCTGGAGCGCCGCCCGAGTCAGCGCCCGCGATCGCGGCCATTCCGCCTCTCGCGGTACCGCGTACCGGGCCACATGGGTCCGTTCCCAGGCCGCCATCTCTCCCGCCCCGATGTGAGCCAGTCAGGCATTGCGCCTCACGAATCTCCACCAGCTCCCGGCTGAACGTCACCTTCGCCCGTCTTTGCGCTGGCTGCGGCCAGTTCTCCAGCTGACCAGGGGCGGACACCCGCCGTGAATCACGGCCCTCCCTGGGCAGTTCGGGTGGCCGCCAACGTACAGATTCTCCTCGCCACCGCCCCGGTCCGGGCTGGACTGTCCCCAGGGCACACTGGGTCAGCCGGCGGTGACCCCTGGTACCATCGACGCTATGTAGTCTCCCTCACTGCACGCTGGGGCGCGCCACCAGGTTCGCAGCCCGCCCCGGCGTCAGTTCGCGGATCCCGCCCTCGCCGACTAGGCGTCGGTGTCGGGCTGTGACCGCGGCGAGGTGTCCGAGGTCTGCGTTCACCCGGGCGGGTGGGCGCGGCTCGACCCATTCCCAGAGGGAGACCCATGTCTACCGACCACCGCACCTACCTTCAATTGCTGGCGCTACCGGGCGCCGTGGCCTTGGTCGGCTGGACATCGGTCGCGCGCCTCATGTACGGCGTGCTGCCCCTCTCCATGCTCCTGCTCCTCGTGGAGCGCCGGCACTCGTACGCTGAGGCTGGCGCCGCCTTGGCTGCCTACGGGATCACCGCTGGCCTGCTCGGACCGCTGCGAGCGCGGCTGGCCGATCGCCTCGAGTCTCGTTGGGCGCTCGGGGCGATGGGGTTCGCCCTGGTGATCGCGCTCCTCGGAGTCACCCTGGCTGCCGAGGCTCCCATGGAGATCCTGGTCCCGCTCCTTCTTGTGGCCGGCTCCACGCCGCCCCCAGTCGGGCCCCTGATGCGCGCCAGCTGGCGCCGCTTGACCAGAGGTGAGGAGCTCCTGATCGCTCGCGCGTACTCCTTCGACGTGGTGACTGAGGACCTAATCTTTCTCATCGGACCGCTGCTGGCAGCCCCCGGGGTCGCGTGGTTGGGCGCCGCCCCGATGGTGTTGGGGTCGTCGCTGACCCTGATGATCGCGGCCACCTTAGCAGGGTCCCTGATGCCCCGCACCCCTATTCCGATCCCCGGCAGGCGCCACGGCGGCTCGCATCGTCCGCGCGGGTGGCCAAGCCGGAGTTTGCTGCTGGGGTTGGCGCCAATGGCCGCTCTGGGACTGCTTCTGGGGTCGCTGGGGATTGCCGCCGTCGCGGTGCTGCTGGTGGCCACCGGCACCGCTATGACTGGTGTCCCAGACGCCGTCTTGGCGGTCGGCAGCGTCACCGGGGGACTGGTCTTCGGCCGCCGGCGCTGGCCGGGTTCGCGATCCCAGCAGGCGGTGGCCCTGGTCGGCACCGCCGCGGTCCTGGTGCTGCTGGCCGCCCTTCTGACGGGCGACCTGACCCTTATGCTGGTGGTCCTGGCGGGAGCCGGGCTGTGCGTTTCTCCGGCCATCGTGTGCTCGTATCTGGTCGCGGACCGGGCGGCGCCCGGCACCACCATGGAGGCCAGCAGCTGGGTCAACTCGGCCTTCAACGTCAGCCTGGCCGCCGGCACCGCCGGGGCCGGGATGGCAATCCAGGTCTGGTCGGCCGGAACGGCCATGGCCGCGGCGGCGATCGCGGCGGCGGTGGTCCTGGGGTTGGGTGCCATCGGCCAGCGGTTGTTTCCGAGGCCAGCGGCGGGTCGCCAGCCCGTGGCTTGAGCCGGGGTTCCCCGGGTTCTCCACGGTGGACGGCCTCTTCCTCCCCTGATCGTGCCCCTCAAGGCCGGGGCAGCGTACGACCCGCCGCGGGAGGTCGCGGCGCGTACGGATCGCCTGGGATCGCGAGCCGTCACCCAGCCAGCTCGGCACCCAACCGGGCGGAGCGTTCGAGTCCCAGGGCGCCATGATTCCGGGTCCGGGGTCTACCTCCGACCACCGAGGCAGACGGCCCCAGCACCATCGACATTGAACCGTCAGGTCTCACCTGTACGGGAGAGGGGAGCCGAGCCTCCCGCTCACCGGGCGGGAGAGTAGTTGGATCCAACCCACACCGCCGCTCTCGGTCTCGAGGAGCATCGGGCTGGCGCAGGCAACCCCTCCGAAGCATCCGCGATAGGCGAAGCCCGCACTCCCGGAGACGAAGTCGACCGCCGAGGCGGAAAGACCCGGATTGACAAGTGCCCAGCGGGCTCCCCCATCGGTGGTTTCATAGAGAGCTTCCAGGTTGGCACCGGGCCTTCCGCCGCTGAAGGCTGGCGCGGCAGCTCCCAGCAGCCAGGCTCGGGCTCAGAGGTCGTGTCCGTCCGGGGTGGCGTATTTGGGCGGCAGCTTGGGCCAGCGGCCCGGAGGTTGGCGAGGAACCCACCTCAGACCGGCGTCGGAGGTCTGATAGAGGACCTGCACGTCGCGCCCCTCTCCCGCCGCCATGCGAACCGCACAATCGAGAGCCAGCCAGCCGGTGCTGGCGCTGGTGAAGCTGGGCGGGCTGCTGCTGCAAGAGCTGCCCAACCACCGCTGGGCGGAGACCCCGTCGGGGGTCGGCAGAGAGACGCTCCGCCAGGTGATCCCGCCATCCCGGGTCTGCTCCAAACAGGCTCCAGCCCGCCACCCCAGGCTCGGACTGGCGAACTCGATTTGGGAAGACGCGCAGCCCGAGCTCAGCCCGCCTTGATGGAGCGTGAAGGGAATGACCCTCAGCTCAGTTGACCAGGCGATCCCGCCGTCGGTGGTCCGATACAGGACTAGGCCCGTTCGCGTGCCGGCGAGGCCCTCGGCTCGGGTCGACTCCGCACTGAGGGAGACCGCCAGCCAACCGTCCTGGGAATTCGGGAAGTCCAGACTCACGATGGAGACGGCCATAGTGCTCCCCGCGGGAAGGCCGGCGTCCATCCCGCTCAGGGGCTCCAAGCTGGGCCCCCAGGTCCATCGGCTCCCTCCATCGGCGGTTCTCACCACCGCGAGCTGGGAGGAGCCACTGTCGGCAATCACCGCCCAGGCATGCCTCCCCGCGAAGAACGCTACGGGCTGGACGAGGTAACCGGGAGGCGGCCCGCCAGGCGGGTCAGCCACTCGCCAGGCGTCCGCGCTTCCGGCTGTGTGAAGGATGTCGCCGGTTACTCCGTCAGCCGCCCAGCCGGCCGTGGTGGTGACCAGGTGCAGGTCGTCCACTTGGAAACTGACCGAGCCTGCGGAGGCGATGGCCAGGGGCGTGGTGGGGGGCCCGGCCGCCGGGCCTACCGACACGACCACCGCGGCCGGCTACTCCGCCGCGGCCCGCCGGTCCGATGCCCCTGACTGCGCGCCTGCCCGGGATTTGGACCTTCGCCCGGTTGCAGAGGACCTATCCGACGCCGCACCACAGCTCACCGTCTGCCTTCAGTCCGGTCCGCGGCCCGACTGTGACCTTGCCGACGCCGAGGCGGACATCGGTGAGCGACGCGATCACCCCGGTCGGCGCCGGAGCCGGGTTCCGGGCAAGCGGACTGTGCCTGAGCCGCCGACACGAGACCAGGACGGAAACCTCTACCGAAGCAATGGGCCAGGCGGCTCCCGCGTGCAGGCTCCCGGCCCATGGCTTCGGCCGGGTTGTGAGGTGCGTCCGCCCCCAACCGCTCCGGGAGGCAGACCACCTCAGCCGCGCTCGTGGGTCGC
>JAKABA010000318.1 GCA_021802115.1 bacterium | reverse complement strand
CACCAGAACCCCACGGGTCACGGCCGGTCCCAGCCGCGTCAGCAGTGCCCCCAGGTCCTCGCCGATGGTGGTGGTCGGGAGCCGGCTGGCGGGTATGGAGAAGTCGCTGACCCGGTGCTGAAGGCGGGCACCCGGACTAAGGCCCGCGAGGTCGGCCAGGCTCAGGAATCCCGAGAGCTGACCGGACTGGTCCTGGAGGCCATAGAGAGGTATCTGTCGTGACCCGGATCCCAGCAGCTGGTCCACCGTCAGCCAGTCCGGGATCCTGATCAGGGGCGCGACCATGGTGGTGGTGACCGGAGTTCCCTGAATCCGCGCCAGCAGCTGGGTCTGACGGTCCTCGGAGCGGCCGGCGGAGATGAGAAACCAGCCAATGAATGCCAGCCAGATGCCATTGAGCAAGGAGCCCTCGAGAAACTCGAACACCCCGCCGGCGATGAGCAGGTAGGCGAAGAAGACGCCCACCCGCACCGCCTGGTGCACTCCCGCCGAGCGTGACCCGGTCCGCCACCAGAGCAGCGAGCTGAGCAGCCGCCCCCCGTCCAGAGGCAGGGCGGGAACGAGGTTGAAGATCCCCAGCACCAGGTTGAGAAGGGCCAACCACCCGACCAGACCGGTGATGAGGGTTGGCGCTCCCAGCGCGGTCATCCCCACCGCGATTGCGAAGCCAAGCCCCGCGAGCACCAGGCTGGTGGCGGGGCCGACAACTGTTATCAGGGCCTCGGCCCGAGCTGTCTGGGGTTGGCCGTCGAGGTGGGTGAATCCGCCGAACAGCCACAGGGTGATGCCGGCGACCCTGACTCCCTGGCGCCGGGCCATCAGGGCGTGTGAGATCTCGTGAGCGAGCAGACAGGCGTAGAAGATGACTGTCCCAGCCACTCCGGCCACCCAGTACGCGAGCGTCGATTGCCCGGGGGCGGTGGCGGGAAGGACGGAGCTCGCCATGGTCCAGGCGATGAGCACGAAGATCAGCAGCAGCGTCCAGTTGCAGCTGATCTCGAGCCCGAAGATCCTCCCCAGGCGAATGGTTTGGTTGCTCACAACCAAGACCATACCCATAACCTCGCGCGCGCACGCTTCGAGGCCGGCCCCAGGTCGCATGGGACTCCGCCCGCTGCCGCCCACCGGACGGCGACGGCCGTAGACTGAGCCGGCTGTGGCCAGGGTCGGGGTGGTCGGTTACGGGCTGGCGGGGGAGGTGTTCCACTGCCCCCTGATCGACGCCACCCCGGGCCTCGAGCTCGCCGCCGTGGTGACGGGCGACGCCGGCCGCGCGAGCCGTGCTCGGCTCCGGCATCCAGGGGTGAGAGTTGTCCCAACCTTCGAGCGGCTGATTCGAGACGGCGACGATATCGACCTGTTGGTGGTGGCAACTCCCAATCGTCTTCATCTGCCCCAGGCGCGGGCTGGCCTCGAGCGCGGGTGGCACGTGGTGGTCGACAAGCCGCTGGCGCTGAGCGCGGAGCACGGCGAGGCGCTGGCAGAGATCGCGCAGGCTCGCGGACTGCTTCTGAGCGTCTTCCACAATCGCCGCTGGGACGACGACTTCATCCTTGTCAAGAGCGTGATTGGCAGCGGCCGCCTGGGCACCATTCGGGTGCTGGAGAGCCGCTTCGAGCGCTGGCGGCCGCGGCTGCGGGAGGAAGGCTGGCGCGACACCTCGTCCCCGGAGCAAGGGGGCGGGTTGCTGCTGGACCTCGGGAGCCACCTGATCGACCAGGCGCTCGAGCTCCTGGGGCCGCCGGAGTCCGTCTACGCCGAGCTGCGCCGGCGCCGCGGAGGCGCCGCGGACGACGACTGCTTCCTTGCCCTCCGCTTCGGGGATGGAGCGCTGGGATTGCTTCACATGTCGGCCGTGGCCGCCGCGCTCGGGCCGCGGTTCCGGGTGCTGGGCATGGCAGGTGCGATCGAGACCTGGGGGCTGGACCCTCAGGAGGAGCGGCTGCGCCGCAGCGTTGCCCCTGACGAATGGCTGGCGGGTCCGGCTGGGCCCGAGCATCGAGCCGAGTTCCTCCACCAGGGGCAGACCAGCGGCGGGGGAGAGGAGTTGACGCTGCCGGCTGGATCCTATTCCCGGTTCTACGTGGCAATGGAAGCTGCCCTGCGCGGCCTGGGGCCTGTTCCGATCCCGGTCAGCGCTGGGATTCGGGCGCTGCGGGTGATCGAGGCCGCCCGGCGCTCGGCCGTAACGAATGAGGTGGTTCATCTGGGCGCCGTCGACGCTGGGTGATGTGGAAAGGTGATCCACCTGGCGAGCGCGCGCCCATTGGTACGCCGCGTCGCCTGGCCCTCGTCACGAGCTGGGGCTGAGGCCCGATCATGAGGGGGATGAACATGGGTCGCGACCCGCTGACCACCTTGATGACGCCGAAGGAGGGCGAGGTCGCGCCGATCTTGCTCTGGAAGCACTTTCGCCTGGACTCTGCCCGTGACTTGGCGATCGCCACCGCCGGCTTCTACCGGGATCACCGCCTGGCCGCCGCCAAGCTGATGCCGGACATCCCGATCCTCTTCGAGGACTTCTCCCTCACCTCGTTTCGACAGGTTCGCCACCTGCGGTCGTTTGGAGAGGTGTCCACAGTCGGCCGAGCCGGCGAGTACCTGAGGTGTGTGGAGCTGCTGCGCCGGGCGCTGGAGCCGTCCGATCCGCTGTTGGTCACCCTGTTCTCCCCGCTGGGCCTGGTCGGCCTCTGGTGCGGTCCGGAAGGGCTGCGGGAAGTCCGGGAGGAGCCCCGCGAAGTGGTCCATGAGGTGCTGGCCGCTCTCGGTGGGTTGGTGTCCGAGTTGGCGGAGCACTGTCTGAGAGCTGGCGCAGATGGCATCTACTACTCCTGCTGGGGCCAGGATCTGCTGTCTGACCAGGAGTATTCGGAGTACGGCGTGCCCTACGACCTGATGGGATTGCATGGTGCCCGGGGCGCCCAGGCGCGGATGCTGCACATTCATGGAGGACTCCACGGCCAGGTGGAGCGATACCGCGACTACCCCGTGGACGCCATCGGTTGGAGCGAGCAGGAGAGTTCGGTCTCGCTGGCGCAGGGCGCCCAGCTTCTCAAGGACCGGATTCTGATGGGAGGAATCTCGGAGCGGGGCCCGGTCCCTGGCGAGGACGCGGGCCGAGGGCATGTGCTGGGCCTGCGGCGGCAGCTTGGGGACCGGCTCCTGGTCGCGCCCGGATGTTCTTTGCCAGATGACACCAGCGCGGAGTCGCTGCGGAGCCTGAGGCAGCTGGTGGCTGCGTCGGACGCCTGAGCTCGGCCCGGGGTCTCTGTCCGCTGGTTCCGCAATGCATCGTCTGGGAGTGGGGCGTCGGCTCCCGGGCGGGCCGACCCGATCGCAACCTGAACGACAACAGCCAGGATGCGCGGGCCGGTGAGGTGCCGGGGCTACCTGGCCGCCTGCAACCGTGTCCCACGGAGGCGGGCTGCCCCGGGGGCAGCAGTCCAGCTCCGGCTCGAGGAGGCGCGCTAAACTCCTCGCGCGGCCTGGGGCAAGCCTGAGTCAGACGCCTCGGTGGTGGCGGCTCGAGATCTCAGGTCTTAGGCGCGCGTGATGCGCTTCGGACGGCGCCCAGGCGGCGACGGTTGGCGACTGGCGCCCCCGCGGGGGAGTTTCGGCGTTCCCACGGTGAAGGTCCGGGTGATTGGGGAGGCAGGAGATGGGAATCAAAGTTCCCCCGAGCGGAACGCACGGGGCCGGTGCACCGGCTGTGATGAACCGGGTCCTGGCGCCCCTGATGCGGTTGCAGATCGCCAGGTACAGGCGGGCGAAGGGAGGCGGCCAGCCGGAGATGATGGGCTTCCCCGCGCTGATTCTCACCACCGTCGGGGCCCGCTCGGGCAGGCCGAGGACCGTGCCGCTCGGAGGCTTTCCCGATGGTGATGATGCCTGGCTGGTGGTGGCATCCGCCGGCGGAGGCCGCACCCATCCGGCGTGGTTCATCAACATGGCCCACAATCCGGACCAGATCTGGGTCGAGGTCGGTCGTCGCCGTCTGCGCGTGGTGGCGACGACCCTCGAGGCCGGAGAGCGCGAG
>JAKABA010000051.1 GCA_021802115.1 bacterium | reverse complement strand
CGATCCCCAGCACATGCCGGCCTCGCATCGGGCTCACCTGGAATGGACGCCATCGCGGCTGGTCACGTGGGCGGGCACCGCCGGACCGGCGGTCGCGGAGCTGGCCGAGACGCTGATGCGCACCCGGCCCCACCCCGAGCAGGGCTATCGAGCCTGCCTGGGGCTGATGCACCTGGAGAAGAAGTACAGCAAGGAACGGCTGGACGCCGCCTGCAAGCGGGCGCTGAAGATTGGCGGGGTCTCCTACCGGAGCGTGGAGTCGATCCTCAAGAACGGGCTCGACCGGGTGCCGGCCCCAGATGGGGAGCCGTCGGCGGCACTGCCCCCGGCAGACCACGAGAACCTGCGCGGGCCCGACTACTACCGGCTGGAGGCGTAAGGCAATGCTGATCCAACAGACCCTTGACAAGCTGGACCAGATGAGCCTGGGCGGGATGGCGGCCGCTCTGCGCGAGCAGATGGAGCAGAGCCAGTACCTGGAGCTGCCCTTTGAGGACCGCCTCGGGCTGCTGGTCGACCGGGAGGCGAGCTGGCGGGAGAATCGGCGCCTGACGACCCGGCTCAAGGCGGCCCGGCTGCGCCACCCGGCGACCGTGGAGGACATCGACTTCCGGGCTCCCCGGGGGCTGGACCGCTCCGTGATCCTAAGCCTCGCCCAGGCGGGCTGGGTAGGGGCCCACCACAACCTTTTGATCTCGGGAGCCACCGGCTGTGGCAAAAGTTTCATAGCCTGTGCGCTCGCCCACGCGGCCATCCGTCAAGGCCACACCGCGCTCTACGTGCGCACCCCGCGGCTGCTCGACGACCTCGCCATCACCCGCGGCGATGGCCGCTACCACACCCTGCTCGGCCAGCTCAACCGGGCAGCGTTATTGGTGCTGGACGACTTCCTACTCACCCCGGCCACGGTGGCCCAGGCACGGGATCTCCTTGAGGTCATCGAGGACCGCTCCCAGCTGCGCTCCACCATGGTCGCCAGCCAGCTCCCGGTGGAGATGTGGCACGACGCCTTGGCTGACCCCACCCTGGCGGACGCGATCTTGGACCGCCTGGTCCACAACGCTTACCGGATAACCCTCAAGGGCCCCTCCATGCGTGGTCGGGAGCCGGAGGCGATCCCCGTTGGGTGATGAAACGGTGACGATTCAAAGCACGCGTTCCTGCCCTGCCTGTGGACTCACCTTCAACTGTGACGGCCAGTCCGGCCGCAAGCGCCTGTGGTGCTCAGCCGCCTGCCGCCAGCGCGGCTATCGCCTCCGCAACCACCCCCCGGCTGACCCCGTGATGGTACTGCCCAAGCGCACGCTGAAGTCGGAGGTGGTCTACGAGTGCCCGGAGTGCGAAGCCCGCTATCTGGGCATCCAGCGCTGTGACGAATGCAATGTCTTCGCCCGGCGAGTCGGCCCAGGGGGCCCCTGCCCTCATTGCGACGAACCGGTGGCGGTGGCCGATCTCATTCCAGGTGCCATCCTCCGATGACCTCACCTCTGGCGACCGCTGTCGCTTCGCTCCGGACCCATCTCAAGCGTAGGTCGATGAGGGGCCGGGGAGATGACGCTCAGGGGACAGTGGCTACGCCCCTGACCACTGAGCTTGGACAGCCCTGCGGCCTGTCCACATCACCCCCGCCCCGACGACGATGTAGGCTTCGCCCAGGACGTTCTCCGCCTCTACCGGAGCGTTCCCTCACAACCGCATAGTCGTGGCACCACCTACCCCAACCCCGCACCCTTGGCCTCCCCGCTGGGGTGGCCGCTTTCGGCCGGAATGGGTGGCCGATTTCAACCGGAATGGGTGGCCGCTTTCGGCCGGAACGCCCGGCCGATTTGACCGGAATGCACACCCTGCTGCGCTCCTTGGCAACCGTCTGCCGCAACCAGGTGGTGCCCAACGGCTTGCCCGAGGACGCTGCATTCGACTTGGTGACTCAACCCACCGAGTTGCAGGCCCGCGCTCTGGCCCTGGCCGGCGCCAGCCTCGCCTCCGCGTAGACAGAACCTTGCGGCCTTAACTGAACTCAGCCGAACTCGCTTACTTCCCCAAACTTCCGGCTAATCGGGGTCAGATGGAGTCTGGCTAATTCGCGACTTCCCTGGGCGACAATCGGATGATCACCTGCCTGGCGGCGAGCGCCACTCCGTCTACGAGTCGCGGCCAGCGGCGGCTGTGGCAGCCGGTCCAAGATCGTCAGACTCGACTCGGAGTTGGAGCCAAAGTGCGAAGCGCTCGTCGGGGTCGTCGAGGTCGACCGGTGCGATCTCGCGGATCCGTCGCAGCCGGTAGCGCAGGGTATTTGGATGGACGCGCAGTCGTTTGGCTGCGGTTCGTACGTCACCTTGGGCATCGAGCCAGGCCCGCAGGCTGGCAGCGAAGCTGGTGCCTATCCGTTGATCCATCTCGAGCAAGCGGCGGACTGCCGGCTGGCCCAGCTCGGGGTGCTGCTGGAGCGCGTCGCTGACCTGGAGGAGTAGCACTTGGCTTTGGACTTCGGCCATGGTAGCGATCCTCGGCCCAGTCCGTTCGCGCGCGGTGACTCTGAGAATCTGATCCACCTCGTTGCGGAGTGCGTTAAGGTCGGTCGGGCCGACCACTTCAGAACTGATGGCAATATCAACCCGGCCGGCGTCGGCTTCGGTGGTGAACCTCGACGCCAGCCTCCGCGCCGCTTGACCGGCGTCGCCCCGCGCCACTTGACCGGCGCCGCCCCGCGCCACGAGTACGTAAACGGCTCGGGTCGAAACGCTCACGACGGCGTCTGGCTGGAAGGCCGCGCACACTCTATTGACCTTGCTCGCCAGGTGAGGGACGAGTGGTGCGGCATCGTGCTCCGCCGACCACTTGGGGGTGACGGCGACTAGCGTGGCTCGATCCCCCGTTGCGAACCCGAGACGGGACCAAGCTGCCGCAGGAGTCCCGCCGCCTTCGAGCAGGCTCCGCAGGATGTCTCCACGCTGAGACTGGTCTAGGTCGGCGGCGCTGCGGGCGCGCATCATGTGTAGCGCGGCCAGACGGGCCCCGTCGATGACCGTCCGTTCGATCTCGGGACAATTGCCAGCGTCACCCTCGATCGCCCACAGAGTGCCCAGTGCCAACGTTCCGGCTCGAATGGCGACGGCGACGCGCGCCAGCTCTTCCCCGCACGTCGGAAAGCGAACGGTGCCTTTGGCGGAGAGTACCTGACGGTATAGGTCTCGATCGGCCGGGGTAGTGGGAACCCGACGGTCTAGGATCCCCTGCCGGCGGAGCGGATCGATGCGTTGCCCGGGGAGGTTGGAGTAGGCGACCACATGCTGGGCGAGATCCTCGATGGCGACGGAGCCACCCACGACGGCGGCAACCGCGTTGGCGATGGAGAAGAGCTCGTCGCCTTGCTCCCCACCACGGCTATCGAGTTCCCGAAGGCCCGAAGACATGGCCGAGGACAGCAGGGCATCGAGGTGGCGCCAGGGGATCTCGTCCGCGGCGACCAGGACCGCAATACCGGCGGAAGAAGCGGCATCCTTGAACGCATCGAATCTCCCGCCTCTGGACTTGACGACCACCCCGGCGAATCCCTGTTCGGCGGCTCGGCTGAGCGAGCGCAGTGCCGCCTGGGTTGCCGGCTCGACTCCGACCAGTAGTAGTAGCCCGCCGGGCGTCACCGGAAGGACATCGCTGGGATCTTCGATCACGGTGGCACGAATGGCGGTCCCTGGGTCCCTGGGTGCGACGGCAAGATCGAGAACGCTCGGGCCGAGCGTGGAGAGGATCGCGGCGAGCGGCGTCCCAATTGTCCGATTTCCCAACGTCATGGTCCTAGGTTAGTCACAATCTCCAAACCGGTGAAGCCTCACGGCGTTCACAATGGTAGCGCTGAGGCTGTCTGGGCCCTTCGCCAGAGGCGTCATCGGCCGGCTCGAACGGGGCGTGACCAGCGCGACTAGGGGCTGCTGGTCTGAAAGTAATCGGAGCACGGGAGGGGTCACAGGCTAATGAAAAGCATGTCGACGGACTCGTACTGGCGCACCGCAGTGGTGGCGATGGCAGCGGCGCTGTTTGTGGCGGGCTGCTCCAGCGCCAGCTCAACCAGTACCTCACCCAAACCGTTAAGCGGCGGGACCGTGCGGTGGGCCGAAATTGAATCGCCTCCCAACTACATTCTCCCGCTGGAAAGCGTTCAGTACTACACAGTAAACGATTCGACTTGGTTCTCTCATCTCATGTACCCGCCAATCTACACATTTGGCGTCGCCGGAAAGTCAGTCCTCAACTCCAACCTCAGCATCGCCCAGCCACCGAAGTTCTCGAACCACAATACCGTCGTCACGATCACACTGAAGCACTGGCTTTGGTCCAATGGGCAGCCGCTGACTGCTCGAGACGTGATCTTCTGGATGAATTTGGCCAGCGCGGCCTCCGATCCATTAGCGCCCGCCATTGGCAACAGCAGCACCCCGGGGCCTGGGTGGGGAGGCGCGGTCCCTGGCGCCTTCCCATATAACATCGTTAGTTATCAGCAGACGGGTACCTACACAGTTGTTTTCCACCTCAATGCCTCCTACAACCCAACCTGGTACCTGGACAATGAGCTGAGCCAAATCTACCCGATGCCCCAAGCGGCCTGGGACAAGATGTCCGCCAGTGGCCCCCTAGGCAACTACGACTCGGCGGCCCAACGTCGTCAGGTAGCTCCCGCCTCAGCTGGCCTCGGCTCCGACAACTATATCCCGGTGACCCCTGGCACCGCGACGAGTGGTGCTCTCGGCGTCGCCCAATTCCTTAACACGCAATCACTTGACATTTCCACCTATGGATCTAATCCGCTCTGGAGTGTTGTGGATGGGCCATTTCGACTGGCGCAGTTCACAACCTCAGGTTACGTAAAGATGGTTCCAAATCGACGCTACTCCGGTTCACCCCGTCCTGCGATTTCTGCCTTTGAGGAGCTGCCGTTCACCACTGACACGGCAGAATTCAATGCGCTGAGATCCGGGAGTCTCACGATTGGGTACCTGCCACCGGAAGACGTCACGCAGCGGACTGCACTTGAGAAGCTCGGCTACAGCTTCGACCCTTGGAATGTCTCTGGCATCGATGTCGCTCTATACAACTTCACAAACCAAACTGTCGGCCCAATCTTTGATCAGCTCTACTTCCGCCAGGCCTTTCAGTCCTTGATTAATCAGCCTGAGTACATCAAGGCCTTCAATGGAGGCATCGGGACCATTGACAATGGTCCGATCCCTCCCTATCCGCCTCACAATCCGTACGTTAGTTCTCTTGAGGCACATGGCACGGCATATCCATTCGATGCAAAAAAGGCCACGACGCTTCTGAGCGAGCACGGCTGGGCAGTCCATCCAGGGGGGATAACAGCTTGCGCCGATCCGGGGTCCGGATCCAACCAGTGTGGCGCCGGGATAAAGTCCGGCCAGCCAGCTACGTTTACCGTTCTGTACGCGAATGGGATCACACCACTATCCAACGAACTCCAAGCTATGCAGTCAACAATGAAGAGCGCTGCCGGTATAACCCTAGCGTTAAAGTCCGCCCCGATCGCGGATATTTTTGCTCAGGCGTTCGTAAACTGCACACCCACGACACCATGTAACGGTTGGGACATTGTAGACTGGGGTAGCCCAGATACCTGGTTCTACACTGGAGCCCTGCCCACTGGCGGCGTGTACTTCTCTCTGGGCGGTGCAAATGGGGGTGACTACTCCTCGCCCGTGAACACAGCTAACATCGCTGCCACTCATATCGCTGCCACATCGGCCGCGGAAGTAGCGGCGATCGACAAGTATGAAAACTACGTGGTGCGCCAATTGCCTATGATTGAGCTTCCAAATGGCCCCTTCCGCCTCATGATGTACAAAAGTAACCTGAATGGCTATGTCCCTCAGGATCCGCTGACACAACTTTTTCCCCAAGACTACTCATTGCGACGCTAGCGGCGCGGTGGGTAGAAGTGATTCTGGCTGTTGAAGCTCTCGAGGCGCATACCGTTTCGGAGAGAAAGGCGCCACGGATGGGCCGAATGACTTCTTGCTACTCCCAGCAGCGCAGTGGAGAGGTTTCTCGTTCCTACTGAAGAGGGAGGGTTCGACGCCTTCAAAGGTCGACGGCGGTCCCCCGCACACGGGTGCCTCGTGGGGGGTCCTTTTCGAGGAACAGATCGGTGCGCCGCAGGAGACATGTGGTGTTAACAGGAGTACCTTGAGACTAGGGACCACCGACTTATGCCGCCTGCGTGATCTAGCAGAGAGCGCTGGATCACTCCTGCTCTCGGGTGGACTGATAGCAGATGGTTCCGACGCGCCATTGAGAGCAGCGGATATTCTTCTTCACTCTGGAAGGATTGCATCGGTGGGTCCGCCCGGAAGCCTTAGAAGCTCCGAGGCGACGCAGGTGAGGGTGGACGGATATGTGGTCGCTCCAGGCTTCATTGACACCCATTCTCACGCGGACAATGCCCCCCTATTGCCTCGCGCCGATACCTCAAAGGTGATGCAAGGTGTGACCACGGAGGTTGTTGGCAACTGCGGATTCAGCCTTGGGCCGGTCCTGCCAACGCATGCACAGACGGTCAGCAATCTTTTGAATCGCTTGTTTCCGCCAATGGCAATAGAGTGGGTCGGCGCGGAGGAACTGTTCAGGGCGCTGGACATTGCCGGATATGTCACTAACTATGTTCCGCTCATCGGGCACAATACGTTACGCGCATCGGTCCTCGGCCTTCGCAATGGGTTGCCCGAGGAAGCCGAGATGACACAAATGCGGCGCCTCATAGATGACGCCCTCAGCGCCGGGGCGTTCGGGCTGTCCAGCGGTCTGATCTATCCACCTGGCATGTTCGCAGGCAAAAGTGAGTTGATAGGGCTTGCTCAACTCCTAGGCCCAGACCGGATATACGCGACCCACATGAGAGATGAGGGCGGAAGACTTTGTGATAGCGTCATGGAGGCCGTGGCCGTGGGTGAGAGCGCTGGCTGCCGCGTCCAGATCTCGCATCTCAAGGCGGCTGGGCGAGATAACTGGGGTCGGGTCGGAGCTGCTGTCTCACTCTTGGCAGACGCCCGGACCCGGGGTGTCAAAGTCACCCAGGATGTATACCCCTATGACGCCGCCTCTACCATGTTGGCAGCCTGTTTGCCGCCCTGGTGCCTAGTGGGCGACGATGCCACCGTAATGGGCCGACTTTCCGATCCCGGCGTGCTGCGGCGCCTACGGTCTGAGATTGGTAGTGGGCCTACGCCCGCGTGGGAGAACATAGTGTCCGGAGCGGGTTGGGACGGCATTCTGATCGCAAGTACCGCCGATCATCGCTACGAGGGCTTAACCTTGTGGCAGGCGGGCAGGGCGCTCCAGAGCGGGCCTTTCGATGCGCTCATTCGGGTACTCCTAGAAGAGCAGCTCCGCGCATCTATGATCATTTTCGACATGAGCGAAGAGGATGTCGAGACGGTGATGCATGACCCGGCGACGATGATCGGGTCGGACGGGCTTCCGCCAGGTGTTGGCGGTAAGCCGCATCCCCGCTTGTACGGGACGTTTCCTCGGGTGCTCGGGAGATACGTGCGGGATCGCAATGTCCTGACTTTACCGCAGGCTATTGCGAAGATGACTTCCTTGCCAGCTCGTACGTTTGGCCTTAAGGGGCGAGGCCAGATAGCTGAGGGCTACATAGGGGATCTCGTCGTGTTTTCGGCCGACGAGATTCAGGATGAAGCTACCTACGCTGAACCAGTTCGGTCGCCAACGGGAATCCTGGCCGTGCTGATGAAGGGGCGTCCAGTCGTGGTTGCTGGGGAGTGGATGGGCCGCCGGGAGGGTGAGCGATTGACACCATGAGAGGTTCTCCGTCGGTACGGTCTAGTGACAGCACTGACGTGGCAGCGTCGGAGGCGGCTCGGTCCGCGGCGGATGCTAGCGTCTTGATCGAGTTCGTTCATGATTTAGACGGGGCCGCCAGAGTTGGAGCTGTCTGTGAAGCGACTTGGGGAGGGCAAGGGATACTGCCCTTGGACCTGACCCGTGCGCTTGCCCACCCGAGCGGGACGGTGCTTCTGGCGCGAGGATTGGCGAATGGAGCTCGGTTAGACGTTGGCGTGGCCGCGGGTTTCCTCTCTTGGGCTGATGAGGTACACTTTCACTCGCACTTGGTAGGAGTAGTTCCCACTCATCGAGGAGCAGGGGTAGGCGTCGCGCTTAAACTTGCTCAGCGCGCTTCGTGCCTCATGCACGGTGTCCGATTGATGCGGTGGACTTTTGATCCGCTCCTGATGCCTAATGCGCGGTTGAACATATCGAGACTGGGCGGTGTGGCGACGCGCTTTCTGCCAGACTTTTACGGTGAGATGAAGGACAGCATTAATCGCGGGGACGATAGCGATCGGGTTGAGTTATCTTGGCGTCTGGATCGACCGCTGCCGCCGAAGCCTTCCGGTCCGGCCTTGGTTCGTAAAGCGGGTGCCCTCTTGGAGGTTGACGCCACTGGCTGGCCACGCCGGACGGACAAGTCGCTAGAACCGGGAGCGCTGATAGCTATTCCCAGAGATTACGGGGAGATCCGCCGCCGCCGGGATCCGCGTGCCACAGCATGGCGTTGCGAGTTGCGAGCAGTACTAACCTCTGTGTTTGCGGCTGGCCTAGTGCTCGAGGGGTTTGATGGGGGCAATTACCGACTAGGAAGGCATTCAGGCTCAAGTAGGTATCCGTAGAGTCGGATGGAAAGGCGTTTCGTCTGGTAGTGGATTCATTGGGGAGCGAAGTTGCGGGTCGCAGCGATGGCGACGTGAGGCGCACGAGCGGCGGGATGGGGCGATGCCTGAGTTGGGCACCGCAGCGGCACCAGACAACAGGCTCGCAGTAACGCGACCATTGGGTCGACGGGTGTTTGGACTGCGGCCCGTGATGGTATTGCGGAGGGTATCAGGTGAGGCTAGAGGCGGTCGAACTGGTTAGATTGCGGCTGCCGTTGAAGAGGCCCTTTAGGACTTCCTACGGCACCGACACTGTACGTGACGCCCTACTGGTTCATGTGATCAGCCCCGACGCGGAGGGATGGGGTGAATGTGTGGCCGAGCCAAGTCCTAGTTACTCCAGTGAGTTCGTAGATGCGTCAGAGCTGGTGATACAGCGGTTCATGGTCCCGCTCTTGTTTGGTGCAGAGAGTTTAACCGGCGCAGCGGTGGGCCCGACACTAGCACGTGTCAAAGGGTATCGTATGGCCAAGGCCGCCGTTGAGGCAGCCGTCCTTGATATGCAGACACGAGCTGCCAAGTTGTCACTGGGATGCTATTTGGGGGGTGTTCGCTCCGACGTTTTAGTGGGGGTATCGGTCGGTATTCAGGACAGCCTTGGCGAGCTTTTAGACCTAGTCGAGTCCTATGTGAGCGTGGGATACCAGCGGATTAAGCTCAAAGTCGAGCCCGGTTGGGACCTAGATGTTGTGAGAGCTGTGCGAGATCGGTTTGGCTCTGAGCTTCTTCTGCAAGTCGATGCCAATACCGCTTACTGTCGATCCGATATCCGGCACCTTACGTGCCTAGATGAGTATGAGCTACTCCTCATCGAGCAACCGTTCCCGGCAGAGGATCTGGAGGCGCATGCCGCCTTAGCCTCGCGGTCAACCACACCTGTTTGCCTTGACGAGTCAATCGAGTCAGCAGCCGACGCGGTTCGAGCGCTCAAGGCTGGCGCATGCAGTGTCGTCAACATTAAGCCTGGTCGGGTTGGTGGGTTGTTGGAGGCTCTCCGGATTCACGATGTTTGTGCCGCTTGGGGAGTGCCAGTGTGGTGCGGTGGGATGTTGGAGACCGGCGTTGGCCGCGCTGGGAACCTGGCTCTCGCGTCACTGCCGAACTTTTTGTTGCCTAACGATATTTCGGCAACGGATCGGTACTATGAGGAAGACATTACGAAAGCCTTCGAGTTGGTTGGGTCCTCTATCGCGGTGCCACAGAGGCCAGGGATTGGTGTAGAAGTCAATGAGGAGTCGCTGCAGAAGCTACACGCGACGAGGGTTGTGGTGCGTCGCGGGTGATGCCGTCATATTGGGGGTTTGGTTCGAGCACGCGAACGACGACAGAGCATGAGACGTGGTGGCAGTAGTGTGAGCGAGGCGCCGAGGAAAGGGCGAGCGGGGCGTCGACTGAGTGTGGACATTAGCCCGTTATTCTCAATCCATTGACCGGGTGCAGCGGAGTGGCGCGGGGGGCTGGTGAGCCGTCGAATGCGGGGGACGGGCTGGCCGGACAGTCGCTGTGTGGTCATGACTGAGGTGTGGCAGTTGTCATGTCCCCGGAACTGCCTGAAACGGGGACAACATTGGTGTTCCCGGCATGCTGACGTCAGTTGGAAATCTGCGATGGGCGTGTGTGGGGCGGGCGGTCAGGTGGCGGCGCGGATCTTGCTGAAGGCGTGGACAAACAGCTGCTGCGAGGGCCAGCGCTGGGGCAGATGAAGGGTCTGGTGACGAGCCGAGCGGGTGCGTCGCCCGGGAACGGAGAACAGGCAGAGGCGCAGGCGACCAGTGGTGGTACGGGCTAGCGGTTGCTCGGGCCGACTGATGCCCACCCCCCAACGGGCCAGATTGTGGGCCATGGTTGGAGAGGCCAGCCGGGCAGCGTTGGCGGCGGATTGGCCAGAAGGCATTTGGGGCAATTGCGCGCCTTCCTTGAGATCGCGGATGACAGCCTCCGCCTCGGCGTGGCGGCGGTGGTTCGGCTCCAGCTCCAAAGTCGTGCCCTCCTGGTCCGTAACGAGGGCGTGGTAGCTGAACTCGGTGAAGAGCGTCAATTGGCCCCCGGAGTGGGCCGTACTCGGCGCACGATCAGGAGCACCCGCACCCCTTTTTGCCGAAGGCGGTGTAGGGAACCTCGGCCACATCGGCACCGGAGATGGGCTGCCCCTGCTCGTCCTCACCGAAGGTGCCCGAGCTCGACCAATACGGGATCGGCACCGACGTTGCTTCGGGAATGGCCGCAATCGCTCGCTGGACCGTTTTGTCCAGGCGTGCGGTGACCCAGAAGCGAACCCTGGCTCGACGGCACGCGGTGAGCACAGCTTCGGAGTAGAAGCCGTGGTCCGCCCGCGGGGTCAGCCCACCGGTCGCTTCTGCATGACGGACCCTGGAGGAGGTCTCGGCCAGGAACCCAGCGGTGCCTTCGGCAGTGAAGGCCGCTCCACCCCGCAGCCGGGAATGGAGCACTGAAGTGGCCCTATGGGGCTGGACAGGTACAGGGCTGGACTAAGCTCGGTGGATAAGTCGTAGTCGTAGCAGGGATGGGGCCCGGGGAAGGGGTTGGATAAGGTGGACAACGTGGACATCCCCGGGTGAGCTTGTCAGGACGCACAGTTTGACATGCTCCCTCCTGCGTAGACGGCGTCGGGGGTGAGGTCGTCCAGAGCCGAGTGGGGCCGGCTCTGGTTGTACCAGGTGATGTAGGTCTTCAGACCAGCCTTCAGCTCGACTCCGTCCTCCACTGGGTGAAGGAAGACGTACTCGTATTTGAGCGATCGCCAGAAGCGTTCGATGAACACGTCGTCGATGGTCCGGCCCTTGCCATCCATGGAAATGGTGACGCCGTGGGCCTTCAACATGTCCACCCATCTGGAGGCGGTGAAGTGTGACCCCTGGTCGGTGTTGAAGAGCTGGGGGCTGCCGTAGGTCGCCAGGGCCACGCGCAGGGCCCCCAGGCAGAAGGAGAGGTCGAGCGTGGGCGACAGCCGCCAGGAGAGGATCTTGCGGGAGTACCAGTCCTGGATGGCGATGAGGTAGAAGACCCCCTTCCGGAAGGGGATGTACGCGATGTCGGCCGCCAGCACCAGAAGGAGACTTCCGTGTGGTGACCTAAGGCGCCTACGCACCCTTGATCAGCTGCTCCTTGCCGCGCACCACCGTGGTGTCCCGAATGCGTCGGAATGCCGCTGTGTAGGAGCCCTCTTCACCACGCACCGGGACGCGCGGCCGCGCTCGCAAGAAGGGCCGACGCTTGGCCTCGCCGGCGGAGTCGGCCAAGTCGATTGATGGGTGGACCCTGGCGACGATCTCGATCCGCGGGCGAGCCGTGGAGCGGGACCTATGGGCCCGTGAAGGGCTCCGGTACCTGGCCTGCACCGACCGCACGGTGCTGCTCCCGATCGTTGGCAACCCCCGAGGGCTTGAGGGTGACGACTACTTCGTGACCCCTGACACCACCGCTCATCCGGTCCAAGTGGCGATAGCCTACGCGGATCGCTGGGCCATCGAGGACCCCTTCCGCAATACCAAGCAGCTTCTGGGCACCGGGGATCCTCAGCCCTGGGTCGGAACTGGTCCGGGACGAGTCGTGGCCCGGGCCCGTTGGATGTCAGTCTCCGTCTGGGATTGGTTCGGGGCCACTCCCAGCCGGAAGTCCCTCGGGCCTGGGCGCCCCTTGTCCCCCACCAAGCGCACTTCGTCCTTCCAAGACCCTGTGGCTTCCTGTGGGCGAGAGGTCGGGCCTCGGACTGTTTTTGACGGCTCCCCTAACCGTCGGCTCAGCCGCAAAAGTTCCAGCACGCTGCTCGACCTTCTAGCTGAGGTCGCTTGAGTACCATGTGAAAGTCGAAAAGTCCCCTTGAAATCGGCCAATTTCAACTATGGAGACCGCACTCGGTCTTGTCGCTGTCGGCCCAGCGCCCGGCCCTGGGATCCTCGCCGGGTTTGACGGCGCGCGTGGTGGGAGCGCAGCCGATCGAGAGGTAGCCCTGGGCGAGGAGCGGGTGGACCGGCAGGTCGTGGGCCGAGATGTAGCCCGCGATGTCGTCGTCGCTCCAGGCCGCGAGCGGATTCACCTTGAACATCTGGCGGCCAGCTTCCCAGGCCACCACCGGCGTGTTGGACCGCGTGTATGCGTCGCTGCGCTTGAGCCCAGTGAGCCATGCGGACTTGCCCTGGAGGGCATGGAAGAGGGGCTCCACCTTGCGCCGCTGGCAGCACTCCGAGGTGCCGCACGGCCAGGGTTCCGCGGAAGCGTCCGGGTGGGTCACAGTCAGGTTGAGCTGGTAGCGGTCCCGGACCACCTCGACGAACTTCAGCGTCTCCGGGAAATGGAACCCGGTGTCGAGGAAGACCACCTCGAGCCCTGGATCAACCTTGGCCGCCAGGTCCACGATGACGCAGTCCTGGAAGGAGCAGGCCAAGGCGACACCCGAGCCGAACCGATCCACGGCCCAGCGGATGGCCGCAGCAGCGCCCGCCCTCTCCAGGCGGGTCGACACCGCAGCCAGCTCGGCTTCGTCCATCCCTATCTCGCTGACCGACGCCATCCGCACCTCCTGGTTGAACTCGGCTCCCGGACAGCCGATCCTGGATACACCATCATTCTAGTAGACTTAGTCACAGCATCTCAGCCAGCCAACCCCTGTCGCCTTCAACCGGCCCCTTCGGGAGTCGTCCGAGAACGCCGGCAGGCCCCACCCCGGAGCGCACCTTGGCCCAAAGCCTCACCACGCTAGTGGCGCACCCTGGCCTGGAGCCGGCGGGACCCAACTACCTGGACGTGCTGGAGAGCCAGGCCGTCTTCGTGCTGCGCGAGGTGGCTGCGGAGTGCCACCGCCCGGCTCTTCTCTTCAGCGGCGGCAAGGACTCGGCGGTCATTCTGCGGCTCGCCGAGAAGGCATTCCGGCCAGGTCGGGTCCCCTTCCCCCTGCTCCACGTGGACACCGGGCACAACTTCGCCGAGACCCTCGAGTTCCGCGACCGGCGCGTGGCCGAGCTGGGTGCAGAACTGAAGGTGGGCTCGGTACAGGAGTCGATCGAGAACGGCCTGGCCGAGGACCCCGGAGATGGACAATCCCGCAATCGGATCCAGAGCGTGACCCTGATGCACGCGATCACCACGTACGGGTTCGACGCCTGTATCGGGGGCGCGCGCCGGGACGAGGACAAGGCGAGGGCCAAAGAGCGGATCGTCTCCGTTCGGGATCGCCAGGGACGGTGGCAGCCGGACCGCCAGCGGCTGGAACTCTGGAATCTCTACCACGGCGGGGTCGGCGCGGGCGAACATCTGCGGGTCTTCCCACTCTCGGACTGGACCGAGCTGGACATCTGGCGCTACATCCGCCGCGAGCGCATCGCGCTGCCGTCCATCTATTACGCCCATCGCCGCGAGGTGGTCGAGCGGGACGGCATGCTGCTGGCGGTCTCGGAGTGGGTGATCCCTGGTCCAACTGAGGTGTCGAAGTGGCTCAGCGTGCGCTACCGGACCGTCGGCGACGCCACCAGTACGGGCGCCGTGCGCTCCCGGGCGGCGACGGTAGACGAGGTGATCGCCGAGATCGCCGAGTCCAGGGTCAGCGAGCGTGGAGCGACCAGGGGCGATGACCGCTTCTCCGAGACCTCCATGGAGGACCGCAAGCGGGAGGGCTACTTTTGACCGCAAGTCTGATTGGTCCGGCCCGGGTCCCCAAGTCGAACGCGGTGGCGCTGCTCCGCCTGGCAGCGGTGGGGGCGGTCGACGACGGTAAGTCGACGCTCATCGGACGGCTGCTGCACGACGCCGACCAACTCACCGACGACCAGCTGGCGGCCCTGGAGACTGCCAGTCGGGCGCGCGGGCAGTCCTCGCTCAACCTCAGCTTCGCCACCGATGGCCTCCGAGCTGAGCGGGAGCAGGGAATTACCATCGACGTCGCCTATCGCTATGCGGCGACCCCTCGGCTCAAGCTGGTCATCGCCGACTGTCCTGGCCACCTGGAATACACCGGCAATATGGCCACCGGCGCCTCCACCGCCGACCTCGCCCTGGTGGTGGTAGACATCACCAGGGGGCTGCGCGAGCAGACCCGCCGCCATACCGCCCTGGCCCTCCTGTTTGGCGTGCGCCACCTGCTCGTGGCGGTCAACAAGATGGATCTGGTCGGCTGGGACCAGCGGGGGTACCAGGGCCTGGCCGAGCAGATACAAGAGCTGGCCCGTCAGTTCGGGGGCGCCGAGGTGCAGGCCGTGCCCATCTCCGCCCTCCACGGGGACAATGTGGTGGAGCGATCACGCAACCTCGATTGGTACCAGGGTCCGACCGTGTTGGAGGCGCTGGAGCATGTGCCCACCTCCACCTTCGCTGCCCCGGGCACCAAGGGAGCACGGCTTCCGGTTCAGAGCGTGATTCCGCAAGCCGACGGCTCGGTGCGGCTCGCTGGGATGCTGACCGGGGCCGGATTACGCACCGGTGATGCGGTGGTGGTACTGCCCCAGGGCAACCGCACCACCGTCTCCAGCTTGGAAACCCTCAGCGATGTGGTGTCGTCCGCTCAGGCTCCGCTCTCCATCTCCGTCACCCTGGCGAGCGGCCAGGACGTCAGGCGGGGGGATTTGATCGTGGCCGCCACTGACCCGCCCCCAGTCTCCCGCGACCAGCTGACCACGGTCTGCTGGTTCGCCGAGCGCCGGCTTGAGGTGGGCCAGACCTTTCTGATTAAGCACACGACCCGGATGACGACGGCGGAGGTGGTTCGGATCGCGAGCAAGCTGGACTTGGAGACGCTCCGCCTGGTACCTGCTCGCGAACTCGGCGCCAACGATATCGGGGTGGTGCGGTGGCGGTTGGCCGAGCCGATCGCGGCGGACCGGTACCGCGACAGCCGGGTCACCGGCAGTCTGATCGTCATCGACCCCGACACTCACGTCACTGTGGCCGCGGTCATGATCGGGACACCCCCGCTCACCTAGCTCGGCGGCGCTTTCTTGGGGAGCCATCCGGGGCCCGGATGCGCGCTCACGGTTGGCGCAGAGGCGGGACTCCGTGTCGCAGGGAGCCGGTCCCCCTGCCCAGGCGCGACGCGGGGCACCGCCGCCACGGCGGTGTCGCGGTGGTGCCGGCCCGCATCCCATCATTCGCACTCGGGGGTGCTCCTCGCCGGGGCAGATGGCTGTGATGCCAACACCAATTGTCCCAGCTCACGAGCCCCCATTCTTCGGCTACGACCATCCCGTGGTCCCCACCTTGTCGGTGTTGCCAGGCCTAGTCGCTGGTGTCCGGCCTCCAACCCGAGGTCGGCCCGGCCCCGCTCGCTAGCGGGGCCCGAGCGAGTGCCGGGCCGGGGACGCCGCCCCGGCCCGCACTTTGTCGTCCGCCTCGCCCTGGGACCCCCAGCCTCGGACCCTGCTTGGGATCGAGCTTGATCCGGGGCATCCAGGCATCAGACCGTCCCGACTGCCTGGTCACTACCGGGGGCAGCTCCCCACGACAGACCTGGGCCACACTCACCTCATCGAGCACATCGCGGATGTAGGCCCGGACTGCCACCCACACGTCCCGCAGCGCTGCCGTGTGCCCCGAGTAGTCCAGCTGGTCCGGACGGTAGTCACCGACCCGTGCCAAGGGACCGTCGGTCACCCGGATGATATCGCCCAGAGTGATCAGGCTGGGATCGCGCCCCAGCACGAAGCCGCCGCAAGGGCCTCGCTGGCTGGTCACGATGCCCTCCTGTTTGAGCTCCGCCAGGATGTTCTGGAGGAACTTGAGCGGGATCTGCTGGAGCTCGCCGATGCGCTCTGCGCTCAGCGGACCAAGGCCCTCCGCAGCTGCGAGTTCGATAACCGCCCGGACGGCGTAGTCGGCCCTGACTGAAACCCGCATCTCGCACATTGTGACTGCTTGGGAGGCAACTAGACCGCCACTCGCGCACACCAGCCTAGGCCGGAGGGGCTATGGGCTTACCCGGCCGGGACCAGGTTGACTATGTGGCGGGAAGGCCGGTGGAGCAAGTTTGATCAACTGCAGTCCCGCGTGCCGTGACGTCCGGGGCGGCGTCCTGCGCGGTCTGGTACCACTCAAGACGTCCACTGGGTCGGCGGGCGCCACGCTGTCGGTGGTGCGCCGCTAGATTTCAGCACGGACGCCTGGCGCTGACTCTGGCCGGACTTGGAGCCGACCGGTTATGGCCCACCGCCAAGATGTCGGCGGCGAGCCCTGCGCAGGAGGCCACACCTGGCAAAGCGAAACACGCAGGCCCCGATGAGCTCGAGGCCGAGGTGGTCGGTCTGGTGCGGACCAGACTCGGCCAAAGGGTCTGTCGGCGGCGCCGGATCACTTCATTCCAGCTCCAGCCGCCACTCGATCTCACCGTCCACCACCTCTTCTGTGGGCGCGAGCCCAATGCGCCGGGCCACCCCCTGGGAGGCACCATGATCCGGGTGGATGTGAGCGACCACGATCAGCACCCCCTTGCTTCTCAACCACATGACCACCTGCGCGGCCGCCTCGCTCGCGATCCCTCGTCCCTGCCAGGCTGCTCCGACTATCCAGGCGACATCCGCTCGTTTGCGGTCGGGCCAGACAGTGGCCTGCATGGTACCCAGCAGGGTGTGGTCGTCCCTCGATCGCAGCACCCAGTTGAGCCATATCACCGTCGGGTCTGGCGATCCGGCTTCGAGGCGCTGGCAGAGGGCCCTCACCTGCGTCGGCGTCATGGGCGCGCCGCCGGTGAACTCATGGATCGAGGGATCTCCAAGGATCGAAGCCATCTCTGAGGCGTCCGCCACGCTCAGTGGCTCCAGCGTGAACCGCTGGCTCTGCAGCGGCTCGAGCGCGATGTCATCGGCCAACTCCGCCATTGTGGCACCGTCCCGTCCACCGCCGGGTCCGCCATCCAGCCAGCGGCCGACGGGTTCGTCCTGGCGTCGTGGGCAACCCGCGGAGAGAACCCGCTGCCGGAGGGATCTAACCATCCTGATGGCAAAGTCAGGGCCCCCGATTGGGGGAAACTGGGGCTTGGCAGTTTGGGCGCGCCGTCAGCCAGCCATCGGTCAAGAGGGTTGGTGAGAGGTCTTTGGCCGTCGCCTCAAAGCTGCCTCGACGAGGCTCGGGAGACCTGGCGCTGGTCGTCCTACCACTGGTCGTGCGGACCTGGGTGGCTACGACAGCGGTCGTGCCTGCGGAGCGGGTTACCCACCCCCGAGGTTGGGCTGACCCGGCCGACGGCGGCCCTTGCCGCAGCCGAAGGGGCGCTCCGTTCAGGCGCCGGACACGGCCACCACCCCGGCATCTGTCCCGACATACAAGCTGGCCCCGATCAGAGTGGGGCTGACAAAGTGCGGTACCGCACCAACCGCGACCGTGCCGCGAACCGCGCCGGTGGCTTGGTCCAGGGCGTACACGGTCCCTGAGGAGGTGTCGATGCTCCAGACGCAACCGCCTCCCAGCACGGGCGGGCCGTTCGCCCCCGACGAGGTCTGCCAGCCGATCGTGAAGGATCCGGAGGCGGACACCGCGATCGACTCCACACCGTTGGCACAGGGAACGTAAACGGTGTCGCCGGCGACCGCGGTGTCCCCGAACGCCATCTGACCGCGGCAGCTGCCGCCGCTGGTCACCTGCCCGCCGACACCTCCCAGATTCGCCTGTCGCAACACATACCCGACGCCGCCCTTGCCGGCGATGAACAGGTATCCGTCGGGGAGCAGGGTGGGGCTCACCGAGCCCAAGTCGAGGTCATGGGCGTTGTCGTAGGCCCAGCGGGATGGGGCGAAGGCCGATATCAGGGCCAGGGTGGGGGAGAACTCAAGGACGGAGTCGCTGTGGTCCCACGGGTTGGAGGTGGCCGCGCCGTTGCCGGTGGACACGAAGAGGTTTCCCCCCGCCGCCACCACCGGTCCCCCGGTCGCCCACACCGCGCCCTCCCGGGCGGTGGGGACCACGTACTGAAGCGTCGGCCCGTTGCCGCTGGTGGGCACCGCCACCACCGCTCCGCGATACTGGGAGCAGTCACCATCCAGCCCCCCGAAGCCGATGTAGACGTACCCGTTGGCCACCGCCAGGGCTGGCCGCTGCTGCAATGCGGCCGGGTTCTCCGAGGGGATTTGGATGTCAACCCGGCGCGACCAGCGCACGGCACCGGTGCTGGCGTTGAAGGCGTACAGCACATGCAGGAAGCCGGTCTGCTCGGCGACCAAAAAGACGGTCTGAGTGACGGGGTCATAGGCCGGAGTGCCGGTGATCCCAAGGGGCAGGATGTCCCCACACGGGAGCCCGCCGGTCACGGGACTCGCCACGTGGGTTCTCCAGGCAACCGCTCCGGTGGCGGGATTCAGGGCGTACAGGCTGTCGTTCTCCGTGGCCACCAGCAACTCGCCGCCGACGTCCAGGGGCTCTCCGTATACGGCGCCGTCCAGGTTGGCCCGCCAGGCCACCGCCAGGCTTCCCGGGGGTGGGGTGTCGGAGGACGCGCCGGTGCGCTGAGGATTCTGGTGGTACACCGGCCAGACCGAGGAGAGGCCGGGGCTGGCCAGGGGCGAGGGGGTTGGCGAGACCGAGGCGCTCGGGCTGGGTATGGCCGAGTGACGGTGGGACGGGACCGGTCCGCAGGCGGCGAGCAGCCCAACTGCCGCAAGAGCCCCTGTCATCGTGATCCAGGTCGGAGCGGCCTTGCCATCACGAACGGTCCACCGTGCCCAGGGCTTCATCAGGTCGAGTGTAGGTCGTAGCCGTGCCGGGTCCCCGTTCCCAAGGATGGGCCAGTACCGGGCCAGGGCGCGGCAGATTGTGGTGCCGGGCGAGGTGGTGACCCGGCAATGGTGAACCCAGCGGGCGGTCCGGGACGAACTTCCCCCGCGGGGACCCGCGCCAGATCCGAAACGCAGCCGCATCCGGACTCGGGGCCGCCGTATCGACATGGCGCTGGCGGCCACCCCGGGGTGGTGTTGGAGGCTGACGAAGGTCCTGCGTCCGAGTAGCCGAGGTGGGTGTCTGACGGGTGCCGGATCGCAGTCAAGTCCCCGGGGGGAGACTGCGAAGGAAGCCGACCAGGCCCGAGAAGTAGGTCTCCTGATCGTCGTACATCGCCAGGTGGCTGCCTGCCGGACAGTAGAGGTAACTCCCCTTGGGGAGTCGGCTGGCCATATCCTCCATATGGGCGGGGTCCATGGTGTCGTGTTGGGCGCCGACAACCAGGGTTGGCACCTCAATCTTTCCGAGATCCTCGAGTCGGTCCCACTGGGCCAGCTTCGCGTCGGCACTCATACCCAGCTCGCTTGGTCCCTGCATCGATACATAGATGGCCTGATTGGTGTGGCCAAGCCCTCGCTGGACCGGATCCGGCCACTCGGCGGCCGGCATGCGCAGCAGATGATGCTCGTAGTGCTGCGGGAGCAGCAACTCCATGTAGCGCGGGTTTTCGATGTCGTGGGCCGCCTCCAGGGCGCGGATCTCCCTCAGCGCCTCCGGGTCCATCGCCGGGGCCAGCACGTCCTCAGCGTAGGCCGTGTAGGCGGGCGCGCTCGCCATCATGTTCGAGATCACGAGCCCGCGCAGGTGCTGTTGGTGGGCGAGTGCGTACTCCATCGCCAGGATCCCGCCCCACGAGTGGCCGAAGAGGACGAAGTTGTCCCGGCTGAGACCGAGTGCCCGCCGCACCTGCTCGACCTCGTCGACGAAGCGGCCAAGGTCCCAGAGCGACGGCATGTCGGGCTGATCGCTGTGGCCGGACCCCAGCTGGTCGTAGTAGTAATACTCGATCCCGGCTCTGGGAAGGTAGCTGTCGAAAGCCTCGAGATACTCGTGGGTGGCGCCAGGACCGCCGTGCAGCAGCAACACCTTGAGGTCCGCGTTGTTGCCCACTCGTTTGGTCCAGACGCTGAACCGGCCATTCGGGGTGTCGATAGGTATCCGCCTGGCGCCACCGCTCAATCGATCCGCACGGCCGGTGTAGTCCAGGTAGTCCCCTGAGCGGTCCATGGTGTACCTCCCGGTCTTGGGTCATGCGGGCGTGAAGGCGCCCCCAGCCGACGGGCTGCCCACTGATTCTGCCAGGATCCCGGCCGTCAGGCGCGTGCTATCGGAGCTCCCTGCGGTCCTTGGCGTTGGTCCTTCGAAGCGACTTTCGAGCGTCTCAGAACAGGTAAGCGATCCTGAGCGATGGCGTGCCTTCACGTCCATGCCCCCAGTCCCCGTACGGACGGACTGGAGAGGCGTAGACGTTCCGGTGGAAGCCACGGCCCAGAGGCTCGCCA
>JAKABA010000317.1 GCA_021802115.1 bacterium | reverse complement strand
AGTCGGCGGAACTCCTCCAGGGCCTGGTCCCGGCTCAGTTCGCTGCGCTCATAGGGGGTGTGCCGGGACTGGATCTCCCGCATCCTGGCCTCGATCCGGGGCAGGTCCTCGTCGGTGAAGCGGGCCTCCCCCGGCAGCAAAAAGTCGTAATAGAAGCCATCCTCGATCGCGGGCCCGATCCCGTACTCCGCCCCCGGGAAGAGTTCCACCACCGCCGCCGCCATCAGGTGGGCGGCGCTGTGCCTCAGGGTGTCGAGATCGATTTCGGTGGCGCTCATCTCCCAAGGATTGTAGGGGAGCCAAGAGCACCAGTTCGAGGACTTCGCCGGCGACTATAATCCGACCACTCGGCGGGCGCATAGCTCAGGTGGTTAGAGCGCTACCCTGACACGGTAGAGGCCCCAGGTTCGACTCCTGGTGCGCCCACGCCGAAAACCAGTTGTCCACATCCCGAAGTGGGGAAACGGGGGACAACCGGGGGCCGGATCTGATTGTGCTAAACGCCATATTTTCTTGGGCGTTTTTACCATTGACAGCCCCCCCTGGAGGGGCTCTAAGATGGCCCCCATGGCCCCGCCCCGCCGCTCCTTGCCAGCGCTGCGAATCTGCGCGAGGTCGGGCTGTTGCAATTTGGTCAAGAAGCGGACCGCCAAGTATTGCAGCGTGCGCTGCTCGGCCGAGGACCCGGATCGGCGGGCACGCCTCAGCAAGCGGGCCAGAGAGGGGCGGCTGCTGCCGCTGGCGCGCCAGCTCCCCCTGGCCTTCGACAGCGACGAACTCTCGATCGCGACCGTGGCCAAGGGACGAGAGGAGATCCCCCAGGGGCTGTCACGCTGGGCGGTGTGACGTCAGCTGATCGGAGTCCGCGAACGCCGCATGGAGGCGGCGGTGCGGAGATCGGCCTCGGTCACGGTCACCACCAGGCTCTGCTCGCAGCGATGGCAGATGATGTGGAACGTGCTGGGAGCGAGGATGTCGCGAGCCACCTCCTGGCGGTGCCCGCATCCCTCGCAGCTGACGACGGCTCGCATGGCCACATTGAAGTGGGCTGAGGCGTCCGCGGCGCCGTTCGCCAGCGAATCGCCACAACTCGCTACGGAACCGTAACCAGCGGGCCTTCCCCCGGGCGCCGGCCCCAGGACCGCCACTTGGCCACAACCCCGGTCGCCACCAGGCAGAGACCCATGAAGGCGATGACGTCGCTGGCCCCGACGAGGTCGGCCACCGCCCCGGCCACCAGCAGGGGCAGTGCGATCGCCAGGTTTATCACCAGGAAGGCCCCCCCGAATATCCGTCCGCGGGTGGACTCCTCGGTCGCCTCCTGGATCAGCACCAGGCAGGGGATGAGGACCGACCCGAGTCCGGCCCCGAAGATGACCGCGAGCACGATCGCCAGGGGGACCAGGGTCGCGTCCAGACGGAGCCCCGCCAGGATGGGGGGCAGCACCCCCAGCACCAGCATCGCCACCCCTGCCAGCGCCAGTCCCCGCACCACGCTGCGCACGCCCTGGTGGCCGGTGCCGCGACGGCTGACCACCATGCCGGTCAGCACCATCCCGAAGGTGGCCGGGATGAGCAGGATGTAGCTGTTCTGGGGTGACTGCAGGAGCACGTGCTGCATGTAGCCGGCGGAGAGGGCGAAGATCGTGAACACAATCACCAGCGCCAGGGTGAGCATCCCGAAGGCGAAGGGCAGCACCTGGCTGTCTCGGATCACGACCAGCACCTCGGTCACCTCCCGGAAGGACCCTCCGGCCACCTCCTGGACCGGCACCTCCTCGGACTTGACCGCCGCCAGCCGGGACCGGATCAGCCAGATGGCTCCGGCCGCCAGCATGAACAGGCCGGAGCCGAAGTAGTACGGACCCTCCAGGCCCAGCAGCCGCTGCGCGATGGAGGCCAGCGGCACCGAGACCACGATGGTCAGAACGATGGTGACGGTGAACAGCGAGGTCGCCGCCGAGAGCTGGTGGCGCTTGACCAGGCTGGGAATGCTGGCCGCCTCCGCGGGCGCGAACAGCTGGCCGACGCCGGCGAACACCAGGGTGATCGCGTACAGCGGCAGCACCTGGTGCTGAGCGACGCCGGTGAGCTCGAGCGCCGGCACCCCCAGCACCATCACCCCGCGACTGAGGTTGGTCCAGATCATGAGGGTCTTCTTGTCGTAGCGGTCCGCGAAGATGCCGGCCGGCACCGACAGGAAGACCGCCGGGATCGTGTACGCCAGCAGGAGAGCGGCATCGCTGAGGTACAGGTGGGTGAGGGAGTAGATCGAGAGCAGCAGGGAGAAAGCGAAGAACTTGTCGCCCAGCTGGGCGGCCACCTGGGCTCCCCACAGCAGCCGGAAGTCGCGGTTGCGCAGGGTCTCCCGGAAGCCTGATGGCCCAGGGGAAGGTGGCGGCAGAGCCTCAGTGACCTGCTGGCTCACAGCCGTCATGCGGCCGAATATATCATCCGAGCTGTTTTGCCCTGCGCTCTTGGAGCAGCCGCTGCCAGTCCTCCAGCCCCAGGCTGCCGGGCCGACGGGTGGGCTCGATTCCCGCCGCCGCGAGGATCTCGAAGGCGAGGTCGGAGTTCCCACCCAGGGCGCGGGACAGACCGTGGTGGATCTGCTTCCGTCGCATCTGAAAGATCGGGCGGGCCAGGCCCAGCAGCTCCGGCAGCAGCTCGGGCCGACCGTCTGGCCTCGGTCGCAGCTCGATCAGGGAGCTCCAAACCTTTGGCGGCGGCCAGAAGCTCTGGGGGTCGACGTCGAACTCCCAGGTCACCGTGGCCACCAGCCGCAGGGCCAGGGTGGCCAGCGACCAGTCGCCGAGGTCGGCCGTCAGCCGCCGGGCCACCTCGCGCTGCACCAGCAGCCGGCAGGTCGCAGGCTGGGGGCGCCACTCCATCAGCCGGGGCAGGATCGCCCCGGTTATCTGGTAGGGAAGGTTGGCGACCACCTGGTAGGGCGGAGCGAGGCCGAGCGCCTCGGGGCTGACCGCCATGGCGTCGGCCTGGAACACTCGGAACCGCGGGTGGTCCGCCTGCAGCAGCCGCAGCGCCGCCACACAGTTGGGGTCCAGCTCCAGCCCGGTCAGCTCCATCCCCTGCTGCAGCAGTCCCTGGCTGAGCGCTCCCAGGCCGCAGCCGATCTCCAGGGCGGGGATCCCGGGGTCGACTCTGGCCACGATCGCGTCCCGCACCCCGGGGGAGACCAGGAAGTTCTGCCCCAACCGGTGCTGCGGCCCGACCTGAAAGCGGCGGGCCACCGCCCTGGCGGTCTGCAGCCGGCAGAGGTCGGGGGCGCTCAAGGTCCGGGCAGATGGAAGAACTGGCGCACGGTACGGGTGGTGACGCGGGCCAGGGTGTCGAGGCACTCGCCGCGCTCGATCGCCACCCGGCTGGCGGTCGCGGCCACCAGCGCCGGCTCGCAGACCGACCCGCGGTGGGGCTCTGGCGCCAGGAACGGGCTGTCGGTCTCCAGCGCGAGCAGCTCGGAGGGCACCACCTTGAGCGCGGCTCGCAGGCTCCCGGCGGAGCGGAAGGTCACATTGCCGGCGAAGGAGCAGAGCAGACCCCGCCTGGCCGCCTCGGCGGCGAAGCCCTGGTCGCCACTGAAGCAGTGCAGCATCACCGGGGAGGCGGCACCCTGGTCCAGCAGCTCCAGCAGGTCGGATCCCGCCTCGCGCATGTGGATCACCACCGGCTTGCCGGCGTCGGCTGCCAGTTGGAGCATCTGGACGAGCATCGCGCGCTGGACGGCGGGGGGGGTGTCCAGATGCCCGGGCCGGCGCAGGTAGTCCAGCCCCACCTCGCCCAGGGCCACCGCCCGCGGGTGCCTCAGCAGCTCGGCAATCCCCTCCAGCTCCTGGTCGGTCGGGGGCCTCGCGTTGCTGGGGTGCCAGCCGGCGGTGAAGAAGACCTCGGGGTGGGCCTCGGCCAGCCGGCACGCCTCCCGGCTGTCGTCGAGACCGTCCCCGCTGGTCACCACCTGATGCACCCCCGCCTGATGCGCTCTCTCGAGCGCATCCCCGACGTTCAGCCCCCGCCGAGCCATCTCGTC
>JAKABA010000316.1 GCA_021802115.1 bacterium | reverse complement strand
AGGTCACAGAGGCCGCCACCGGCGCGACCATCGCCACGGTCGCGGACGCTGACCGGGAGGACGTGGACCTCGCCGTGCAGGCGGCCGAGCGCGCGCTTCCCGGCTGGGCTGCCACCGCCCCCGAGAGCCGGGCCGCTCACCTGGCCAGGCTTGCCGATGGGATCAAGGAACGCACCGAGGAGTTCGCCCGGACCATCTCCAGGGAGGTGGGCACACCGATCCGCCAGTCGCGCGCCGTGCAGGTTGGCAACCCCATCGCCATCACCTCCCACATCGCCGAACTGCTGCCCGAGTACCGGTTCGAGGAGGAGATCGGCAACTGCCTGGTGGTGAGGGAGCCGGTGGGCGTCGTGGGCGCGATCACCCCATGGAACTACCCGCTGCAACAGGTCATGGCCAAGGTCGCCGCGGCGCTGGCGGCGGGAGCGACGGTGGTGCTCAAGGCCAGCGAGGTGGCGCCCCTCACAGCTCTGATGCTGGCCGAGCTCGCTCAGGAGCAGGGGCTGCCGCCCGGCGTCCTCAACGTCGTGGTCGGCCGTGGTACCGGTGCCGGAGAGGCGCTGGTGACCCACGGCCAGGTCGACGCGATCTCCTTCACCGGCTCGACGCGCGCGGGCAAGAGGATCTCCGAGCTGGCCGCCGCCACCGTCAAGCCCGTGACCCTGGAGCTGGGCGGCAAGTCGGCCAGCCTGGTGCTCGAGGATGCCGACCTTCCGACGGCGGCCAAGTTCGCGGTCTACAACGCCTTCCTCAACTCCGGCCAGACCTGCACCGCCCTCACCCGTCTCCTGGTCCCCGCCGGGAGGGCCCGCGAGGCGGTCGAGGTGGCGGAGGCGACCGCGTCCAAGTTGGTGCCCGGGGACCCCTTGGACGAAACCACGCGGCTGGGACCGCTGGCGTCGCAGGCGCAACTGGACAGGGTCCGTGGCTACATCGCCCGGGGCATCTCCGAGGGGGCCCGCCTGGTGGTGGGCGGCGCCGAGCCGCCCCCGGGGTTGGAGCGGGGCTTCTTCGTCCAGCCCACCATCTTCGACCAGGTCAGGCCCCAGATGGTGATCGCCCAGGAGGAGATCTTCGGCCCGGTGCTCTCGGTGATCGCCTATGACAGCGAGGAGGAAGCGGTGGCGGTCGCCAACGGGACCCCCTACGGGCTGGCGGCGGCGGTGTGGTCCGGCGACCGGGACCGGGCCATCGCCTTTGCCCGCCGGCTGCGCGCGGGCACCGTCGAGGTGAACGGCGGCGCCTTCAGCACTCAGGCTCCGTTCGGCGGGGTCAAGCAGTCCGGGCACGGGCGTGAGTTTGGACGCTTCGGCATGGAGGAGTTTTTGGTCCCCAAGTCCCTCCAGCTGTGAGCCCGCAACCACCAGCGCCCACTGGCTCGGGGTCAGGGTTCGACGGTCATCTGGGGACCGAGATCGTGAGCGCCTCGCCCCGAGAGGTGCGCCTGCGGCTGGTGCTGGGTCCCCAGCACCGCCAGCCCTACGGCGTCATCCACGGCGGCGTCTGGGCCTCCTTGGCCGAGACCGCAGCCTCGATCGGAGCGGCCCTCAACAGCGGCGGGCCGGTGGTGGGCTTGGAGAACCACACCAGCTTCCTGCGCGCCATCAGAGACGGCGCGGTGGTGATCGCCGCCAGACCGGTGCACCCGGGCAGGACCAGCCAGGTCTGGGAGGTCACCATCACCGAGGAGGCGGAGTCCGGCCAGGGGGGCGAGCGACCCGTGTCCAGGTCCGTGGTGAGATTGCACGTCCTCGGCCCGGGCGCGACAGTGGGCGGGCGGCCGCCGCTGGTGAGCGGCCAGGCCTGAGGGGGTCGGCCGGGGCGGATTCCGGCAAGCCCACTCCGGCTCTTCGGGCACGCTTGTGCCGCAACCGCGCGCCGGTTACATAGGTGCATGACTAGGAATCCGAGCGGAGCGCTCCACCACCCCATCTGGCGCTTCCGGTATCCCGTCGCCCTGCTGCTGCTGGTGCTGGTGGGCGGCACCGTGGGCTACATGCTGATCGAGGGCTGGGATCTGCTCGACAGCGCATTCATGACCGTGATCACGGTGAGCACGGTTGGCTATCAGACGGTCCACCCGCTGTCGCTGGGGGGCAAGCTCTTCAGCATCGCCCTGATCCTGGTCGGGGTGGGAACTATGCTGTACTCGCTCGGCCTGTTCGCCGAGTTGCTCAGCGGTGGCCAGCTGGCCAACTGGAGGGCCCAGCGCAGATTGGACAGGGCGGCGTCCTCGCTGGTCGACCACTTCATCATCTGTGGCTACGGCCGGATCGGGACCCGGGTCCTGGCCGAGCTGGAGCGCAGCGGAGTTCCGCACATCGCCGTCGACCAGACCCCCGAGGCGGTCGGTCGGCTGCGCCGCGAGGGCCGTCTGTTCCTGGAGGGCGACGCCGCCTCCGAGGAGGTCCTGCGCCGAGCGGGCGTGGAGCGGGCCAGGGGGCTGATCTGCGCGGTCGACTCAGACGAGCGCGCCGTGTACATCACCCTGGCGGCCCGCTCCTTGAACCCGAACCTGTACATCATCGCCAGGGCCGGTCAGCCCGAATCCCTGCGGCGGCTGGAGCTGGCAGGAGCCGACCGGGTCCTCTCCCCGTACCGGATGGCCGGTCATCGGATGGCGGAGATGGCGCTGCGGCCCGGGGTCGTGGAGGTCATGGACACGCTGGGCCAGGCGGGAAGCGAGATCGGCGTCGAGGAGATGGTGGTGCCTCAAGGATGGCATCGATCGGGGTTGGGAGCAGCTGGCCGAGAAGTGTGCGGTACTGCCCATGAGAGTAGTTGAGTGAACCGGGAAGAGGTTGGCGAGTTGGACTGGATGCTCCTATGGTTTGTCAAGCCCTCCGATGAGATCGATGACGGCCACGGGCTCGTCGCAATGCCTGCAAGGCCCTCCGAGCCCCACGCGACTCATGAAGGTTTGGCAATCCGCGCAGTACTGCTCCCCAACGGTCCTCTCTCCACAGACGAAGCACTCGTAGACGGTCAGCGGGCGACGCGGAGTGCCCCGGGGCACCACGATCGGTATCTGGGGGACCTGGTGGGAGCGTCGCCAAGCGGTGTGGCGACAGGCGCTGGAGCAGAAGAGCTGGCGACCAATGGGAGTGAAGGCGGTCGCGCAGACTGAGCAGCGTATCGTCCCTCTATCGTCCCCCAACGGGATCGCCGACTCCGAGGCGCCGGATGTCGTCATCACGCGGACACCGCGAGAGCTGTGGGGGCGAGCAGTTCCCGGTACACCTCCCGAGCCAGGTAGCGCTTCAGGCAGCGGATGATCTCCCGCTTGAGTCCGACGGGCCACGTATTCCTTGGTCCGCTCGTCGCAGTTCAGGCGAGTCATGACAATCCGCCAGAGGGCGTTGTTGGCGCTCCGGTCGCCGCCCCGGGGTGGGCCGATGAAACGCCACCCGAAGGCGGCCCCGATGTCATCTCCTTCCGGCATCGCACTCCTCCCTGGCCGGCGGAGGAGCACCTGCCCCTCTCCGTGCAGCTGGTCGACCGACGGACCAATGGTAGCGGGGGCACGCCGGGCCTCCGGTCCGCTCTTCCCTGGGCCGGGCAGGGGCGACGGGCTGAATCAGGAGGCTAACAGCGGGCGGCCAGAGGGCCCGTTGATCGGCGCCCGCGGGCCACCAGTCGCTGCCTCAGTCCTACCTCCAGATCGCCCGGGGCACGGTAGGGCGCTGGCCAAGGCTGGAGGAGGGACGGGGGCGCCTCCCCGGAGCGTGACCAGCGCGGTCGCACCGGCGCTGAAGCACCCGTCCTACGGGGGACCATGCGCGTGCAGAAGCACGGCTCGAGGTCGGGCCCAAGGACTCGAGAGCGGTCCCGCACTGGGGCGGCCGCATCTCACCTTCCTCCCGAGGAGGGCTGGGAGCAGCTGGCCGAGAAGTGTGCGGTACTGCCCATGAGAGTAGTTGAGTGAACCGGGAAGAGGTTGGCGAGTTGGAGTGGTGGGTCAAGCTGGGGGTGATTTCTGTCGAGGGCGCCCTCCGACGGCTTCCAGCGGGACATTCATGGTGTGAAGGATCAGGTCGCTCCGGCGTCACG
>JAKABA010000315.1 GCA_021802115.1 bacterium | reverse complement strand
CGGGGAGCTCCTGCTACTTCTCAACCCCGACGCGCGGCTCCTGCCGGGGGCGCTGGAGGCGATGTCGGTGGCGCTTTTGGCGGATCCTCGGCGCGCCGCCGTCTCGCCGCGGATCGTGCGCCCCGACGGCAGCCTGGACCGCGCCTGCCGCCGCACCTTCCCCAACCCCGAGATCGCGCTGTACCGGCTCCTGGGTCTCAGCCGGCTCTGGCCCGGCAGTGCCCGGATCGGGGCATACAACCTGACCAACGTGTCCCTGGATCGGCCGATGGCGGTGGACAGCGGCAGCGGGGCCTGCCTTCTGGTCCGGCGCACGGTCTGGGATGAGGTCGGAGGCCTGGATGAGGGCTACTTCATGTACGGGGAGGATCTGGAGCTCTGCTGGCAGATGGCCAGGCTGGGCCTTCAGGTCTGGTACGAGCCGAAGGCGCACGTGCTCCACCTCAAGGGGCGCAGCTCGGAGAAGGTGGCGCTCACGATGCTGGTGCACTTCCACCGCTCGATGTGGCGCTTCTACTCCTTGCACTACCGCAACGGCCCAGAGGGCTGGCTCGCGCCCCTGGTGTGGCTCGGCATATCCACCCGGCTGGGGGTGCTGCTGGTCCTGAACGCGCTGCGCCGGCGCCCGCGGGTCAGCCCGTGAGCGTGGCCCCGGTGACCCCGGCCCACCAAGTGGCGGCCGTCCTGATCAACTGGAACGGCCGCTCCGACTGCGAGGCGGCGCTGGGTGCGATCCGGGCCCAGGAGCATCCACCGAGCGAGGTGGTGGTGGTGGACAACGGCTCCCAGGACGGATCCCTGGAGTGGTTCCTCGCTCAGCCGGATCTCTCCGTGATCGCCAACCCCGGCAACCTTGGTTTCGCCCACGCCGCCAACCAGGGGATCCGGATGACCTCGGCCGAGCTGGTGCTGCTCTGCAATCTCGATGTGCGGCTCGACCCGGACTTTCTCGCGCAAGCCGTGCGGCGGATGGGCTCGGCCCCCGACGTGGGCAGCGTGGGCGGGCTTCTGCTGCGAGAGGGGCAAGCCCCGGTGGTGGACTCGGCCGGTCACGTGCTGCACCGCAGCGGGTGGGTGTCCAACCGCGGCCAGGGTGGGCCGGATCGGTATCCAACGGCGGAGGAGGTGTTCGGGGTGACCGCGGCCGCCGCCGTGTACCGCCGCCAGATGCTCGAGGACGTGGCGATCTTCGGGGAGGTGTTCTGCGAAGACTTCTTCGCGTACCTGGAGGACGTGGACCTGGACTGGCGCGCGCGCTGGCGGGGCTGGCGCAGCTTCTTCGAGCCTCGGGCCCGGGCCACTCACCGCCGCGGTGGCAGCGGCCTGCACCGCACCGCCGCGATCGAGCGCCACGTGCTCGCCAACCGGGCGCTCTTGTTCTTACGCAACGCCCCCAGGAGCTGGATCCTGGGGCCGGAGTGTGTCAGCGCCGCCGGCCTCGTTGGGCTGCGGGCCGGGCTGGCCTTGGGCCGCCACCCGGAGGCGGCGCTGGGGCTCGCCGATGCCGCCCGGCTCATGCCCCGGACGCTGCGGGCGAGGCGGCAGATCATGGCGACCCGGAGCGTGGGCGACTCCGAGATCGAGCGCTGGGCGAAGCCCACCCCCTGGCGGTCTCTCATCGGGTCGCACCTCGGCTGAGGACGTGGTCTCGGCGGCGGTGGCGTCCGGTGGCAGCCCACGGGGAGGGCCGGTTCACGAAGTCCCGCGCGCGGACCGCACGCTCGACGTCTGCGGCCGGCTGCGGTAACTTGGCCGCCGTGGCCGAACCCCTTCTCCCCCTGCGATGACCGCCGAGCCGGACTTCACGGTGGAGCAGGCCAACCGGCTGCTGCCCGAGCTGCGCCCCCTGCTGGTGCGGCTCAGGGAGGAGATCGGGCTGACGACCGTCGAGGCGCGCCGCCTCAAGCCGCTGGCGGGCCACAACGGAGGAGGCGGATGGGCGTCCCGGATCCTCACCGCCGGCCAGCAGGCGCAGGAGGACTTCCAACTGCTGCGGTCGATGGGGATCCTGCTCCGCGATCTGGAGACCGGCCTGGTCGACTTCCCCGCCCATGTGGACGGCCAGCCGGCTTTCCTCTGCTGGCGTCTGGGCGAGCCGAGGGTCGGCTACTGGCACCCGCGCGACCGCGGCTTCTCCTCTCGCCAGCCGCTGTAGCGACGAGCGCTGCGCCGGGCCGCCGACCCGGCGGCGACCCTGTGCCGTCTCCGCGCCGCGGTGAATCGCGGCGCAGGGCCGCGCACCAGCCGGGGCGTCAGCGGTGGTGGTGGCGCTCAGCAGGCGGGGTCATCTGCCGATACAGTGTCAGGGTCGGAATCTTCAAGGTGGTGCATCCATGTTTTCGATCCTCTCCGCCACACCGATAGCCCCCTCGATCCTGCGCTGGAATTACGCGGGCTACGAGGTCCTGGCCAAGCAGGGTCCCCATGGCGGTGATTGGAACTCCGCCGCCGCCGCCCTGGCGGAGTGGGGGATCTTCTCCCTGGCGTTCGTCCTGGTCGCCCTGTTCTTCCTGGGCTCCCCCACAAGGAGGACCCGCCTGGAGGCGCTGGCCGGCGCGGTCGCGGCGGTGGTCGCGCTCCTCATCAATCACGTGCTGGGCCTGCTCTGGTACGAGCCCAGGCCCTATCTCTCCTCCTACCACGTGCCTCTGCTGGCGGCGGCCGCCCACGGCAACTCCTTCCCCAGCGACCACCTGGCCTTCGGCGGGGCGATCGTGGCTACTCTGTGGGTGACCCAGCGGCGGTGGCTCTCCCTGCTCTCGCTCCTGGTGATGGCAGGGGTGGGCTGGGCGCGCGTCCTGGCCGGCATCCACTGGCCCCTGGACGTCCTGGCCGGCCTCGGGCTGGGGCTCGTGGTGGGCACCGTCATCGGCGCCATCGCCTACTCCATGCCCGGATTGGGGGAGCTGCTGGAGAAGGTGCGGGTGCCCCGGGTGGTCTCGGTCCTCCTGGCGGTGGTTGTGGTGGCGGTGGGCTTCGCGGTCCTGGAGAAGGCGACCCACATCGGCATCGTGCTGGGCCCGATCGCGATCGGGGTGGTCGTGATGTTCGTGTTTGGAGCGCTCTGGACCCAGACCCCACTGGCCGCCAAGAGCGCCAGCCTGCGCTCCTGACCAGGGTCCGACTTCGGCCTGCGCCGCCCCGCGGAGTGGCCGGTCCGGCAGCTCCGGCCGACTGACCGCGGGACTTCGCCGTGGTCCCGCGCCGGGACCCATGGTCCCGACCCAATACCATGTCGGGGTGCAGGCTGAGAAGGTCGTCCCGCAGCCGGATCTGCGGCGGTTCATACGGGATGTGCCGGACTACCCTGTGCCGGGGGTGCTCTTTCGCGACATCACCCCGCTGCTCGCCTCCGCCGAGGCCTTCCGGACCGCATGCGACCTTCTCGCCGATCGCTATCGCGGGGTACCCCTGGACGCGGTCGCCACCATCGAGTCTCGCGGCTTCACCTTCGGGGCGGTCCTCGCCTATCAGCTGGGGCTGGGGGTGGTGCCGGTGCGCAAGGCGGGCAAGCTGCCGGCCGAGACGATCAGCGCCACCTACGAGCTGGAGTACGGCAAGGCGGTGCTGGAGGTGCACAAGGACGCGATCCAGCCCGGCCAGCGCATCCTGGTGATCGACGACCTGCTGGCGACCGGGGGCACCGCGGTGGCGACCCGGGATCTGATCCAGGCGCTCGGCGGCGAGCTGGCCGGCTATGGCTTCCTCATCGAGCTGAGGGCGCTGGGAGGCCGCGTCCGCCTCGAGGGCGCGCGGGTCGAGACCTTGTTGGAACTTTGAGGAGAGAAAGTGGCCCAGACTTCATCCGCCGCCGAGATCAAATCCGACGTCGCCGATCTGGCCCTGGCCGAAGAGGGCCGGGGCCGCATCGAGTGGGCCGCCGCTGAGATGCGGGTGCTGGGTCAGATCCGGGAACGTTTCTCAGCCCAGCGGCCGCTGGCCGGCCTCAGGGTAGGAGCCTGCCTCCACGTGACCGCCGAGACCGCCAACCTGGCCCTGGCGCTGCAGGCGGCCGGCGCCGAGGTGCATCTTTGCGCCAGCAACCCGCTCTC
>JAKABA010000314.1 GCA_021802115.1 bacterium | reverse complement strand
CGCCATCGCTGCTCACATAGCTCTGCAGGAAGTGGCCGGCGGCGCTGGCGGCGGCCTGCTGCCATACCGACGCGCCACTCGCCTGATACCAGTAGGTGTACTGGGGGCTGCTCTGCGGGTCGAGGGGGAGGAAATACCCGTAGAGGTCGACAATGGCGTCGGTCCAACCGCCGGAGTTGTAGAGCGCCAGCTGGCCGGTGCTTCCCAGCGGGCCCATCTCCGTGTTGGCCACGGTCTGCCCCGGAGCCCAATTCAGGTCTGAGGTCTGCGGCCAGGACGGTAGCGGAGTGGCGGCCATGAAGCCCGGAGCCGTCGTGTCGGTGGCGGTGAGGTTGACGACCACCGCGCTGGCGAGGACGGGGATCCCGCCGACTCCGGCCAGGCGCACCCTCAGCGTCGCCTGGGGTGCCAGCGGCCCACCCTGGCTGCGGGTGTCCACCACGCGCTGGGGTGCCACCGGGTAGTAGAGGCTGGACAGGGCGCCGGAGGCGGAGGCCGTGTAGTAACCGCTCACGTCAACTGTGGCGGCGGCGTATCCACGGTCGTTGAGCAAGGTGATGGCCCCGTCACTGCCCAGCGGAGCGATCACGCGGTTGGCCACGGTCTGGCCCGCAGCCCAGTTCAAGGTCGAGCTGCCGGGCCAGGCCTCGCCGGAGGGATAGACGGACAGGTAGCTGGCCGCGGTCGTGTTGGTGACCGTGACGTTGAGCACCGCCGCGACGGCGCCGACGGGGACCCCGCCGTGACCGGCGACCTGGAGCTGCAGGGTTCCCTGGGGGCTCAGGCCCGAGCCCGCACCCTGGTATCCGCTGCCGGCTCGGGTGTCGGCGATCCGGGCCGGGACCAGGGGATCGAAGTAGGCTCCGCCTGACGAGGCTGGAGCGAAGTAGCCCTCCAGGTCAACTATCACGTCGACGCTGCCGTCGGCGTTCCGGAGGGTCACCGAATAGCCGCTGCCCACCGCCACCACCACCAGGTTGGCGACGGTGGCGGACCGCTGCCAGTTGAGATTGGAAGTCGCCGGGGCCGGCTGGCCAGCCGGGTAGACCGACAGGAAGCTCGCGGCGGTGGTGTCGGTCACGGTGACGTTGATGGCCACCGCGGTGGCGTCGGCCGGGACCTCAGCGCTGTTGGCGACTCTGATGGTGAGCGCGCCGCCGGCCTGAAGAGTCTGTCCGGTGGCGCGGGTGTCGAGCAGGCGGTGCGGGGTGGTGGGGAAGTAGGTGCTGCCGGCACTGGCGGCCCGCACGGCCATGGGGCCCCACCCCAGGGCCAGCCCACCGGCGATCGCCAGGACCACGCCGATGGCCCATGCCCGGGTGATTCCCACCTGACCATTTCAACACCCGGGCCCCGACCCGCAACGGTCGCGACCGGCTTGCGACAGGCGGCCGCCGGCTCCGCCCGGCGGTGGGGCCCAGCGCCAACCCGCGCCGGTTCGGATCGCCCTATGCCACCGCCCGGCTGAAGGCCCGCGCCGCCCCCACCACCGCCAGCAGCGCCAGCACGGCCACGATCACGATGCCCTCCAGCACCGTCTGGTTGGCCAGATGGCCGAGGAAGATGGAGCGGGCGGCGCTGACCACGTGGGAGAGCGGGTTCAAGGTGGAGATCGTCTGCAGCCACTGGGGGGCCAGTGACATCGGCAAGAGGACTCCCGACAGCAGCAGCAGGGGGAGGGCGGCGGTGAAGATGATCGGCGCAAACGAGTTCTCGTCCTTCAGCACCAGCGCCAGCCAGTAGGAGATGGACGCGAAGAGCAGCCCCACCAACCCGATCAGTGCCAGCATGATCAGCATCCCCAGCGGCTGGATGCTGAGTCCGAACGGCAGCCCGATCAAGACCAGGATCACCGACTGGACCAGGAGCGTGAGGGTGTCCCTCAGCGCTCGCCCCAGGAGCAGGGCCAGGCGGCTGACGGGCGTGACCCTGAGGCGCTCCACCACTCCGCCCCTGAGCTCTGTGATCAGGCTGAAGCCGACTCCCGAGGCCCCGAAGATCCCGAGCTGGACCAACAGTCCGGGCACGAAGACGTTGTAGGCGCCTCCCGGAGGGAAGCCGGGCAGGTGCACGATGGACTTCAGCAGGGGCGCGAACAGCAGCAGGTACAGGGCCGGCTGGAGCACCCCCACCGCCACCCAGGCGGGGTTGTGGATGAACAGCGAGAAGTACCGCTGGAAGACCAGCCAGGTGTCGCGGAGCAGCTTCATGAAGCCGCCCCCGTCCCGGTGCCGGCGGTCATGCCGCCGCCTCCGACTCCCGCAGGGAGCGTCCGGTCTGGCGCAGAAAGACGTCGTCCAGGCTGGGACGGCTCATGGCCAGGGTGGAGAGCTCCATGCCGGCCGCATCCAGCAGCCGCAGGAGGTCCGGGGCCGCGGTCTCTCCGCGATCCACATAGAGGCGGACGACGTCGCCGTCCAGGCTCGCCTCGCGCACGAACGGCTGGCCGGCCACGAGGTCCAGGACCGCCTGGCCGGCTCCGCTCACCCCCACCGTGACCACGTCCCCGGCCACGGCTCGCTTCAGCTGGTCGGGGGTTCCCTCCACCACGATCCGGCCGTGGTCGATGATGGCCAGCCGGTCGCAGAGCGCGTCCGCCTCCTCCAGGTAGTGGGTGGTCAGGAAGACGGTGGTGCCCTGGTCGCGGAGCTTGCGGACCTCGACCCACATGCGGGCGCGGCTCTGGGGGTCGAGGCCCGTGGTGGGCTCGTCGAGGAACAGGAGCTGCGGCCGGTGCACCAGCCCGAGCCCCATGTCGAGCCGCCGGCGCTGGCCGCCCGAGTAGGTCTTCACCTTGCGGTCGGCGCAGGCATCGAGTTCCAGCGCCTCCACCAGCTCGGCCGATCGCCGGGCCGCCTCCCGGGCCCCCAGCCCGTAGAGCCTGGCTTCGAATTCGAGCTCGTGCCTTCCCGTGATCTCGGGGTCCGACCCGCCCATCTGGCCCACATACCCGATCCGCTCCCGGACTCCCCCGGGATCGCGCCTGAGGTCGCACCCGGCGACCTGCGCCTCTCCGGAGGTGGGGGGCAGCAGCGTGGCGAGCATGCGCAGGGTGGTGGTCTTGCCGGCGCCGTTCGGGCCCAGAAACCCGAAGATCTCACCCGAGCGCACGGACATGGTGACCCCCGCCACGGCCTCCACCGCTCCCCGGCGGCTCTTGAACGTCCTGCGCAGATCGCGGGTGGTGATGACGGCGCCCTCGGCAGCTTCGCTCATCTCTGATCTCCTCGAACTTGCGCTTCCGCTGCGGGAAGCGGCTCCATCTCGCCGTGACGCCGCATGGCCAGGGGGACCGCGCCGGCTTCAGGAAGCCCCCTCGGCATCTGCTCCAGCCACGCCTGGTCGACATCGAGGTCGCCTCGGGCCAGGCTCTCCAGCAGGTCCTCCACCCAGGCCGACTCGGCCCGCATCATCGCCAGCGAGAACTCGAGCTCCAGCAGGAACAGACGCGGCAGGCCGGTGCGGTCGCGCAGGATCCTGGCGGAGGCCTCGGCGTGGGCGACCATCCCCTGGAGGCCGGCCAACCGGGAGCCGAGGGCCATCACGACCTCCCGTTCCGGGAGGTAGCCCAGCCGGGCCACCGCGGCCCTGAAGGCCCGGCTCCCCAGCTGGGGGCTGGCCAGGACGTCGACCAGGGTGTGGCGGAGCTCCTCCTTGCCCTCGTCGGTGATGCGGTAGAGGGTCCGCTCCGGCCGGCGGCCCTCCCGGACGGTCTCCACCGCCTCGATCAGGCCGGCCTCGACCAGCTTCTCCACGGCGTGGTAGAGGGCTCGGTTGGTGTGGCCGGGAGGGTCCTCCTGGTGGCGGATCTTGATCTGCCGCGCTATGTCGTACGGGTGCCGCTCCCCCTCGTAGAGGATGCCCAGCACCGCGAGCCCCGCCAGGTCCAGCCGTTGTCCGGTGATCAATGCGGCCATATTGCTGCTTGCACTATATGGCATCGGCTCGCTCAGCCGCGAGCGCGAACGCCGAGCAGAACGACAGCCGCAGGTCTTCGCTCAGCCGACGACGGTGCTGACCGTGCCCGCCAGCTGCTGGAGATCGTCCAGGGTGTGGCGCTCGATGGCGCGCC
>JAKABA010000313.1 GCA_021802115.1 bacterium | reverse complement strand
GCAGGGCGGCCGGGGTGGACCTCCGCGAGGTCGGCACCGGCAAGATCGGAACCAGCAACCTGTTCCACAGCGTGGGGTTGTTGCCGGCGGCCTTTGTCGGTCCCCTCCAGTTCGGGCAGGGGCTGGCCCCGGTGCTCGCGGCCGACCTGCTGGGAGCCCCGGCATGGGTCACGGCGGGCGCGGGCCTCGCGGCCGTGATCGGGAACGGCTGGCCCTTCTACTTCCGCTACAACGGCGGCCGAGGGGTGGCGACCGCCACCGGAGCGGTCGCCCTGTGGTCACTGGCGGGGCTGGGGTTCGTCTTGCTGCTGCTGGCGGTGAGCGGAATCGGTCGGCGCAGTGGCCTGGGAGTGCTGCTCGCCTACCTCGGACTTCCGCTGGTCTTGTTCCTCTTCCGGGCGCCCCCGGCCTACTCTGTGGCGGGGATCGGAGTTGTGATCTGCCTGGTGCTGCGCCGTTTCGAGGGCTACTACCCACTCCACCCGGAGCGGCGGGCCGGCCAGGACAGCTTCGTGCGCCGCCTCGTGGACGACTGGCGTCCCGGGCCCGAGCCGTCGGAGCCGGCGTCCCCCGTAAACTCGAAGGCGTGAGCGAGGAACCGGTCCGGCTGGAGCGCGACTCCATGGGGGAGCTGGCGGTGCCCGACCGCGCCTACTACGGGGCCTCGACCCAGCGCGCGGTGGTCAACTTCCCGGTCTCCGGACTGCGACTGCCGCGACGGATGATCGCCGCCATCGGCGCCATCAAGCGGGAGGCCGCCCAGGTCAACCTGGAGCTGGGCCTGCTCGACCCGGAGCGCGCCCAGGCGATCGCCGCCGCGGCTGACGAGGTGGCTCGCGGGCTGTTCGACGCCGAGTTCGTGGTGGACATCTTCCAGACCGGCAGCGGCACCTCCTCCAACATGAACGCCAACGAGGTGATCGCCAACCGGGCCCTGGAGCTGATGGGCGCCGACCGCGGCGACCGGGCGACCATCCATCCCAACGACCACGTCAACCTGGGGCAGTCCAGCAACGACGTGTTCCCGACCGCGATCCACCTGGCCGCGCTGGCCGCCATGAGCGAGGAGCTGGCGCCGGCGCTGGAGCAGCTGCAGCAGGCCCTCGACAGGCAGAGGGAGTCGCTCTGGGGGGTGATCAAGACCGGGCGCACCCACCTCCAGGACGCGACCCCGATCCGCATGGGACAGGAGTTCCTGGGATACCGCGGCCAGGTCGAGCGGGCGCTGCTCCGGCTGGCGACCGCCCGCAGCCAGCTGCTCGAGGTGGCCCTCGGCGGCACCGCGGTCGGCACCGGCATCGGCACGCACCCCGAGTTCGCCGGCCGGGTTATCAAGCGCCTGGCGGCGATATACGACCCCAACCTCAAGGAGTCCGAGAACCACTTTCAGGCGCAGTCGACCCTGGACGCGGTGGTGTTCACCTCCGGCGCGGTCCGGGCCAGCGCCATCTCCCTCTACAAGATCGCCAACGACATCCGCCTGCTCGGTTGCGGGCCCCGCGCGGGGATCGCCGAGCTGAGCCTGCCGGCGGTCCAGCCGGGCTCCTCGATCATGCCGGGCAAGGTGAACCCGGTCATCTGCGAGTCCCTGCTGATGGTCGTCGCCCAGGTGATCGGCTGCGATGCCACCGTCGCCTTCGCAGGGGCCACGGGGTCGCTGCTGGAGCTGAACGTGATGCTGCCGGTGGCGGCTCACAACCTGCTGGAGGCGATCGAACTGCTGGCCCGCGCCACCGCCAATTTCGCGTCCCGGGCGGTGGAGGGGATCGCGGCGACCGGCCGCGGACCCGAACTGCTGGAGCGGGGTCTGGCCATCTGCACCGGCCTGGTGCCGGCGATCGGATACGATGCGGCGGCCGCGATCGCCCACGAGGCCTTCGAGTCGGACCGCACCGTCCGCGAGGTGGCGTTGGAGAAGTCTGGCCTCCCCGCCGAGGAGATCGACCGGCTGCTCGACCCGGAGCTCCAGGTCGGTCCCGCGCTGGGCGGCGACGGGCACCGCGCCTGAGTTCGACTCAGCCCAGCGGCTGGGGGTACAGCAGGGTGCTGATGTACCAGCGGCCGCGGACCTCGACACTCTCCAGCGTGGAAGGGAGCCCGAGCGGCTGGTGCTCCAGGAGCTGGCAGGTGTAGGACCGGTCGGTGCGGCGGCGATAGCAGACCTCCACCGTGATCGCCACGGTCATGGAGGTGCCCTCGCCCACCGCACTCTCCACCACCGGCGAAACCAGCAGAACGTGGTCGGCGCGCAGGGCGGCCAGCTCCTGCCCCGCATGTTGACGCTGCGCCGGCGCCAGATAGCTCTCCAGGCTGACCAGGCTGCCGGAGCGCAGGGCATCGATGTACCCCACCGCCGCGCCGCTCGGACTCAGGTGCGAGGGCCTGGGCTGGGGGTGGCTGGTCACTAGCCTCAGCAGAACCAGGATCAGCAGGATCCCCGCAGCCAGGCCGGTCACCCGCCAGTTGGCGCCGCGGCGGGGCGGACCGAGCACCGGCACAGCCTGCCCATCCGGTCCCCGATCCTGACTCAAAGGTCACCTCCAAGCTGCGTCCGGGCCGGCCGGCGCGGCGTCGGCGCGCCCCGGCCCAGCCTGATTGTCCCCCAAGCCGGCCACCCGCCCGGCAGCCCCGGGACGCCTTCCCCAAGAAGCTGATCGAAACCAAAGCACCCCGCGCGGCGTTGCTAGGGTTGGGCACGGCGCGAGTAGTGCGCCTCCCCCGCCTGGCCGGGCCCTGGACAACCAGTGGTCGCTGGCCCCGCGCCGTGCCCAATCGACAAGTATGCGAGACATCAACCTGCAGACCAGCACCCGAGCCAACCTGCGCCGGCGCCGGGGCAACCTCGTCCCGACAGGGTTGAGCTGGCGTCGCTGGACGGCCATAGTCGCCCTGGCCGGGCTGGCATGCCTGGTGATCCTGACCATCCCCCTGACCGCGTTGGGGCGGGCTTACAGCGCCCTGCCCGCGGGCACGCCCCTGCCCACCGACACCGTCATCTACGGCCAGGGGAACCAGGTGATCGCCGACCTCCACCCATCGGGCTCAAGTCGGATCCCGGTGCCCCTTGACCAGATCGCGCCGGTGATGAGGACCGCGATCGTGGACATCGAGGACCACTCCTTCTGGAGCGCGCCGAGCTTTGACATCGGCCGCATCGTCGAGGCCGGGATCTTCGACGTCATCCACCACAGTGCGGCCCAGGGCGCCAGCACCATCCCCGAGCAGGTCGCCAAGATCCTTTATCTGCACGACAACAAGTCGATCGCCTACAAGGTCAAGGAGATCCTGTACGGCAACGAGCTCACCTCCCGCCTCAGCAAGCCCCAGATCCTCGACGACTACCTCAACGACGTCTACTTCGGCCAGGGCGCGACCGGGATCCAGGCCGCCAGCGAGACCTACTTCGGAGTCAGCGCCAGCCAGCTGACGCCGGCGCAGGCGACCCTTCTGGCCGGGTTGCTGCCGGCGCCATCCTACCTGGACCCGATCACCAACATGGCCGGCGCCCGGATTCGCCAGCAGGCGGTGGTGGACGCCATGGTCAAGTACAGCGGCCTGAGCCAGGCCGAGGCCCAGGCGATCATGGCCAAGCCTCCGGCGCTGACCTCGGGCAGTGAGGCGCCGATCAACAACGCCCCCTACTTCGTGGACCAGGTGGAGTCGTGGCTGCTGTCCCGGTACGGCCCGCGCTACTCCACCATGGGACTCAGCGTGTACACCAGCCTCAACCTGCACCTGAACCAGGTGGCCCAGCAGATGGTCGCGGCCGACATCGCCCGCCACCAGGCGATGCACATGACCGACGGCGCCCTGGTCGCGGAGAACCCCGCCAACGGCCAGGTCGAGGTCTGGGTCGGTGGTGCCGGGGCGAACGTCCCCGGCGGCCAGATCGACATGGCGGCCGTGCCCCGCCAGCCGGGGTCCACGTTCAAGCTCTACACCTACTCGGCGGCGCTGGCCGCTCGCAAGATCACCATGACGACCCCGGTGCTGGACAGCCCGTTCTCGCTGCCCACGGGAGGGCCCGGGGGCGGCCCGTTCGTGGTCCACGACTACGAGGGGACCTACGCCGGCGTGGTCCCGATCCAGGTCGCGCTGGGGAACTCTCTGAACGTCCCCGCGG
>JAKABA010000312.1 GCA_021802115.1 bacterium | reverse complement strand
CCGGGAGACCCGCCAGCTCTGCTTGCAACTGTTCCTCGATCTCGCGTGGGAGAGACCCAGTGTATCCGGTAGCCGAATTCGTCAGCAGTCGATCAGAGAGGGATCGCCATCTCTGATCCGGCTCAGCTGAACCCCGAGCCAGCCGATGGACCTGCTTGGATCGTCCTGTGGCAGGACGCCGCGGGCTCAGTCTCTGTCCGTGGGCAGAGCCGGGTCACGGTTGGCCTGGTGTTGGATGCGGACAGCGGGCTGATCCTGGGCAATGGCGTGGCCGCCACCTCGCGGCAGGTGCTGGAGCGCAGCCTGAGCACGGCTCTGGCCGGCGGCGCCCGACCTGCCCACCTCATCTGCGAGCCAGGCACCGCCCGAGCGCTTAGAGCCGCCGCCAAGGCCGTGGGTCTCACCTGCCCGGTCCTGGGCGCCGAACTGCCCGTGGAGGCCGGGGAGATCATGGACAGCATGCTGGGCGACCTCGGGGGTTACCGTGCCAACCAGGACCCGCCCTCGCCCGACACCTGGGCGGCGCTGATGGCTGCCGCCCAGGAGTTCCTCGAGACCGCGCCCTGGATCCGGGTGCCGGACACGGTCACCCTGCCCGTGGAGGTGCACGTGGGGGGCCAGGCCGCCCGGTACCAGGCGGTGGTGCTGGGGCAGGCGGAGGTGGAGACCGGACTGTTGCTGGTTCCCGACGGTTCAGCCCCGATCTCGGAACTCAACCCCGAGGCGCTCCCCGAGGGCGCCCTCGGGCTCATCTTCATCACCGAGCAGGAGATGCCGGTCGCCGGTCGCCGGGCTCACCGCTTCGGATGGCCAACCACGCTCGAGCCGGTCCCCATGTTCTTCTCTGCGCAGAAGTCCTCAGGGGGAGAGCCGAGTCAGGCGCAGGCCGACCACCTCTTGCTGACGTTGGCGGCGGTCCAGGCCTTCGACAAGGCCGACCATCTGGCGCGGCTGCGCGGCTCCATCAGGGGCCTGCTGCGGCTTCCCGAGGACCGCCCGGGTCGTTTCCGACTGGCTCCCGCCCAGGAGATCTCGGCCTCCGAGCAGCCCACCGATCCCTGGGCCCCACCATCCGCACCGACCCCGGTCGACCTTGACGTGAGGTCGGGGCTGGTGCGCGACGACCTGGTGCCGGACGGAGCATGGGTGCACGTTGGCGGGGTGGGATGGGAGATGGTGGCTTCCCTCAGGTCCAGGGCTCAGCTCCACACCGGCCCCCCTGTTCCCCAGACCCGCAGCGCCTCCGGCCTTCCGGTTGTCGCGATCGATGTCAGCGCGAGGTCCGGGGCCAAGCTGGCGCGCCGCCTGCTGAAGACAGAGCCGATCGGGCTGGTCCCGATCGAGGATGGCGGTGAGCTCACCTTGGCGCTGCTCTGCCGGGAGGAGATCTACGGCCTGCTCTCGATGCCGTCCAGGGCCCCGGAGACCGTGCACTTCAGGTCCAGGTTGGCGGCCAGCGGCGGCGACCACGCGGTCCTGGTCGCCACCTTCGACGGCGGACGCCCCGTGCGCATCTTCGGGTTCTTCGAGCTCCACCTGGACTCCACTCCTCCGGCTCGCCGGCCGGCTCAGAGGCGACCGAAGCCCAAGCGTCGCCGCTGACGCGGCCCAGGAGCAGCGGCGTCACCGACTCGGCTCTGGTGGACGCATCTTCTCGTCAGGCGCCGCGGCGCCGGCTTTGCCACGGGCTGCCCTGATGGACATGGCCACAGGCGGGGAGGTTGGGAAGCGCGCGCCGGGCCGATGGTTGCCGGCGCTCGGCCCACCGTCCAGCTCACACCCTTGGGGATTCGAGGGACCGCGCGATCGCCAGCTCCACTCCACCTGGTCCCGTCAACTCGACTTCGGACAGGATCGCCCAGGCGTCGGGCTCCGCCCACTCGGAGGGCTCGGGAGCCACGATGGCCCAGCCCCCGGCCACGGTGTGGAAGCCGATGAACGCTCCGCGATGATCCACCCGGAGGAAGCTGGCAAAGATGCGCAACAGAGGATAGCCGCCGCCGCGGTGGCACAGACTCCAGCGGTACCGCCCGAGCCGGCGTTCGACGTAGATGGGCCGCTCCCCCTCTGCAGCCGCCACCGCCACCGCGGCCGCCACCTCCTCCAGGGGGGCGGGGTGAAGGACACTTCTCGCCAGACGCTGACGGGCGGGATCGGCACGGGACTCCAGCGGATCTGCCATGGCCGGCTCCTCATCGAACCTGGCATTAGCACCGCGCACCGTGCCGGTTGCTGCACCGTCCTCGGGCCAGGTCCCTCCGGTGCTCCAAATGAGTGAGATCAGGATACGGCGGCACCTCGGGCCATGACGAGTGGCGCAGCCCGGGAGGCCACCGCCCGGGCCGGGGCGCGCACGGCACCGGGCTTGAGACCTTAGAGTGAGTGCCCGCACCGGAGGCGAGCCGGCCACAACCATTGGGAGTGGGCCGATGACAGACCTGGGACGGAGGGAGCCGGGGGGCCGGCGGTTCGAGCTCCACGGCCGCCCGCCGGTCGACTCCGACCGGATCCTTGGGTGCTTGGTCGGCGGCGCTGTCGGTGACGCGCTGGGAGCCCCGATCGAGTTCCACGACCTGACGGGGATCCGCCGGGAACACGGGCCCGATGGCGTCACCGATTACGTGGCGGGGCAGTGGCCCAGCGGCACCTTCACGGATGACACCCAGATGACGCTGTTCACGGCCGAGGGGCTGATCCGCGCGGACAACCAGCTGCGCACGGAGGGAACCAGCGACCCGCTGCGGGCGATCTGGCACGCCTACCAGCGCTGGCTCGATACCCAGGGGTTGCCGGTGCCCTGGGATCGGACGGCTCCCTCTGAACGCAGCGGCTGGCTGGTCGAGGACCCGGTCCTCAGGGCCCGGCGGGCACCCGGCAACACCTGCCTGGGAGCGCTGCGCTCACCCACCCCTGGGACGCTGGATCGGCCGTGCAACAACAGCAAGGGCTGTGGCGGGGCGATGCGGGTCGCCCCCATCGGCCTGGTCGCCGCCGACCCCTTCGAGCTGGGCGCGGCGGCGGCGGCCATCACCCACGGACATCCCAGCGGCTACTTGGCGGCCGGTTGCTTCGCCTGGCTGATCAGTCGGGTGGCTCGCGGAGACCAGCTGCTGGCGGCCGCCGCCAGGGCGGTGGAGATCGTCTCCCCCCGCCCGCACTCTGAAGAGACCACCCGCGCCCTGCAAATGGCCATTCAGCTGGCCACCGGAGGCGAGGAGGCGACGCCGGAGGCCCTCGAGACCCTCGGCGGCGGTTGGATCGCGGAGGAGGCGCTCGGGATCGCGGTCTACTGCGCGCTGGTGGCACGCGACTTCCGGCACGGCGTGCTGCTGGCGGTCAACCACGGTGGAGACAGTGACAGCACCGGCTCCATGACCGGAAACCTGCTCGGTGCCGCCCTCGGAGCCGGCGCGCTGCCCAGCCGGTGGCGGGCGAATCTGCGCGGGGTCGAGGTCGTCGAAGCGGTCGCCAGGGATCTCGCCCGGCACTTCTCCGACACCGCCGCCTCCCCACCGGACCCCGACCGCTATCCGCCCTGGTAGGGGACGCCGTCCTCAGGCCCTGGGGAACGGCAAGATCGCCCCATCGGCCGCCACGTGGACCTGCGCCTCGAAGGTTGCGGCCGCCTCCTCGGCCACGGGCAGGGCCGGCAGGGTGGGCCAGCGGTGGGTTATCACCAGCTCCCGGGCGGCGAGCCGGCGCCCCAGCAGCCCCGCCTGGCGGCCGCTCAGATGCTGCGCCCGGCCCTCCTGCTCGCTGGTCCAGGTGGCCTCGCAGAGGAGGAGATCGCAGCCCTCCCACGATCGGTCCGGCCGCCAGCCCGGCCCGGTGTCGCCGGAGTAGACCAGGCTGGTCCCACCCGCCGCGAGACGCACCGCCAGTGTCTCGGGCCCGTGGTCGGTCCTCGAGAACCGCAGTTCACAGCCCTCGAGCTCCCAGCGATCCCCGTCGGCAACGGTCCCCCACCGCAGCTCCTCCCAGTCCTGGAAGTACATCTGCTCGCGGACACCTTCGGGGGCCAGCACGGGAATCCGGACCGGCGGGTCGGCGAAGTGGAGGGCCACCGCCAGGGAATCGAGATCCGCCCGGTGGTCCGGATGCTCGTGGGATATCACCACGGCATCTA
>JAKABA010000311.1 GCA_021802115.1 bacterium | reverse complement strand
AGCCGAGCACCGCCCGATCCGCCAAGCGCAGGATCGGCTCGGCGGTGACGCGCGTGGCACCCGGCTCCACGAGCTGCCTTACCGCAGCGCTGGCGGCGGCGGTGACCTCAGGGGAGATCGACTGGCGATCAACCATCAAGCCCGAGTCCGACGTCCATCGGGACTGGCTGGGCTCGTCCACGAATTCAGTCACGGCCATGGCCACCTGGCGATTCTCGGATATGACTCACTGGCTAAGGGACACGATCAGGTCACAGCTCTGTGGTGGCACGGATGCGGTAGCGGCAGCCCCGGCCAGGTCAGGGTCATCTCGGAGAAGACCAGATGGGCCAACAGCGCCGGGGTCAGAGACCCGGAGCCAACTCGAAGGCAGGTGGTGACCAGTCCCAGCAGGACCCCGCCGCCGACCACGGCCGGGTTTCCCGAGGCGAGCTGGACCGCGGCGTAAACCGCCACCTCGGGCCCGGATTGCAGCAGACCCTGGCTCCCATCCCCCAGCATCGCCTCCCGCCAGAAGAGCTCCTCTCCAACCGCGGCCGGGACCACCAGCAACGCCCTCAGCGCCCGCGGCCGGGAGTCAGTGCAGCGACGCACCTGGCTGAGCCAGCGCCGACCCGGGGAGGAGCGGTTCAGCAGCCGGCCGGTCCCGAACGTGACCAGGTAGGCGCAGAGCCCAGCCATCACTCCTCCGGCGATCCATCCCGGATCCGCTCGCAGCCGGGGCCGGGGCCGTCCCGGGGCGGTCAGAACCCCGGATGACACCAGGGCGGTGGTCATCGCCGCCCAGAACCACCGGGGCTGCCAGAACGCGGCTCGGACCGCGCCCACCTGGACCAGCACCCCCAGCGTTCCGCGCCAACGCAAAGACACCTCATCCTCGCCTCATAAGCCGGTCGAGCGCGGCCGCTCCCGAGAACGCCGCGGAGCGCACGGCCTCCCGAGCGGCCCGGTCCAGTGGAAGGCCACGCTGCCCAGCAACCGTGCCCCGCAGAGGTTTGACGACCGCCACTCTCAGGTCGTCGGGCAGCTCGCGGCGGAGCACCCGGCGGGAGCGCTCCAGGAGCCGGTCGTGACGCCTAGATTCCGAATTAAGATCAAGGGACCGCGGGTGCAGACGCACCGCCGCCCCCGCCAACCTGTGCCCGGGCACCCGGCGCTCGCCCCGGATCAGGAGCGCCTGGGTCCAATCACGCTCCAGCTCGAAGCGATTGGCAAGGTAGGTCAGCTGGGCTCGAAGAGCTGGGTCCGGTGCCAGCGCCGCCCAGGCCGAGTACCAGGGAGCGATCGCGTTGGTGGCGCTGAAGAGCTCCTCCAGGGCCGCCCACGCCCGGGCCGACAGTGTCAGAGGAGCGGCTCTGGTCAATCCCGCGCGGCGCGCGGCGGACCCCACCTCGGGGGTGCTCACGCGCCCACTGCGGATCTCCCTCCCCGCTGCGGCGCGGGCGGCGACGCCCGCCGCCAGATCCGGGATCCAGCCCGGTGGTTTGGTGAAGCCGTAGGTCGAGCGGGGCACCAACACCCGCCACCCCGTCCCCGGCTCCAGTCGTCCGATCCAACCCACCTGCCGGGCCAGCTCGTAGGTGTCGTCGAGCACCCGGACCGCCAGCGACGCTCGCGGGACCGCGCCCGCAGGAAGCCCCCGCTGGTCCCGGACCAGAATCCGCCCGGCGCGATCCTGCCTGACCTGGGCCGGATAGACGAGCGGGGCACCCTGGCCGCCACTGGGAACGGCGAGCACCGAGGGCACCCCGTCAAGGAGCATCTGCCGGCCTCTGCGGTCCAGCGCTCCCGGCTGGAAGTCGCGGTGGCTCGCAGACCCGCGCCCGGAGGCGCCCGATCCCGGCCCCCAGCTCGAGACGCGGCGGAGTTCGAGCCCGTCGGGCCCGAACACACCCACCTCCACCACCCGGACGCGGATGAGAATCCGCCGCCAGTACTGGCGGTAGAGACCTCGCCATCGCAAATCGGACGCGGAGTCGTAGAAGAGCGGCCGCGCGCCCTCTGGGCCGCTCATCAGCTCGAAGAGGGTGGTGAGATTGGTGGTGCCATCCCCCTCCAGGACCTCGGCCTCGCCGCGCACGAGCACCGGCCGATGCTCCGGCTCGTAGCGCAGCAGCGCCACCTTGGGATGGCGCCTGATGTTGCGCACCTTGGCCTGGAAGCCGACCGTGGTGGAGGTCCAGATCTCGCCGCTGGCGGGCAGCAGGCGCGCCCCCGTCGCCGCCAGCACCGGCACGCCCCAGGGATTGACGGTGGCGAGATCCCACTGCAGAAAGCGATCCAGGCGAGCCAGCTCGGGGATGTCGGCGAGTTCGGCGCTGCGCATCGCCGCTACGGTACGGGATATTCTCGGTGCGCCACATGGAAATCTTCGCAGCCGGCAATGCCTGAGGTCCGCCACCGGATCGTGATCCCGGTCAGCCCGGAGGCCGCCTGGGACTTCATCGCCGACGTTCGGCACGCGCCCGAGTGGATGTTCGGGGTCAAGGAGATCACCGGCTCCTCCGCCCCTCCGCTGCGGCGGGGGGACCGGCTCCACATCCGCCTGGTGGCCGGCGGAAAGTTCGCCGACAGCGAGTGGGTCATCGGGGAGTGCGAACGGCCCTTCTTGGTCAGCAGCCGGGGCCACGCCATGGGGGCCACGGCCGAGCTCAGGATCGAGTGCCAACCGGTGGGCGCGGGCAGGACCGAGGTCACCCAGCAGCTGCAGTACCGGCTCCCCGGGGGGGCGCTGGGATATCTGGCGGGACGCTTCGGGGTGAGCGGGATCCTGGAGATGCAGGCGCACCGCTCCCTGCAGGCCCTTTTCAATCTCCTGGCGCCGAGCTCGCGCTCCCCAGAGCTTCGGACGACCGACATGGATGCGGAGCCGGGGAAGGCCGGACCGATTTGAACCAGCCGGGCCGCATGCCCACCGGCTGGACCGCCTACTTCGACCCGGCCCTTCCGGAGGATGACGTTGCGGTGGCCGGCCGCGCGGGGCTGGATCTGGCGCCGGGCCTTCCCCGGGAGGTCCGGGTGGTCCCGCTGCTGACCGCGCCCGGGGTGACGATCGGACCCTCGGTGGCCCGGCGGCAGGGTGTCCTGGAGGCGATCCGGACGATCCCTGGGATCGGTGAGGTGCGCGTTAGCCCCATCGGGGGAACCATCGGGCCCGGCGGCCCGGAGTGGTTGAGCATGCTGATGGTTGCCCGCCTGCCCGACCAGCTCGCCAGACCCCTCGACCTGCTGCTGGCCGTGGTGCAGGGGATCCTGGAGGCGAGGCTGAGCTCCTTGGGGGTCACCCTGACCGCCGGGAGGGTGGCCGGGGCCTGGTGTCCAGGCTTCAGCGACCTCTCGGTCGACGGGAGGAAGCTGGTCGGACTCGGATTCAAGCTGACCCGGGAGGTGGGGCTGATGAGAGCGGTGGTCGGGCTCAGCCGGCCCGATGCCCTCTCCCTCACCGCCCTGGGGCTTGCCCACCGTGCCATCGGCGTGGAGATCTCGGCCGAGCACCTCGCCTTTCTGGGAGAGCTGATCGGCCGGCCAGAGCTGGCGCAGGCGGAGGCGATCCCACTCCTGGCCGCCCCGGGCAGGCTGCGTCCTGCGAAGATCTGGGAGTGAAGCCCACCGCCCCCCTGCAACTGGTGTTCGACCCCGCCCCGGTCCTGCACCAGCACGCGCGCCCGATCCGCGTCTTCGACAACCAGCTGCGACGGTTGGTCGACGAGATGTACGTGCGGTGCGAGGAGTGGAACGGGGTGGGGCTGGCGGCGCCCCAGGTGGGGCTCAACCTCCAGCTCGCGGTCATCGTCTACGAGGACCGCAGGTTCGCCATCTGCAATCCCGAGCTGGTGGCGGGCAGCGGGGAGGTCGACGCGATCGAGGGTTGCCTTTCGCTGCCCGGCCGGGCCGGGCTGATTCGCCGCTTCGAGAGGGTGACGGTGCGGTACCGCAACGTCCATGGGCGCGGGTTGGTGCGCTCCTTCGAGGGCTGGCTCGCCCGCATCGTCCAGCATGAGTCGGACCACCTGCAGGGAATGCTCTGCCCTGAGCGGCTGGCCCCAGGGGCGGTGTTCCAGGAGGTCACAGAGGAAGAGGGTACGGAGGAGGCCGGGGCCGGCTGAAGCCGGGTGGGCCGGCGCCGACCCACCCGGCTGCGGTTC
>JAKABA010000310.1 GCA_021802115.1 bacterium | reverse complement strand
GGGTTTCCCCAGGACCTGACCGCGCAGTTGAGGTCCTGAGCGCCGCGGACGGCCGGCTCCAGGACCACCTCGGAGTCGAACTGGAAGGCGAGATCGAGGGCCTCCTCCAGCTCGCCCGCGTCGGCCACGAGGCTGACCCCGATGCTCGAGCCTCCGCGGTTGGGCTTCACGACCACAGGGCGGGGGAGGTCGGCGGCGGCGGCGATCGCCTGCTCGGACGACGAGGCCAGGCGCGCCGGCACGAGCGGCAGCCCCTGGGAGCTCAGGAGCTGCTTGGACCGGAACTTGTCCATCGCAAGTGCGCCCGCCAGGACGCCGGATCCCACGATCGGAATCCGGGCGACCTCACCCAGGGCCGCCAGCACCCCGTCCTCGCCGTGGCCACCATGGACGAGGGGGAACAGGACATCCACGTCCAGCTGGTGCGGCGGTCGCAGGCGGGAGGCGGCGCCCTGCCGGAGGCGGCCCGAGTCCAGATCGAGGCTCAGGGGGTCACCTGTCTCCGGCAGCCCCCTGCGAAAGGTCGCCAGGTCGAGGAATTCCGGGCTGGTCAGCCATCGGCCCTGCTTGGTGATGTAGACGGGGACCACCTCCGCTCCCAGCTCAACCAGCACCGGCATCGCCTGGCAGGCGGTGATCACGCTGATCTCATGCTCCGGGGAGACCCCGCCGAAGATCGCCGCCACCCGCACACCCTGCAGGCTCAATTGGTCTCCAGGTACTGGTCGGGAAGGTCGTTCTCGAAAAGCACGACGCTGCCTGCCCCCCCGAGCCGGGGCAGCAGCGCCTGAGCCTCGGCGAGGTCGGCAACCACGCTGATCTGCGCGGGTGGATACCCGACCTCCGCAAGCCCCCTACCCACCCCGGCGGAATGGCGGGGCCCCACCAGGATCACGTGGGAGCAAACCAGTGCCGCCTGCCTGCCCAGATCGATCATGCTCTGCTCCTGTTCGGAACCCAGCTCGACGAAGCCGGGGGTCACCAGCACCCGGCGCTGCCCCGGCAACGCCCCCAAAAGGCGCAGCGCCTCCGCGGCACCTGCTGGATTGGAATTGTAGGAGTCGTCGATGATCGTCACCCCGTGGCTGCGGCTGACCTCCAAACGGTGGGGAGCCCCCTTGAGGCCGCCAACCTTGGCCGCCAGCGCTAGGGGGTCGCGGCCCAGCTCGACCGCCGCCGCCAGCGCGCACAGCAGGTCCGACAGCAGATGGCTGCCGTAGAGGGGGACCGTCATCGCCACGTCCTCGCCGCGGCTGCCGCGCAACCGGAACCCGGTGCCGCGCTCGGTGATCTCCTCTCCCTCCAACCACCAGCGGTCACCGGGCCTGCCGACCTCCACCAGCCGTCCCCGCAGGCGGCTCAGCAGGATGTCCTTCTCCGCGATGTCCGACGGCATCACCGCCAGCCCTTCCTTCGGGATCGCCGCGAGGAGCTCTGACTTGGCCTCGGCGATGCGACGCCGGCTGCCGAAGCGCTCCAGGTGCATGAGCCCAATGGCGGTCAGGATCGCCGCGGTGGGGTGGGTGAACGAGCAGATCTCAGCGATCTCGCCGGTCCGGTAGGCGCCCATCTCGATGACCGCCGCCCGATGGTCGTCCCTGAGCCCCTCGTTGATGGCCCGGCAGACCCCGAGGGTGGTGTTGAAGCTCTCGGGGGTGGCGAAGCAGGGCCGGCCCGGCTCGTCCAGCAGCTGGGCCAGCAGGACCTTGGTGGTGGTCTTGCCGTAACTGCCGGTGATCCCCACCACCAGCGGACGGCTCCGGCCCAGCTTCGCCTCCGCCGCCGCCATGAACCGGTGCCGCTGACGGGCCTCGTACGGTGCGGTCAGCAGGACCGCCAGGCACAAGGCGACCACGATCACCAGATCCACCAACGCGGCGGCGACGGCGCCGAGCCCTCCGAGGGTGAAGGTGAGCAGAAGGACGGCGTAGGTGACGACGGCCGCGACTGCAAAGAGCCGCCGGGCCCTCATGGTCCAGTGCAGAGCGCCGCGGGCCGCGAACGGCCGGTGCAGCGCCGCCGGAAGTAATGCCGCCACCAGCAGCGGCAAGGGCCGCCAGCCCACGGGCACCAGCAGGGCGGCGATGAGCAGGGCGATGCCGCCGACTGCCAGCGCCAGCTGCCAGCGCCATTTCGCGATCAGCCGCCTGATGGCGGTGCCGCGCAACCGGGACGGCAGGTACTCGTCCAGCTGCAGGAGGTAGAGCCAGCCGCTGAGCTGCCGGAGCGAGGCCCCCAGGGCGACCAATGCCAGCACGGCAGCCTCCCAGAGTGGAAGGGTCACAGCGGGGCGTCCATGAAGGCGTCGAAGACCCGCGCGAAGCGAGCCGCCTCGTCGACGAAGGGGAAGTGGCCGCTCTGCTCCATGACCACCAGCTCGGAGGTCGGGATCAGGGCCTGGAGGCGCCGGGCGTGGGGCTCCAGCGGCAGCTCGGTGTCGCGGGCGCCCCAGACGATCAGGGTGGGAACCTGGATCATCCGTGCCTGGGAGCTCAGGTCCTCGGTCACCGCCGCCACCAGGGTCGGCCTCAGCGCCGGGCCCGCCGCCCGATAGTCGGCCGACCCGAAGTGCTCGGCAAGCCGCTCCCGCGCCCCGCGGCCGAGCCGCCCCGGCAACAGCCCGCTCAGGGAGCGCAGCCCGCGATAGACGCGGACCCGGACCGTCGGCGGGGCCCCGGCCTCGGGCCGGATGCCCGAGGCGCCGCAGAGCAGCAGTCGATCGGGCGGGGATGAGCTCAGCGCCAGCCGGATCGAGACGGCCCCACCATACGAGTGGCCCATCAGGCTCAGAGGAGCGCCAAGCTGCTCCCGCGCCCACCGAGTGACCAGCTCCGAGTAACTGGTGGTGTCCCAGCCCCCGCCGCCTATGGGGGACTCGCCGAAGCCGGGAAGATCCACCGCCACCAGCCGCCGCGGGCTGCGGCTCAGCCGCAGCAGCCCCGAGAAGGCGGCGGCACTGGAACCCCAGCCGTGGACCAACAGCACCGCCGGCTCCCGGCCCGCGCGCTCCAACCACGAGAGCGGCTGCCCGTCCAGTTGGCCGCGGGCTCGGACGAGCCGGCCGGGGGTGCCCTCAGTCAGCATCGGTGCTTGAGTCTAAGGGCTCTCTCAGCAACCGCCGGCCCCGAATGTGATGAGATCAGGGGGTGGTCCGCTCCTATAATCCCGTCTGCTTTGCCAGAGGATAAGGTCGCGGGCCGCCCCACCCGGGTGCTGGTGGTCGACGATGAGCCCGCGATCACCGACTTCATCGAGCTCGGCCTGAGCCGGGAGGGTTTCGACGTCCGCACCGCACCCGACGGCAGAGCCGCCCTCACGCTGGTGGACCGCTTCTGCCCCGATCTCGTGATCCTGGACATCATGATGCCGCGGCTCGACGGCTTCCAGCTCACCAAGGAGCTGGCCGGCGAGCGCTCCCGCAGCCTCATCATCCTGTCCGCCAAGGACGAGACCAAGGACCGCATCGCGGGGCTGGAGCTGGGGGCCGACGACTACCTGGTCAAGCCGTTCGACTTCGGCGAGCTGCTGGCCCGGGTCCGATCCGTGCTGCGACGGCGACAGCCCGAGCAGGCGAGCGTCCTGCGGGCCGGGCCTTTGGAGCTCGATCGGGCCGAGCGCCGCGCCAGTTACCACGGCCGGCAGGTGGAGCTCTCGCCGCGCGAGTTCGACCTCCTGTGGTACCTGGCCGAGCACCGCGGCCAGGTCCTGGAGCGGGACCGCCTGCTCAACGCGGTCTGGGGGGTCTCCTTCTACGGCGACGACAACAACCTCGAGGTGTACGTGCGGTACCTCCGCCGCAAACTGGATGACCCCGACCGCCGCCTGATCCAGACGGTGCGCGGGGTCGGCTACCGGCTTGTCGTCAACTGAGCCGAGGATCGCCTGGCACCACAGCCTGCGCTGGCGGCTCACCCTCAGCTTCCTGCTGCTGCTGGCGGTGCTGCTGGCCGCGGCTGGGACGGTGGAGTACTCCCTGCTCCGCCAGGCCGTGATCTCCAGCCGGGCCCAGTCGATCACCGCCACCTATGCGGACGCCCGAGCGGGGCTCCTGCGCCTCCAGCGGGTCCGCACTGTGGACCACCGGCCGAAGCTCTCGGCCGGCGCACTCGCCCACGCCCTGGTGGACCAGCTCGCGGTGGCCAGGCTGGCCGCCCTC
>JAKABA010000309.1 GCA_021802115.1 bacterium | reverse complement strand
GGACGCACTGGACTCTCGAGTTGATGCCACCTTGCTGTCGGGCTCGGTGGCCAGCACCCGCCGGCGCGACCTGGCAGCGCTCAGAGGCTGGCCTCCAGCTGCTGCACGATCGCCTGGCCGCAGACCGAGCCGGGCTTGTTGCCGGTGATCTTGCAGATGGCGGCGGTGTCGTAGTTGATCCCACCCAGGATCATCTGCGCCTGGCTGGACCTGAGGTTGGAGAGGTCATGGGCCACCTGCTGCCAGCTGAGGTTGCTGAGCGCGGGGGGGCCGGGCTCGGGGTGTGAGCCCGCGTCAGCGCTCTCGGCCCCGATCTGAGCCACCACCCCCCCGAAATCGACGAAAGGGAACCCGCCGTTGGCAAGCTTGGGGTTGGTGAACAGCGCGGTCTCCTGCTTGGTGAGGGTCTGGAACGGGGCGTAGCCGACCGAGGTCTTGGAGTCGGGCACGTTGCTGAACATCTCCCTCGGCACAAAGGTGATGTACCGGCTCGTGTAGCTCACCCCATGGGCGAAGGTGAAGGTGGGGATGTTGAGTCCGGCCTGGTCCGTCACCGACGACCTGATGATCTTGAGGTTGGAGAACCGGCCGAATCGGCTCAGCGCCCCGACCAAGGACCAGCGCTCCAGCGCGCAGTAGGGACAGTACTCGGCCCCGATGTAGAGCACCTCGGGCTTGCCGTCCTTGGTGAGCTTGGGGTACCCGGGAATTGCCTGGGGCGGATAGTTGATCTCCCCGGCACCGACCTTGGCCAGCGCCGAGTCAGGCACCTTGGTTATCGCCGACACCACCGACGCCGGGGCGGGCAGCACTTGGGTGTCCTGGGCCCCGCTGGGGGCGGTCACCTCTAGCAGCACGATCACCACCACAAAGACCGCGACCACCCCGCCGATGGCCGCGAACAGCCCCCAGGGACGGCGCTGCTGGCCGCGCTGCGGGCGACGGCTGGACCCACGGCTCCCGGGCCTCTGGGAAGAGCCATTGCGGCCACCACCGCCACGTCCCGCGGGCTGCCGCCTCTCGGCTACTGACTTCTTGGACATCGGCTCCTGCTCACTTCCTGGTGGATGGGACTAGCAATCTAACGGCGCAACCTTAGCGCAGGCTGGGAACGGCCGTGAGCACGACCGTGGTGGCATCACGATAGCGGATCGCCCACCCCTCCGCGCGCAGGAAGGCCACCTCCGGGGCGGCCCGGGGAAGCACCGCGACCCGTGCCTGAAGGGCCCGCAGCACCGAGAGCGCGCCCTGGTTGAGCACCGCCAGCCGCTCGCAGTCCGCCATGAGCCGGGGCCCGTCGGCCACCGGGTCGGTGGTGCAGGCCAGCCTGTGGCCGGTGGGATCCGTGGCGGCCAGGTAGTCCCCGAAGTCAGGGGTCGTGTACCACACCCCGGGCAGGGGATGGGAACCGAGCCAGGAGGCGGCTGCGACCGGAAGAATCGCGGCCAACTGTCCCTCGGGCCCGCCCTTCGCCCTCGCCTGCTGGGCCGCATGACCGAGCAGCAGGACCGCGACCAGGGCAGGGAGCCCCGCCACCAGCGCTACTTGACGCCCGGACCCCCACCGCCGCGCTGGTGGATGGGCCGCGATCAGGTTGCTGGCCCACCAGGAGAGCAGAAGGCCGGCCTCGACCGCCGCCACCACGAGGAACAGCGGCAGGTACCCGCTCCACAGGAGTGTTAGCACCGCGGTCGCCATCGCGAGGAAACCCCAGGCGCGTCCCGCCTGCCGGCCTTCCATCAGGTACCCCAGCAAGAGGGCAAGCGCGGTCAGCTCCGAGAGACGGGCGCCCCAGGGATGGAAGTCAGGGCTGTTGAAGAGCGGCAGCAAAGGGCTCTCCCCGAACATCCCCAGGCTGTAGGGGAGAAGCGAGTAGTTCAGCGGGCCCTGCGGGTTGACGCAGCTCGCCAGCAGGACCCCGATCGGCAGCATCCACCAGCGTGCGCTCCCACTTTTGGGCGTGAGCAACAGAAGCGCCATCACCGTCAGCGGACCCACCACCACCACGAACGAATCGGTTTGGGCCCAGAGGAGGATGACGGCCAGCAGGCCCCAGGGCGCCCACCGCCGCCCCTGCCTCAATCCCACAAAACAGGCCATCCAGCCCGCGGCCAGCAGCGCCATCACCCCCGCCGTGAGCGAGGTTATGGCCGGGTCCAGCGCCGCCAGGCCGAGCGCCAGCGCAACCATCGCCATCACCGGATGCGCCCTGCCATCGAGGCGGATCGCCAGCCAGAGCAGCGCCCCGGTCATGGCCCCCATCAACGACGCCAGGATCTCCAGCAGCCCTATCCCTCCCCACGCATAGATGTGGGCGAGGCCCAGGTCGAGCAGCCACGAGCGTGGATCGAGAGGCCGAGATCCCAACATGAAGGAGCTGGAGCCTGCTAGGCCGCGGGACGCTATCAGCCGGCCGGTGGCGATGTGGACGAAGCTGTCGCCCGAGGTGGGCAGGTGCAGCCCCGCAGCGGCCCCACCCAGAACCGCCAGCGCCGCGGCTGCCGCCCAGAACCAGCTGCCGTCGGTGGCGGAGACCAGCGAGCTGGCGAGGCCGAGGGCCCGCTCCGACCGGGCGTGGCCGAGTTCTCGCCTGCCCAGCCCCTCCTCGATCAAGGGTGCTCGGTGACCGGCTCCAGAGAGCCCCTCATCCGCCGCAGCCGCCAGAGCTCGGCCAGCATCTTCAGGCTGTCGGACATGGAGTTCACGCTGGTGCCGCTGGCATTGCGCCACACCACCCCGACCTCCACCACCGACAGCCCGCTGCGACAGGCCCGCAGGAGGACTTCGGCATCGAAGCCGAAGCCGGGACACTCGAGCTCGGAGAAGCACAGCCTGGCCGCCCGGGCGGTGAAGAGCTTGAACCCGCACTGGGTGTCGTGCAGCCCCGGCAGCACGAGGAGCCGCAGCAACCGGTTGTAGCTCTTGCCCATCAGCTCGCGGTAGGCGGGCTGATGGAGCTCCACGCGGGAGCCATCGACCGCCCGGGACCCGATCGCGATCTCGGCCCCGCCATCGATCCGGGCTGCCAGCCTGTCCATCTCCTCGATCGGGGTGGAGAGGTCCGCGTCCGTGAACAGCCTCCTGCGCCCGGTTGCCGCGAGCATCCCCGCCTGCACCGCGGCCCCCTTCCCCCGGTTTTCGGGCAGGGCCACCAGCCGCAGCTGCGGCCACGTCCTGGCCCGCTGCCGCACCAGCTCCGCCGTCCGGTCCCGGCTCCCGTCGTCGGCCACCACCACCTCGTAGCGCCAATCCCGAGCGGCGAGGAAATCATGGATGCGGTCGAGACTGGGAGGCAGGCGCAGCTCCTCGTTGAAGGCGGGCACCACCACGCTGAGATCGAGTTCGTGGCCGGGCGTCACTTGGGCACGACCCGCCGCTGGCGCATCACCAGGATGAAGAAGGGGGCCGCCCGGAGCATCCGGGGCAGCCGCCAGGGCTGCCGCAGCAGCCGGAACAGCCACTCGAAGCCGTGTGCGCGCATCGCCTTGGGGGCCCGGCGCACCCGTCCGGCCAGGTAGTCAAAGGAGCCACCGACCCCGATCCCCACCGCACAGCCGGAGGCCGCCAGCCAGCGGTCGAGGAAGAGCTCCTGAGCAGGCGCCCCGAAGGCGACCGCGAGCAGGCGCGCCCCACGGGAGCGGATCTCCGCGACCGTCGCCTCGGCGTCCTCCGGCGACCCGCTGCCCCAACCCGCCACCAGCAGACCCGGGATCTCCTGCTGGAGCCGCTCAGCCGCCTCCTGCGCCACGCCGGGGCCGGCGCCCAGGAAGTAGACGCTCCAGCCTCTTCTGGCGCACAGGGCGCAGAGCTCGTAGAGCAGGTCGACGCCTGGCACCCGCTCCGGGATGGGGCTTCCCAGCCAGCGCGCCGCCCAGCTGACCCCGGCCCCGTCCGCGAGGACCAACCCCGCCCTGAGCAGGACCTCCTTGAACCTGGGGTCGCGCCTTGCCCGCATGACCATCTCCGGGTTCAGGGTCACGATCTGCAGCGGCTGCGCCGCCGCCCCCTGGGCCAGGACCCTTTCGCAACGCCGCAGCGCGCCCGCGGAGTCGACCGCGTCGACGGGCACGCCCAAGACCTCGGTCCTGATCGCGGGAAGCTCGCCAGAGACCATCTCAGGGACCAAAGCCGGCGTCTGCTGCTGCAACACGGCGCGAGTATAGATC
>JAKABA010000308.1 GCA_021802115.1 bacterium | reverse complement strand
GCTCGAGGAGCTGGCGGTACTCGGAGGCGTTGGCGATGACCACGTCGCATTCCTGGTTGCGCTCGATGACCTCGACCCCGCCCTCACTAATCCGTGAGTAGAGCCGGCTGAGCTGACTTCGCGCCTCTGTGAACTTCATCCCTTCGTCTCCTTGTGCAACTGTACCTGTGCAGACTGTACACTCTGCGCATATTTATGTCAAGTGGCGGGGCCGACGGTCCCCCTCTGCGACTCGGTCGGGGCTACCGATCTTGGTCACACCAGGCTTGAACGATGAGGTCGAGCCCCAACTTGTCTCCTAATGCTCGAGTTCGGCTTCAACCTTCTGTCGCCTCGATTGGATCGACGGATGAGGTTCCCGGCACGCACAGGCCTCCACCTTCTCCTCCTCGGTTCAGAAATACCTTCCCTATGCACAGAGCGCTGGAGGCACTGATAAGTGAAGGTTATCGGACACTGGCGGGCGGGGCCTCGTATTCCCTAGATTGAGGGTCGCCCTGCCCGCGCCACGGAGCATCGGGGGCTTCCAGGGTTCCCAGGACCACTTCCAAGTAAGCATCAGCGCAGTGCGCCGCCAGTCCGCTGCGTCGGGGCGTCAGCCGCGCCAGCCGGGTGGCCCGACCCTGCCCGTCGCCATATAGGTTCCGCAGATCGTCCACCCCCAGGGCGATGGTCGCCAGGGCGCCGCAGTCCGGCGCCGCCGGGCGCTTGACAAAAGGGTCCTTTCGAAAGTATCCTTTCACCATGACAGAGTTGAAGCGTCGAGTCGAGCTGAGCGACCCCCGGGCGTTGCGGGCCCTGGCGCACCCGGTCCGGATGCGGCTTGTCGGCCTCTTGCGCACGGAAGGCCCACTCACCGCGACGCAGGCGGCTGAGCATGTTGGAGAGAGCCCCTCCAACTGCTCGTTTCACTTCCGCCAACTGGCGAAGTGGGGGTTGGCGGAGCCGGCCAACGGCGGCAAGGGACGGGAGAGACCCTGGCAGGCGACGGCTCTGTTCACCAGCTGGCAGCTGGCGCCGCTGAGCGGTGAAGGGGGCGACGCACGCCTTGCACTCGACCGTGTGCTGGTGCAGACGTACCTCGATCTCATCGGTCGATGGTTCGACCGGCGGCCGTCAGAACCGCCGCAGTGGCTCGCACTGAGCGGCGTTGGTGACTGGATCCTCGACGTGACCGTAGAGGAGCTCCAGGCTTTGGAGCAAGCGGTCGACGCGTTGGTGGAACCCTACGTGCACGGGCTGCGGGCCACCCCGCCAGAAGACGCCCGCCAGGTCACCTTCATCCACGCGTTGCTGCCAAGGGACGAGACCAGCACGCGATGACCGTCGCCTCGACGAGTACAGGGGGCATGCGGCGGCTGCTCAGTCACCGCGACGCACGGATCTACCTAGGCGGCCAGGTCATCTCGCTTTTCGGTGACTCGTGCCTGTGGTTGGCCATGGGAATCTGGGTGAAGACCCTCACCGGAAGCAGCGCAGCTGCCGGCCTCACGTTCTTCTTCTTCACCGCCCCGTCGCTGCTCTCGCCGGCAGCGGGCCTGCTCGTTGATCGGGTCCGGCGACGCCCGCTGCTCATCGTCACCAATGTCCTGACCGGCAGCTCAGTGCTGCTCCTCTTCTTCGTCCATGGCCAGGGCCAGATCTGGCTCATCTATCTGGTCATGGCCATCTACGGACTGTCCTATGCGGTACTCGGCTCGGCCCAGTCGGCATTGCTCACGGTGATGGTGCCTACCGAGCTACTCCCGGACGCCAACGGGGCCCTGCGCACCGTCCAAGAGTCCATGCGCCTGGTCGGGCCTCTCACGGGCGCCGCGCTCTTCGTCGCTGTCGGTGGCCATGTCATCGCGGCCATCGACGCCATCACCTTCGCCGTTCCGGTCCTCACACTCCTGGCTCTGCGGGTACGGGAGCCAGCACCGGTACCGATGGCGAGCCACTGGCGCCGCGAGGTAGTTGCCGGCATCGTGCACGTGCATCGCTCCATCCAGCTGCGTCATGTGGTCGTGGCGTGTGCCATCGCCACGACCGTGTTCGGGTTCGCCGAGACGATTACCTATGCGGTGGCGGGCAACGGGTTGCACCAGCGTCCTGCCTTCGTCGGCGTCCTGATTGCAATCCAGGGAGTGGGCGCGATCATCGGCGGCCTGAGCGCGGCACCACTGGTCCGCCTGATCGGGGAGCCCAGGCTCGTCTGCATCGCCCTCGTCGTCGCCGGCACCTCTGGGCTCCTCGCGATGCCCCCACTTCTGGCGCCAGTTGCGGCGGCTCTCATCCTCTTTGGCCTGGCAATCCCTTGGCTGGTGGTTGCACTCATCAGCCTGACGCAGCGTCTGACGCCCGCCGATCTCCAAGGACGTGTTTTCTCCGCCGTGGACATGCTCATCACGGTGCCCCAGACCGTTTCGATCGCGCTCGGGGCGGGCCTCATCGCCATCACCGGCTACCGGCTGCTCCTTGCCGTCATGGCAGTGGTCATGCTGCTCGCCGCCGCCTACCTGATCACCCGGCCTGAGCTGCGCGACGCACGCCGGTGTGCCAATTCGCTGGTTTCGGCAGCAACTGATCCGCAGGTGTCCAGTGCGCCTCCGAGGGCATGCAGAGAGGTCCAGGACGACGCCTCATAAGTGCGACCGCCACGTGTGGCGAAGCCTTGCGCCTACCCTCGGGTAGGCGGGACATTGGGCGAACCTAGCAAGAGGAGGTCGCGGACGCGCTCCACTACCCGGAGGTACCGCTCCAGGTCGCCCCATGCTGTCCAGTCCATCCCGGCGTAGAGCTGCTCCACATAGCTGTGAGGGGACCCCGTTTGTCAGTCCAGGGGGAGTGAGCGTTTCGGGTTGTTGTACGTCTTGGCGAAGACCTTCGGCGGCTGGAAGGCCAGTGCGCTGTGGGGATGGTGGCGATTGTAAGCCTGGCGCCGGTCGGCCCAGAGAACCTTGGCCCTGAGGATGGAGTCGAAGATCTCCCGGCGGTTCTCCCGGGCTCGAAGACTAGAATGGCCGCAATGGCAACGACCCGACGCGCCGACATGTTCCTCGAGCTCCAGGACGATCCCCGGGAGAGCGGCCCACCTTTGACGGACGAGCGCACCGCGCTGGTCGAGTACTTGCGCTATGTGCGCCAGACGTTGGAGATCAAGTGCCAGGGGTTGGATGCGGAAGCTCTGGCGCGGCGCTCCGTAGAGCCGTCCACCATGTCGCTTCTGGGGCTGGTCCGCCACCTGGCCGAGATGGAACGCCACGCGTTCCGGAACGTGATGGCGGGACAGGGCGCGGCCCGGCTGTTCTGCTCCGACACGAACCGGGACGGGGACTTCGACGGATCAGTTGCGGACCCGCAGGTGGTGCAGGCGGCGTGGGACGCCTGGCGGGCCGAGGTGGACTTCGCCGAGCAGTTTGTGGCCGCTACCCCCAGTCTCGATGTCAGTGGCCGCGACCGCCAGGGCGTAGGGTCCGGGCAAGGGCCGATCTCGCTGCGCGAGGTCCTACTGGAGATGATCCACGAGTACGCCCGTCATATCGGTCACGCCGACCTGTTACGTGAGCGCATCGATGGACGAATCGGCCAGTAGTTGGTGGACCCGCCCCTCACTCGGCTACAAGGGAGTTGACGTCGGCACCTCGGAAAACGCCTGGGATGTCGCTGCCGACGTCTCCAGCGGGTCGATCATAGAGCTCTACCGCCGTGAGGCCCAGACGAGTGACAAGGTGATCACTGCGACCCCGCTCAAAGCTGCCCCAGCGTGGTGGCCCGATGGGCTGTTCGGCTCCTGGCGCCTACAGGACCTGCGGGAGGTGATGCTACGTCATCGCGGAGACGGCCTGCCACACTGGCCATCTGGATGCGGCCCGCGAGTTGATCGACGGTCGGCAGTGGCTTGTGCTCACGGAGTAGATGCCGTCTGGGATTAGGATGACCACTGACGGCACTCGAGGATCTATTCGGCGAAGAGGCTGCCATCAACACGCCGCTGCACGAGGAGAGTGGGTATGGTTGGGGATCACAAAAGCGAGGCCGACGACGAAATGCTGCGGGACTTTCTGCGCGGCCAGCGGGAGTCCGTTTTGGCGATCGTCGAAGGACTTGACGAGGAGGCGTGGCACCGCTCCGTCGTGCCCACCGGCTGGACGCCGGCCGGGCTTCTGGAGCACCTGGGCGGCGCCGAGTGGCACTGGTTCCAAGGCGTCGTGGC
>JAKABA010000307.1 GCA_021802115.1 bacterium | reverse complement strand
ACCGCCTTGGAGTTGGCGGACTCGGAGAGGCGCACGTAGCCGACCCCTGAGCCGGCGACCGCGTGCCGGAGCAGCGTGGCCGCCTCATCGGGGTGTCCCGGGACATGGACTTCGATCCCGGGCAGGGTGTCCAGCAGGGCCACATCCTCGGGGCAGAAGTGCGAGGTGCCGTACTCCGGGAAGTCGTAGGAGGCGCCGACGCTGACCAGGGTGGCGCCGAGCCCCTGGTGGCAGAGATCCAACTTCAACTGTTCAAAGGGCCGCTCCAGCAGGAAGGGGGCAAAGGTGTGCGCGACCGGCCGGAGGCCCACATGGGCCAGACCCGCCGCGACCCCGAGCAGCGATTGCTCCCGGATCCCGACGTCGACCACTCGCTGCGGATGCCTGGCGCGGGCGGCGTCGAACAGCCCAACCGAGATGGCGGCCAGCACCACCACGACCCGCGCATCCTCGTCCAGCAGGCGCCCCAGCTCGTCCACGAACCGCTGCCTCATGCCGGCATCTCCGGCTCGGCCGCCTCCGCGACCACCAGGCCGGGGCGGGACCCAGGGCGGCGCCGGAGCGCCAGCTCCAAGGCCCCGCGGTCGTGCGCCCCCACCCGCTCCACCTCCCATCCCGCCGCCGCGAAGGGGGCGGCCACACCCGCCGGCCAGCCCACGCTGGCGCTGCGGTTGTCGACCACGATCACGGTCAGCGCCGACAGGCCGAGCACGGCTGCCAGCCAGAGCGCCTCGTGGTTCGAGCCCTCCTCCAGCTCACCGTCCCCCAGCAGGCAGAAGACCCGCGGCTCCGGGCGATCCTGGATGCGCAGCCCGATGGCCATCCCGACCGCGATCGGAAGGCCGTGGCCGAGGGATCCGCTGGAGATCTCGACCCCGGGGATCAGCTGCCGATCCGGGTGGTGCCCGAGGGGAGATTCGAAGGCTCCCAGAGCGGGCAGGAGATCCGGGCTGATGAAGCCCTTGGCCGCCAGCACGGCGTAGTAGGCCGCCGGGCCATGGCCCTTCGAGAGGACGAACCGGTCCCGGTCGGGATCGGCGCAGCTGCTCGGGCCGACCCTGAGGATGCGGTCGTACAGCACCCACAGGACATCGACCGTCGAGGCCGATGCGGCGGAATGCTTCTGATCTTGGGAGATCAGATCCAGCAGTTTGGTCAGGTCCTCATACAGAGCGGGCGGGGACATTTTCGGAGCGGGGATGGTGGCGGTGTGATCGTGCACAGTTGTCATGAACACATGGTGAGACTTAAAGTTAAGTTGATGTCAAGCATCATGTTGGGCGACATCTGATCGTGGCCGTCCTGCCGACCACCCTCTCCATCGGCGAGCTCGCCGCCCGCAGCGGGGTGGCGCCATCGGCGATCCGCTTCTACGAGGCGCGGGGTCTGATCGGCTCCCAGCGCTCCGCGGGCGGGCAGCGCCGGTTCCCCCGCGCCAGCCTGCGCCGGCTGGCCTTCATCGGAGCCGCTCAGCAGGTCGGGCTCACGCTGGAGGAGATCCGCGCGGCGCTGGCTCAGCTGCCGGACCAGCGGACGCCGACGCGGCGGGATTGGCAGCAGCTGTCAGCCGCGTGGCGCGACCGGCTCGAGCTCCGGATCGCGGCCCTGGAGCGCCTCCGAGACGACCTCAGCGGTTGCGTCGGCTGTGGCTGTCTGTCACTGCGGCGCTGCCGGCTGTACAACGTCGGTGACGGCGCTGCCGACGAGGGGCAGGGCTCCCGCCTGGTGCGAGCGTTCGGATCCCGCGGCCACCTGAAGGGCTGAGGGCACTGGCCGTTTGCCCCGGCGCCACCTGGAGCCGCTCCCCACGCGGCTCCACCGGGCAGGCCCAGGCCGCCGGTGCCGAAGCCCCCTCCAGCCGGGGGAACGAAGGGCGGGACCTGGGACCGGATATGGGCCGGGCGGCCTCAGCTGCCCGGTGGAGCCGTCCGGTTGGGAGTTTCGCCAAGCGGGCGTTGCACCCTGCTCCCGGGTGGCAACCGGGCGGCGGCCCGGATCCGTGATCGGTTGGGTGCGGAGCGAGCGTCCGATCGCCGCGCGGGGTGCTCTGACCCGGCCGTCAGCCGCCTGCGCCCGCGGCCACTGCCTCCGGGGTCGGATCCAGCCCCGCCAGCACCAGGGCGCAGGCGGTGGCGGCGATGGGCATCTGCTCCAGGTCGTAGCCCCCTTCGAGCACCACGGCGACCCGCCCGGAGCAGGCCTCGGCCGCCAGCTGGCAGATGCGTTCCATCGCCTGGGCGTACGCCGTCCAGTCGAGCTCCAGACTCGCCAGGGGATCGGTCGCCAGGGCGTCAAACCCGCAGCTGACGACTATCAGCTCGGGCGAGTGGGAGGCGACCGCCGGCAGGGCGTGCTGTTCCAGCGCCGCCAGCCAGGGGCCGTTGCCGGTGCCGGGGGGAAGCGGCAGGTTGAGGGTCTTGCCGTATCCCGGCCCCTCACCGCGGTCCCCGGCCAGCCCCGTCCCCGGGTAGAGCGGGGCCTGGTGGAGCGAGCAGTACAGCACGTCGCCGTCATTCCAGAAGGCGTCCTGGGAGCCGTTGCCGTGATGGACGTCCAGATCCACGATGGCGACCCGCTCCACTCCCAGCCGCTGCTGCGCGGATCGCACCGCCACCGCGACGTTGTTGAACAGGCAGAAGCCCATCGCCCGATCGGGGGTCGCGTGGTGGCCGGGCGGCCGCACCAACGCGAAGGCGGCACCCTCACCCCTCGCACAGGCGACCTCCACCGCGGCCATCGCCGCCCCCGCCGCGTCCCGGGCGATGTCGAACGAGGTCCGGGTGCAGTAGGTGTCCGAGTCGATCCACCCCCCGCCCTGCAGGGCCAGGTCGCCCATCGCCCGCACGTGGGCCGGGGTGTGCACCAGCAGCAGGTCCGACTCCTCGGCGGGCTCGGCGCTCCGCCACCGGCTGCGGCCGAGCCGGGGCTCCCGTCGCAGCGCCTCGGTGATCGCCAGCAGCCGCTCGGGCGACTCGGGATGCCCCCAGCTGCTGTGGCCCAGGAAGGTGGGGTCGTAGATCAGGGCAAGGTCGGCGCCCGACCCGTCGCTCAGCTCCTCGGTCAAGCGCTACTGGTCCAGGGAGAGCACCATCTGCGGCGGCGCGATGCGATGGTCCTCCTTGGTGGGACGGACCGCGGTCCCGACCGCGAAGAACTCGATCACGTGGCTGCCCCAGCCGTGGTTGCTCTCCTTGATCTGGGCTCCCACGATCCCCTCGGCCGCGACCTCCTCCGCCTCGGTCTGCATCCGTTCCATGGCGAGCTCCCGGGCGTCGTAGAGCGCCTGGGTGAAGTTGGGCATCTCCTGGTTCTGGCCCATCTTGCGCATCCAGGACCCCAGCCCCTGGTGCGCCACGTGGTACACGCAGGAGCCCATGACCAGGGCCAGCGGAGCGTAGCCGGCCTGCAGCAGGGTCCAGAAGTCCTGCCCCGAGAGATCGGAGGTGAACGGCTTGCCCTTGGGAGTCTTCATGCTCCCCTGCTGGCTTCTCACCGCCGTCCCGATGGCCATGAACTCCGCCAGCCCCTGGCCCCACTCGTAGCGGTTGATGTCGAGCCGGACCCCGACGATCCCGTCGGCACCCAGGACGTCCGCCTCCTCCTCCATCCGGCTCATCGCGAGCTCGCGGGCCTGGTACATCGCCTGACTCAGCACCTGCAGCTCCTGGTTCTGCCCGTAGTTGGCGATCTGCATGCCGATGTGATAGATGGAGCTGCCCACCACCAGGCCCACGGGCTCAAAGCCCGCCTCCTTGACCAGCAGGAACTCGGAGATGGACAGGTCGCTGGTGAACAGCTTGCGATGGCCCTCGGTGCCGCGCATCTCGCGGAGCCGGTTCAGCGCGTCCTGAGGGATCTCGGGCTGCCCCGTCGACGCCGCGGCTGGCTGGTCGGTCATGCTGGTGCCTCCTTCAAGGTCTTAGGGGGATGACCATCCGGGGAGCCGCCATCGGGGTGGCCTCCCCAGCGGTCGAGACGGCGGTGCCGAGGATCACCCATTCCGCGATCCTCCCGCCGACCGACTCGGAGCCGGTCGGAAACTCCAGGATGTGGGACTCGATCTCAACCCCCACCACGCCTCCGGCGGACACCTGGGCCGCCTCCTGGGCGAGCCGGCGGCGCGCCATGTCCTGGGCGCGGTTGAGGGCGAGGGTGTAGCTGGTCACCTCCTGATTGCTCCAGGCGGAGACTCCAAACCCACCCATG
>JAKABA010000306.1 GCA_021802115.1 bacterium | reverse complement strand
GAATCGCGAGCCGGTACCGGCCACGACCTGGTCTGGAACCGGGCCGCCCGGGCCGGCGCTCGTCCCGGGCGATCCAGCCGGCCCGTCCACCGGCCGGTGGCTGGACCCGAGGGACGGCAACCCGACCCGGGCCCGACAGCGGTAGGCTAGGGGCCCTGGGCCAGCCATCAAGGAGCGAACTCATGAAGGCGATCATCACCACGCCGGGAAAGAAGGGCAGCGTCCACCTGGGTGAGATCGATCAACCCTCGGGGGCCGGGCAGGTCCAGGACGCCGCCGGGAGGGCGGCGGACCCGGTGGAGGTGGAGGTGGTCGAGGTGGGCGTGTGCGGCACCGACCTCGAGATCGCCAACGAGGGATACGGCGCGGCCCCCGCAGGCCGGGACGTCCTGGTGATGGGCCACGAGAACCTGGGCCGAGTCGCCGCCGTCCCCAAGGGGAGCCAGCTGGAGGTCGGCCAGCTGGTGGTGGCCACGGTTCGGCGCCCCTGTCCCGAGCGGTGCGCTCCCTGCGCCAACGGCCAGAGCGACGACTGCCTGACCGGCAACTACACCGAGCGCGGGATCAAGGGGCGCGATGGCTACATGGCGGAGCGCTACCTGGAGTCGGAGGACTACCTGATCCCTCTGCCCGGCCGCCTGAGCCGGGTGGGGGTTCTGATGGAGCCCAGCTCCATCGTCGAGAAGGGGCTGATGCAGGCGTATGCAATTCAGCGCCACCGCTTCCCGTGGGAGCCCAAGCGCGCTCTGATCTGCGGCGCCGGGGCGATCGGGCTGCTGGCGGCCCTCTTCCTCCGCCTCCGGGACCTGGACGTCTACCTGGTCGCCAAGGCGGATCCCGACTCCAGCTCGGCCAGGGTCGCCAAGGAGATCGGGGCCAAGCTGCTGGATGCCGACCAGCACCCGGTCTCGGGTCTCGCCCATGAGCTGGGCAATCTCGACCTGGTCTTCGAGGCGACCGGGGTCTCGGCGGTCGCCATGGCGGCGATCGCGGTCACCGGCCACGACGGGGTCTGCTGCCTCAGCTCGGTGACCGCGGGGGCCAGGACGGTGACCGTCGACGCCGACGCGCTCAACCTCGACATGGTGCTGGGCAACAAGCTGGTGTTCGGAACCGTGAACGCCAACCGCACCCACTTCGAGGCGGCGGCGCGGATGCTCGCCTCCGCGGTCAGGCGCTGGCCCGGGGTGGTGGAGGAGATCGTGAGCCGGCGGGTGCCCGCGGCCAGCTTCCAGGACGCCTTCCAGCGTCAGGCCGACGACATCAAGACCGTGATCACTTTTGGAGGAGGGTGAGGCCGATGTTCCCACAGGCGAAGGGCAGGTACAGCCGGCAGGCTCATTGCGACCTGCCCGAGGGCACCATCGAGGAGGAGTTCGCCCGGCATGGCTTCTTCGGCCCGGCGTCGCACCTCTATCATGCGCACGCCCCCACCGAGTGGCTGCGGATCGAGGGCCCGCTGCGGCCCCGCGCCTACGACCTGCGCCAGGTCGCGGCCGCCGACTCCCTGGACCCCCGGGCCGCGGCGATCCCGGTGCTGGGCAACCAGGACGTGACCATCAAGGTCTCCCGCCGCCAGCAGGCGATGCCCTACTGCTACCGCAACGCCGACTCCGATCTCATCTACTTCGTGCACCGGGGCGCGGGGCGGATGCTGACCGACTTCGGGCGGCTCGACTACGAGCAGGGCGACTACCTGGTGCTGCCCCGGGGCACGACCCACCGCATCTTCCCCGACCAGGGGGAGAGCTTCCTGCTGGTGATCGCCTCCGCGGAGATGCCGGAGCTGCCTCCGGCCGACCGGATGGGCCAGCACTCTCCGTTCGACCGGGCCGTGCTGCGCCTGCCCGAGCTGCCGATGGAGCCGTCGGCTCCCAATGCGGCCGGGGAGTGGGAGATGGTGATCGAACGGGAGGGGGAGTGGACCAGCGTCTTCTACCCCTTCGACCCCCTCGACACCGTCGGCTGGAAGGGGGATCTCAGCGCCTTCGCCCTCAACGTGCGCGACATCCGCCCGGTGACCTCGGGCCGGTTCCATCTGCCCCCCTCGGTGCACACCACCCTGCGCACCTCCGGGTTCGTGCTCTGCACCTTCGCGCCCCGCCGGGTGGAGGGCATCGACGACGCGGGGGCGGTCCGGCTGCCCTTCTACCACCGCAACATCGACTACGACGAGGTCCTCTTCTACCATGCCGGCACCTTCATGAGCCGGGCGGGCATCGACGCGGGGATGATGACCTGGCACGCCCAGGGGATCCATCACGGCCCCCAGCCCAAGGCGATCGAGCGCGACCGCCAGGGGACCAAGACCCACCACGACGAGGTGGCGGTCATGATCGACGCCCGCCGGCCGCTGCACCCCCTGGCCGGAGTGGCGGCCGCTGAGATCGTCGAGTACGCGGAGTCCTGGATGCCCCACATGGACGACGACTGAGGTCAGGGTGCGCCTGGCCACCGTCGGGCTGCGAGGGCCGCTGGGGGTCGCCGAGAGGGTGGTCGCGGCCGAGATCGACCCGGAGCTCGGCTCCCCCTGCCTCATCGACGTGACCGCCGCCGGGGAGCTCTGGTGGCAGACCCGCGGCGCCGGCGACCCTCCGGCCTGGGCGCGAGCCACCTTCCCGCCGGATCTGGCCGCGCTGCTGCGCGGGGGCAAGCTGGGGTTGGAGATGGCGCGTGAGGCGGTGGCGCTGGCGCTCGCCCAACCGGCGCAGGCCACCTCCGGCTCGGGCGTGCCGCTGCGCTGGCCCGAGCACATGGTCGAGCGGCGGCCGCTGCTGCGGGCTCCGATGCTGCGCGACTTCTACTGCTTCCAAGCCCACGTCGCCGCCGGTGCGGCCCGCCGGGGGGAGCCCATCCCCTCCAGCTGGTACCGCCGGCCGGTCTACTACAAGGGCAACCCGGCCACCGTGCTGCCCCCGGGCGCGTCGGTGCCGTGGCCGGCCTACTCCGACCGGCTCGACTACGAGCTGGAGTTCGCCTGCGTGCTCCTCGCCGGAGGGGCGGACCTCGACGAGCGCTCCGCCCAGGAGGCGATCGCCGGCTACACCATCTTCTGCGACTTCTCCGCGCGCGACATCCAGGCGGATGAGATGCAGGCGCGGCTGGGGCCGGCCAAATCCAAGGACTTCGCCAGCGGCCTGGGGCCCTGGCTGGTCACCGCGGACGAGGTGGGAGACCCGCGCTCCCTCACGGCGGCCGCCTACCTCAACGGCACCCAGGTGGCCCGGGGCAGCATGGCCGACTCCAGCTGGAGCTTCGCGCAGATGATCTCCTACGCATCGGGAGCCGAGCCGCTCGCCCCCGGTGAGGTCATCGCCAGCGGCACGGTGGGGGGCGGCAGCGGCCAGGAGGCTGGGCGCCTCCTGGAGCCGGGCGACCGGGTGGACATGGAGCTGGTCGGGTTCGGCACCCTGAGCCACACCATCGGCCCCAGGCATGGAGGTGGGGGCGGTCTGGTGGCCCGGGCGCAACCGGCCGCAGTTTGACCAGCGGCTACAATCAGGGTTCCGGGCTTCCTCTGGGAGCTCACGCTCATCCGCATAGGGAGGTTGCCAGTTGGCGAGACGTTCGATGGGCCGCCGGCCGAGGCGCGGTCCCGCCCGGCCCCACGTGGCTCGGGTGACCCCTCCCGAGGAGCAGAAGGAGGAGACGATCGAGCTCGAGGGCACGGTGGTTGAGCCCCTGCCCAACGCGGTGTTCCGGGTCGAGCTCCAGACCGGCCAGACGGTGCTCGCCTACATCTCGGGCAAGATGCGCAAGCACTACATCCGCACCCTGATCGGCGACAAGGTCAAGGTGGAGCTGAGCCCCTACGACCTGACCCGGGGGCGCATCACCTTCCGCTACAAGTAGCCGCCGGACCGGTGCCGGCGAGCCGGCACCGAGAGCCTATCTCTCCCGCCTCCCAGGTCGCGTTCAGCCCGCGCCCTCTGTCGGGCCCTCCCGAGGGCTCGCTCCCTCCTCGGTCCTGCCCACCCTGTCGATGAGGTTCGGCCTGGGTGGGGCCGGCAGCGGCATCCGGCCCCGGTGGATGCGGTCCTGAATCTCCGCCAGCCGGCGCCGCTCCAGGTCGGGGTCGGGCCCTTCGCGCTGGTCGGGCCGGCGGGTGTCCCAGTGGCGCACGTAGAAGGCCGCCTTCAGGGCCGTGTACGGGATCGCGATCAGGCGGCGCTCCTCGCGACCGGCCTCCACCACGTCCCAGATCGCTCCG
>JAKABA010000305.1 GCA_021802115.1 bacterium | reverse complement strand
TCGCGGTGAGCCCCTGGCGCAGGGTGGAGACCGCCTGGGTGGCGAAGGCCAGGGTCCGCATGGTGGCCCGCTCCTCGTCGGTGTCGAAGGCGTGGGCCCGCCGACCCAGCCGGCGCGTCACGGCCATGGTCGCGGCCACGGTCAGCACGGCCTCCAGGACGGCGGCTAAGGGCCAGGGCATGGCCGCATCATCCCCCGGGCGGTGGTGGCGCGCAAGCTCGGCACCGCTCAAGGGCGGGAATCGGCCGTTGCAGTGCCCAAATGGGACCGTTTGCCGCATCGGTCGCGACCGGCGGGTTATCAGTGCCTAACCTGCAGCCAGAAGTGCCGCCCGTGGTTGCCCCGGGAGGGGGAGGAAGTCCGCACCTGCAAGGTGCTCGCAGCCAGCAGACAGGAGGGCGATATGACCGTTGATGCCAACCGGATCGAGGCGCTGCAGGAGGAGAGCCGGCGCTTCCCGCCCCCACCCGATTTCGCCGCCCAGGCCAACGCCAAGGCGGACATCTACGATCGCGGCTTCGAGGAGTTCTGGGAGGAGCAGGGAAGGACTCGGGTCAGCTGGTTCCGCCCCTTCGACAAGCTCTACGAGTGGGATCCGCCCTACGCCAAGTGGTACCTGGGGGGAAAGCTCAACGTCTGTTACAACTGCGTCGACCGTCACGTCGAGGCCGGCCGGGGCGAGAAGGTCGCGTTCTACTGGGAGGGGGAGCCAGTCGACGAGCGCCGCACCATCACCTTTGCCGACCTGCAGCGTGAGGTGGTCCGCTTCGCCAACGGGCTGAAGAAGCTCGGGGTCAAGAAGGGCACTCCGGTCGGCATCTACATGGGGATGTGCCCGGAGCTGCCGGTGGCGATGCTCGCCTGCACCAGGCTGGGCGCCCCCCACACGGTGGTGTTCGGGGGCTTCTCGGCCGAGGCCGTCGCCGGCCGGCTCAACGACATGGAGGCGGAGGTCCTGATCACTCAGGACGAGGGCTGGCGCAAGGGCAACAGGGTGCCGCTCAAGGCCAACTGCGACGACGCCATGGAGCTGGCCCCCACGGTGCGCAACTGCCTGGTGGTCAGGCGCATCGGCGACCCGGTCAACATGCGGGCCGGGCGCGACATCTACCTGGACGAGCTGACCGAGGGGCTCAGCGACGATCCCGCCACCTGCCCCTGCGAGCCGATGGACGCGGAGGACCTGCTCTACCTCCTCTACACCAGCGGCACCACCGCCAGGCCCAAGGGGATCGTCCACACCACGGCCGGCTACCTGGTGGGGGTGGCCACCACCCATCACTACATCTTCGACGTCAAGCCGGACTCGGTCTACTGGTGCGCGGCCGACATCGGCTGGGTCACCGGCCACAGCTACATCCTGTACGGGCCGCTCTGCAACGGGACCACCGGGGTGATCTACGAGGGGGTCCCCAACCACCCCAACGAGGAGCGCTGGTGGGAGATCATCGAGCGCTACAAGGTCGACATCCTCTACACCGCTCCCACCACCATCCGCACCCACATGAAGTGGGGACCGCAGTACGCGCAGAAGCACGACCTCAGCTCCCTGCGGCTGCTGGGCACGGTGGGGGAGCCGATCAACCCGGAGGCCTGGATCTGGTACCGCGACCACGTCGGCCAGGGCCGGACGCCGGTGGTGGACACCTGGTGGCAGACCGAGACCGGGATGATCTTGATCACCCCGCTGCCGGGGGTGACGACCACCAAGCCGGGCTCCGCCACCAAGCCCTTCCCCACCATCGATGCCGCGGTCTACGACGAGCAGGGCCAGGAGGTTCCCCCCGGGCAGGGCGGATACCTGGTGATTCGCAAGCCCTGGCCGGCGATGCTGCGGGGCGTCTACAAGGACCCGGAGCGCTACCAGCAGACCTACTGGTCGCGGTTCCCGGGCGTCTACTTCGTCGGCGACGGGGCCCGCAAGGACGAGGACGGTGACTTCTGGTTGATGGGCCGCATCGACGACGTGATGAACGTGTCCGCCCACCGCATCTCCACCATCGAGGTCGAGTCCGCCCTGGTTGACCATCCGGCGGTCGCGGAGGCGGCGGTCACCGGGCGGCAGGACCCCCAGACCGGGCAGGCGATCGTCGCCTACGTCACCCTGAAGTCGACCCATCAGCCCTCGGTGGAGCTGCTCTCCGAACTGCGCGACCACGTGGGCAAGAAGATCGGCAAGATCGCCGCCCCCGCCAACATCGTCTTCACCCCGGAGCTGCCCAAGACCCGCTCCGGGAAGATCATGCGCCGCCTCCTCAGGGACGTGGCCGAGCACCGGGCACTGGGAGACACCACCACCCTGGCCGACCCGGGGGTGGTGGAGGAGTTGCGCTCGCGGGCGGTCGCAGAGGAGGGCAAGGAACAATAGCCACCGCAGTTCCGGCGACCTTCTTCATCAGCACTAAACACATGGAGGCTTGAGAGTCAACTGATGGCTGCCAACAATCCCACCGCCACCACCGCCGGCCCTCAGCCGGTGATGCACACGCAGGAGGCGACTCCCACCATCGCCGATCCGGCTCCTCTAGGGCTGGCCGGCTTCGGGCTCACGACCATGCTGCTGTCCTTCATCAACGCGGGCATCATCGGTGCCGGGGCGACCACCGCGGTGCTGCCGATGGCGGCCGCCTACGGAGGCTTTGGACAGCTGCTGGCCGGCATGTGGGCCTTCCGGCGCGGCAACACCTTCGCCGCCACCGCCTTCACCTCCTACGGCGCCTTCTGGTTCAGCTACTACCTGCTGGTGGGGGTCTGGGCCAAGTCCGTGACCCCGGCCGACGCCAGCCCCATCATCGGGCTCTACCTGTTCATGTGGGGGGTGTTCACGCTCTACATGTTCGTCGCCTCTTTTGGCGGGACCAGGGCGGTGCAGGTGGTCTTCCTGCTTCTGTTCATCACCTTCTTCCTGCTCGCCTTCGGGGCCTGGGGCTGGGGCGGTGGCACCGGCTTCACCCACATCGGCGGCTACCTTGGCATCCTGACCGCGATCGCCGCCCTGTACACGTCCTTCGCCGACGTCACCAACGCGACCTTCAGGCGGGTGGTGCTGCCCACCAACTGACGAGTTCCGGGTGGGGGACCCGGCGCACGCGGCGCCGGGTCCCCACCTCACTCGGCCACCGTCCCCAGCGCCGGGTGGCGGCGCGGGTGCCCCTCCACCCCCCGCCAGAGCGGCCACAGCCCGACCGCCGCCGCCAGCATGACCGCGGCGGTGGCGACGAACGGAAGCGGCAGCGCGACCCCGAAGAGGGCCCCGGCCAGGGCCGAGGCCACGGCGGACGCCCCCACCTGGACCGACCCATAGATCCCCTGGACGCCTCCCATCTCGTCGGGGCGCACCTGGCGGGAGAGCATCGCCAGGCGGGCGGGCGCCCCGGTCACCGTGAAGATCCCCTCGAACACGCCCAGCCCGATGAGCCAGCCGGGCGAGGGCAGGAACGGGTAGGTGGCGGCGAAGCCGGCGGCCGCCACCAGGCTGACGAACACCAGCCAGCGGTTGTCCATGCGGTCGGCCAGCCAGCCCGCGGGCCAGGAGCCGAGCGCGAAGGGCAGGGCGAAGAGGGTGAAGGAGAGGCCGATCTCGAAGTCACTGGCGTGGCGGGCGTGCATCAGCAGGCTCCAGAGGGTGTCGTACATCCCGATCAGCAGCCCGAGGGCCGCCGAGGCGAGCAGGATCCCGAGGATGGCTCGGTTCCTGAACACCACCGCCCCCAGGCGCCGGGCGGAGCGTTGCGGGGCGCCGGCGCCCCGGCGAGGCAGGGTCCAGGCGACGATCCCCCCCACCGCCAGCGCCACCAGCGCCGAGGCCAGGAAGGTGAGCGCGACCGAGATCGTGAACAGGGTCGCCCCGATCAGCGGCCCCGCGATGGTGCCGGTCATGTTGGCACCGGTCAGCGATCCGTAGGCCCGACCCCGGCGCTCCGGGGCGACCACGTCCGCCACCGCCGCCATCGCCAGCACGCTGGCGGCCCCGGCGGCCCCTCCCTGGAGCGCCCGCAGCGCCAGGAACCACAGCGGCGACGGGCTGAGGGCGAAGGCCGCGGTGGCCGCCGCGTACACGATCTGGCTGACCACGATCAGACGCTTGCGACCCAGGCGGTCGGACAGCCGTCCCACCGGGTACCCGACCAGCAGCCCGGCGCCCCAGAAGGCGGCCGCGACCAGCCCGATCTCCGCGTAGGAGGCGCCGGCCTGGCGCAGGAACAGGGGCACG
>JAKABA010000050.1 GCA_021802115.1 bacterium | reverse complement strand
GCAACATCCCGGAGTCGTGGACCCCGGCGGTCACCCTGCTCGTCTCCACCTGGCTCTGGCACTGGGTTCGGGAACACCCCGGGGAGAAGCAGCTGATAGTGGACGAGGCCGGGATGCTGGCCGACAGCCCCGCCCTGCACCAGCTGATGGAGCGACTGGCCCGCCGGGTGCGCAAGTACCAGGGGTCGCTGATCCTGCTGACGCAGACCGGGGCCGACCTCACCGCCACCCACTTCGGAGAGGTGGTGGCGGTGAACTCGGCGACCCAGCTCCTGGGCAGCCAGGCCGAGATCGGCGCCCGCCGGCTCCAGGGCTCCCTGGGGCTCGAGGAGGCTGACCGGCGCTTTCTCCAGCAGGCGGGCCGCGGAGACTTCCTGCTGGTCTGCGGCTGGCAACGAATCCCACTCCGCGTCACCGCGCCTGCGCCGTACCACCGCTGGCTGACCCATCCGGGCCCCCCACCGGCCGCCGCATCGGCGGGGCAGCTGGCCCCGGTCGCCGCGGACCGGCCAGCTTAGAATCGGACGATGGCTCGGGTTGTCCACCATCGCCTGATGAACGCCGGACGCGCCACCCCGGCGGACTGGGTGGTCGCGGTGTCCCGCCTCGCCGCCGCCAGGGCCTGGCGCTCGGAGCCGGTCTGGCTGGCGACCGACGAGAGTCGCGGCCTGTTCGAGTCCGAGTACCTGCGCCACCTGCGCCTGGACAGCCTCGAGCCGATCGTCGGGGCCGGATTCGTGAAGTTGGCGGGCGACGAGACGGACGCGCTGGCGATCTCGTTCGGGATGCTGCAGCTGACCGCCGAGCTCGGCGGCCGGGTGGTGGTGGAGGACCCCGACAACCCGATCCGCAAGCAGCGGCAGCTGGAGCTGGTCGAGGGACGGGTGATCGGGCCGCGCTCAATCGACGAGGTGATGGTCTCGGGCCCGATCTTCAAGCGCCTGCCCCACGCGACCATCACCTTCTACCCGCCGCGGTACCGAGGCCGCACCATGCCCGGGCCCTCCAGCCCTCCCGGCCTCTGGAGCTTCTCCCTGCAGGGGATGCGCGCCCAGGCGCTGGGCTTTTTGGAGGCGGAGGCGGAGGCGATGCGCATCTATCGCGGGCTGCAGGCGATCGGTTGACCCGGTGCGGGCGGTCGTGCAACGGGTGGAGCGAGCCCGGGTCAGCGTCGGCGACGAGGAGGTCGGTTCGATCGACCGCGGGATCCTGGTCTATCTGGGGATCGGGCCGACCGACGACGAAGCCCTGGCCCACCACTTAGCCGAGCGGCTGGCGCACCTGCGCATCTTCGCCGACTCCGCTGGGAGGATGAACCGGTCCGTGCTGGAGATGGGGGGTGGGGCGTTGGTGATCAGCCAGTTCACCCTCTTCGCCGACCTCAGCCGCGGACACCGACCATCCTTCATGAGCGCCGGGCCACCGGAGCTCGGCCGGAGGCTGTGCGATCGGGTGGTGGACGCCCTGACGGGGCTCGGGGTCAGCCCGGTTGCGCAGGGCAGGTTCGGCGCGCACATGACGGTCGACTCGCGCAACGAGGGCCCGGTCACGATCGTGGCCACCACCGGTGAGCCCGGCTGGAGCGCCGACTGCGGATGACCACGCGACCCGGGTGGTCGGCTGCGGTCCAGGGTCGGGGTCTGACCGGACCAGCCGGTGCCGGCTGGGCCGCCGTGACTCGGCGCCGGTCCTGGGTGCGGACCGGCCGTTGACAGCTCCGAGCTGAAGCACCATCTATGTCGCCGGCCCCGGGCGCCCGGGCCGAGCGGACAGATCCCTTGAGATGCCGGCCCCGGTTGCGTTCACTCCCACCCTGCACCCCCGCGGTCCACAGCCGACGGGTCGCGCCCGGGTGGGGAACCCCGGCGCGCTGGTGGCGATGGAGCACGCGCCCGGCTGCGACACCTGGCCCGTCGCCGATCTCTCTGGGGCCATCCCCGTCGTGGGCCTGTGGGCGATGGCGGCGGCCCAGCGGGACGGGCCCCTTGGCTGAGCTGGACTCGCTCCTCAACTCCTGGGTGCTGCTGGCCCAGGGCCTGATCGGCAGCCTCGGGACCCTGGCCTTCGTCTGCGCCTTCATCTGGAGGGTGATCGCGCCCAGCCCGCACAGCGCGTTGGAGGCGCAGCGGTGGCTGGGCCGGATCGCGATCGGGACTCTGGGGGTGGAGCTCGCCGGCCTCCTGACGCACGTGCTGCTCTCCGCGGTTCCTCACACCGTCGGCTGACCCGCTTGGCCCAGCCGCTGCTGCACCCGCCCAGCTTCGCGGTGAACCCGCTGGAGCTGCTCAACGGGCTGCTCAGCTCAGCGCTCGGCGAGTTCATCCAGACCGCCCGGACCGGACTCGATCAGGACCTCCGTTCGTACCTCTTCTCGACGCATGACGTGGCCGGTCCCTCCCCCGACACCCCCTTCACCAGCACCCCCGGGGTGGCGACCGTGAACCACCTGCTGCTGGCAGCCGGCGCCGCGCTGCTGGTGGCGGTCTTGCTCTACAGCGGCCTGCGCACCGTGTCCAGTGCCGGAGGGCCGACCGCGCACCAGCTCCAGCTGGTCCTGCCCCGCGCACTGCTGGGGCTGGTGCTGGGAACCTTCAGCCTCCCCTTGATCCAGCAGCTGATCGACCTCAACAACGCCCTCTGCCAGGTGGTGGTGGGAGGAGCAAGGGTCAACGTGGCCGATCTGCCCTGGAGCAGCCCTCTGAGCGGCCCCGCGGTGACCTCCGCCGGCACCAACCTCTTCCTGCTGGCCTTCGCCGCCGCTCTGGTGGTGGCGGTGGTGGTGCTGGCACTAGCCTATGTCGTCCGCTACACCCTGTTGGCCGTCCTCTGCGCCAGCGCCCCCCTGGCCGCCATCTGCTGGATCCTGCCGGAGACCAGGGGATTCGCCCGCCAGTGGGGAAGGCTGCTCACGGTCTCGCTGTTCATGCAGCTGGGCCAGCTCCTGGTGCTGCGGGTGGCGACCACCCTGGCCTTCGCACCGGGACGCGGCCTGGCCGGGATGCTGTACGCCTTCGCCGCCCTCTACCTGATGCTGCGGGTTCCCGGCGCCCTGAACGTCGCCAGCCATTACGGCAACAGCCTGGAGTCCACCGGGCGGCGCTGGAGCCGGGCGGTCCGCCACCTGGCGGCCGACGCGGTCTGACCGGTCGCGCCCTGGCGCGTGATCCGGAGTTCCGATACGATCACGATCCTTCTGACCTCGTGCACGGAGAAGCCGCCGATGGATGTTGTGAACTGGCTCCTGGACTCGGATGCCGCGATCCGGTGGCAGGTGCTGCGCGACCTGTGCGACGCCCCCAAAGAGCAGGTGGACGCCGAGCGTGCCCGGATCGCCGAGGAGGGATGGGGAGCGCGGCTGCTCGCGCTCCAGCTCCGAACCGGCCAGTGGGACTCCGGCACTCCTGTCTTCGACTCCGACCGGGCCGCCAACTGGTGGCACGCGCTCCCCCCGGAGTGTCGCGGGAGCCTGTTTCCCGAGTGGACATCCACCACCTGGAGCCTCAGCCTTTTGCGGAGCTTCGGCCTCGATCCCCACAGTGCAGCCGCCCTGAGGGCGGTCCGGCTGGTGGCAGCCAACTGCCGGTGGGAGCACGACCACGAGGCCTACTTCGCGGGCGAGGTCGAGCCGTGCATCAACGGCCGGGTGGTGGCCAACGGCTCGTACTTCGGAGAGGAGGTCTCCCCGATCGTGGAGCGTCTCCTGACGGAGCAGATGGCGGACGGCGGCTGGAACTGCGAGCAGGAGCAGGGATCACAGCGCGGCTCGTTCCACACCACGATCGAGGTGCTGGAAGGATTGCTTGAGTACGAGCGGGCCCGCGGCGGGTCCTATGACCTCGCCTCCGCCCGCCAGCGCGCCCACGAATACCTCCTCGAACGCCGGATGCTCCGAAGGCGGTCCAGCGGGGCGCTGATCGATCCGGAGTGGACGCAGTTCTCGTTTCCCACCTTCTGGCACTACGACCTCTTGCGTGGCCTCGACTATCTGCGGGCAGCCGGGGTCGGCCCCGACCCCCGGCTCGGCGAGGCGCTGGATGTCGTCGAGTCCAAGCGGGACGGCGATGGTCGCTGGCCGCTCGAGAACCCCCACCCGGGCCGGCTCCATTTCGAACTGGACGACGGGGTGGGACTGCCCAGCCGCTGGAACACCCTGCGGGCGATGCGGGTGCTCAGGTGGTTCGGGAGGGCGTAGCGCCGGACGTGACCGGCGCGACCCCGGCCCACCCCACCGGCCGGGACCTTTGGGAACAGGTTGGGCCTGCCGTCGTGCCAGCTCGCCTCGGGCCCCTGGCCCTAGCGCCGGTCAAACGCCCTCATGAGTCGAAGCCCACCCCCAGCCGATCCAGCAAGCTGAGCAAGGCACCCCTCCTGCCGGTGCGGTCTGCTCTGGCCATCTCCGCCTGCACCAGCGCCAGGCCGGCGGTGCGCAGGGGCTCGGGCGGAAAGGGCAGCGGGGGTCGGCGCACCAGCTCCAGCTGGAGCAACGGCGACTCCGGGGCCAAGAGGTGGTCCGCGATGACGCGCGCGGCAAAACGGGTGGCGGCGACGCCCAGGCCGGTGTACCCGAGGGCGTAGACGACCCGGCCTCCGAGCGCGCTCCCGAAGGTGCAGGTGAACCGGGTGGTGGTGGCTATCGGCCCTCCCCACCGGCTGACAAACACCAGGTCAGCCAGCATTGGGAACATCTCCCGAAACTGCGCCTCCAAGCGCGCGAAGGTCTGGGGCCGCCGGTCCAGCTCCGGGCCGACCCTGCCGCCGAAGTGGTAGATCGCGTCGTACCCGCCCCAGAGGATGCGGTCGTCGGCGGTGAGCCGGAAGTAGTGGAAGTGGTTCCCGGTGGTGGAGACCCCCTCACGCCCCTCCCAGCCGAGCGCCCGACGCTGGGCCGGGGTCAGAGGGTTTGAAACCAGCACGTAGTCGTAAACGGGGATGAAGCGAGCCCGGAGCCGCCGCAACAGCCGGCCGCTGTAGGCATTGGTCGCCAGGACCGCCCGTTCGGCCCGGACCGTTGCCTGCCTCGTCACCAGCGCACACCCCCCGGGAACCGGGGCCAATCGCTCCACCCTGGTCTTTTCCCAGATGGTGGCGCCCAGCTCCACGGCGACGCGCCTCAGCCCCCGCGCCAGCCGCGCGGGGTTGAGGATCGCCGCGTCGGGACTGAAGAGGGCCCCCTCGATGCTTGGTGAGTGGAGGCGATCGCGGGCTGGTCCCGGGCCCAGCAGCTCCCCCGGCGCCGCCCGGTGCCGCCGCTCCTCGAATTCCTCCTGCAGCAGCGCGAACTGCCAGGGGGAGGTGGCGATCTCCAGCACCCCGGTTCGTTCGAAGTCACAGTCGATGCGGTGCTCCACGAGAAACTCCGCCAGCTGCGCGAAGTTGGCGTGACCTAGCCGCTCCAGCTCCTCGACCTCGCTGGGGAAGTGCCGCCGTCCGTTGGCGTAGCCATGGGTCAGGCTGGGCTCGCAGAATCCTCCGTTGCGCCCGCTGGCGCCATATCCGACCACCTCCTGCTCCAGCACCGCGACCCGCAGCCGGGGGTCCCGCAGGCGCAGCTCGATGGCCGTCCAGAGGCCGGTGAAGCCACCGCCCACCACTGCCACGTCCACCTCGGCCGGCCCGGACAGGGAAGGGCCCGGCAAATAGGGGTCGTGGCGCAGCCAGAAGCTGGGCCCGGGGTCCGGCCCACCGCCGGCCGAAGGCGCGGTCTCAGACAAGGCGCCCTTCGCAGCGAGAGAAACCAGGGGTGGTCAGTCGAGGGCGACCATGACGTGCTTGATACTGGTGTACTCCTCCAGCGAGTACGAGGACAGGTCCTTCCCATAGCCGCTCTGCTTGAAGCCCCCGTGGGGCATCTCGCTCACCAGCAGGATGTGGGTGTTCACCCAGACGGTGCCGAAGTTCAGCCGCCGCGAGACCCGCATCGCCCGCCCCACGTCGCGGGTCCACACCGAGGCGGCGAGCCCGTAGTCGACGTCGTTGGCCCACGCGATCGCGGTCTCCTCGTCGGAGAACCGCTGCACGGTTATCACCGGACCGAACACCTCACGCTGCACGATCTCCGACCGCTGCCCCGGCGGGAGCACCACGGTGGGGCGGTACCAGTATCCGGGCTGACCGATGACCCCGCCTCCGGCCAGGACCTCAGCGCCCCCGGCCTGGGCCCGATCCACGAACCCCCCCACCCGCTCCAGCTGCTCCGCGGACACGACCGGGCCCATCTCGGTCTTCGGATCCGCGGGATCGCCTACGCGCAGCCCCTCCACCGCGGGCAGGAGCTCGGCCAGGAGGTTGTCGTAGTTGCGCTCAGAGACCAGCACCCGGGCCGCCGCTGTGCAGTCCTGCCCGGAGTTGAAGAACGCCCCGACCTTGATCCCCTCGACCGTTGCCGCCACGTCACAGTCGTCGAAGACGACCACGGGCGCCTTGCCGCCAAGCTCGAGGTGAACCCGCTTCAGAGTCTGGGCCGCGGCCCGGGCAACCTCCTTGCCGGTGCCGACATCCCCGGTCAGCGACACCATCCCCACCCCGGGATGGCGGACGATCCCGGCTCCGACCGGCTCGCCGTCGCCGGTGATCACATTGAGCACTCCGGGAGGCAGCGCCTCCGCAGCCAGCTCCGCCAGGCGCAGAGCGGTGAGTGGGGTCCACTCCGAGGGCTTGAGCACCACCGTGTTCCCCGCCGCCAGCGCGGGACCGATCTTCCATACCGCCATCTGCAGCGGATAGTTCCAGGGCGCGATGGAGCCCACCACCCCCACCGGTTCCCTGCGGATCATGCTGGTGAAGCCGGCGGCGTACTCCGCGGCCGCCTTCCCCTCCAGGCAGCGGGCCGCAGAGGCGAAGAAGCGCAGCGCATCCACCGTCGGAGGGATCTCCTCTGAGAGAGTGGGGGAGATCGGCTTGCCTACGTTCTCGGACTCCAGGCGGGCCAGCTCCTCACCGTGCTCCTCGACCAGCTGCGCCAGCCGCAGGAGGGCGAGACTGCGCTCCTTGGGCGTCGACTCCCCCCAGCCGGAGTCGAAGGCCTTGCGGGCGGCCTCGACCGCCCGGTCCACGTCCGCCTCCGAACCGCGGGGCGTTCGCGCGATCACCTCGCCGGTCGCGGGGTTGAACACCTCCTGGAGCTGATCGCCCGTGCTCTCCACGAAATCGCCACCGATGAAGATCTTCCTGGGCTCGTCACTCATCGCCATCCCGCCTCCTTGGCCCGATCCGGTGGTGGAGCCTGCGCCGCGCCGTCATCTGGGCGCGCTGTCGGCCACCGCCAACTGGTGCTCCATGATGTCCAGCCCGCGCATCAGCACTCCCTCTTCAATGTTGAGGGGCATCAGGGTCCGCAGCACGTTGTGCTCGGGCCCCGCCCGCAGCAGCAGCAACCCCTCCTGGCGGCAGCCGTCCAGCACCTGCTGCGCCAGAGCTGCCGCCGGCTCCTTGCCGGAGCGGTCCTTGACCAGCTCGACCCCGGCCATCGCGCCCAGGCAGCGCACGTCGCCCACCGCCTGGTAGCGGCGTTTCCAGTCCGCCATCCGCTCCTCCAGGATCGAGCCCAGGACGCGGGCCCGTGCCAGCAGGCCGCCCTCCTCGAGCATGTCCAGCACCGCCACCGCGGCCGCGCAGGCGACCGGGTTGCCACCGAACGTCCCGCCCAGGCTGCCCGGGCCGGGGGCGTCCATGATGTCCGCCTTGCCCACCACGGCCGAGAGCGGCAGCCCTCCACCCAGGCTCTTGGCGACCGTGATCAGGTCCGGTTCGACTCCGGAGTGCTCGATCGCGAAGACGCGGGCGGTCCGGCCCATCCCACTCTGGACCTCGTCCGCCACCAGCACGATGCCGTGCCGGTCACAGAGTTCGCGCAGCCCGGCCAGGAACGGCGCCGGCGCGGGCACGAACCCACCCTCCCCGAGAACGGGCTCGATCACCATGGCTGCCACCGTGTCGGGCGCCACCTCGTCGCGCAGCATGCCCTCCAGAGCCTGGAGCGCACGCTCACCCGACCAGCCCCGGTACTCGTAGGGAAACGGGGCCCGGTGCACCTCCTCGACGAAGGGACCGAATCCCTCCTTGTAGGGACGCACGGTGCCGGTCATGCTCATGGTCATGAGCGTCCGGCCGTGGAAGGCGCCGGTGAAGGCGACCACCGCCGGACGACCGGTGTGCAGCCGGGCGATCTTGACTGCGTTCTCCACCGCCTCGGCTCCGGAGTTCAGCAGGATCACCTTCTTCGGATCAGCCCCCGGCGCCAGCCGGGCAAGACGCTCCGCCACCTGCAGGTAAGGCTCGTAGCCCGCCACCTGGAAGGAGGTGTGGATCAGCCGATCCAGCTGGTCGTGCGCGGCGCGCCGGACCGCCGGGTGTCCATGCCCGACGTTGAGGACCCCAATCCCACCGGCGAAGTCAATGAACTCCCGCCCGTCGGCAGCCCACATCCGCGAGCCCTCCGCGCGGTCGACCACGATGGGGTGGGCGGGCACCATCGCTCGGGGCAGGTATCGCCGCGCCCGCTCTTCCCAACCCGACTCCGCGGGCTCCTCGGCGACTCCCAACACCACTCGAAAATACCGCCCGCCAGCACGGCTGCGGTATGTGGCTCAGACCAGAAAATCACCCCTGCGAGTTGTGGCCCAGCGACATGATGCGGGCGGCGAGCTGCAGCTGGAAACGCCACTCTGGCGTGTTGAGGTCGGCCTTCAACAGATCGGACGCCCGATCGAGGCGGTAGCGGAGGGTGTTGGGGTGGACATGGAGCCTACTGGCGGTGCGTCGCTGATGGAACCCATCCTCGGCCAGCGCCACCAGGGTGCTGAGCAGGACCCCACCTCCGCGCGCCCGCTGCAGCGGTCCGAAGAGCTGGTCCAGGAAGGCCTCACGGGCGTCGAGGTCGCCGCCCAGGACGCGCTCGATCAGCATCTCCTCGTAGCGCCGCACCTCACCCGGCGGCACCTGGTCCAGGATGGAGAGCGCCTCCCTGTAGCTGCGGGTCACCCCGGCCGTTCCCGGGTGCTCGCGTCCCAGCGCCAGCGAGCAGCCCGGCAGGCTGGGGAATGCGAATGGACCGCCGGCCGCCGCCGGGACCAGGAAGATCACCCGATTCAGACGGCTTGAGGTTACGGCCACCCCTCCGCGCGTGGTCAGGAGCTGGCGCACCCGGTCGGCGAGCCGGTCGCGCCGCTGCACATCCTCCCGGCTGAGGGGGAGCCGGGCGGGGAGGGCGGCCACCCCCACCCGATATCTGGAGTCGATCTCGAAGCCGAGCAGCCGGGCCCGCTCCTGGCTGTAAGCGCCGGCGTCCACCCGGCCCTCGAGCAGGGCATCCAGGAAGCTGGCCCCCAGCCGCAGCTCCGCCATCGCCACCTGCCGTTGGCTGGCGATGTGGAGGGCCGCCACCGTGGCGGCATGTTCTGCGGCGCGGAGGTGCAGCTCACTCAGCTCGTCTCTGCCCTCCACGATCCAGACGGTGCCCAGGAACTCTCCGCGCAACCAGATCGGGCAGACGACGCGGCCGGCCAGGTCCAGATCGGGGTTGGCGGGGATGCGCACCGGTCCCGGGCTGTTGCGGACCCGGTCGAGATGGCCTGCGGACTGGAGGTGGCGCAGCACGGGGTCTGGAGTCCTGCCCTTCTCCAGGGTCGCGCGCCGTACCCGATCGGACTCGGGGCTGGCGTTCCAGTGGGCAAGCAGCCGCCCGTCGGGGTCCTCCAGGGTGATGTCCCGCTGAATCAGCGATCCGAGGGTGTCGACCAGGTCCTGCAGACTGCCCGCGGTCACCGCTGCCTTGGTCAGCTCGCGGTGGATGACCGCCGACTGCTCGATCACCCGGAGCTGCTCCAGCATGATCGTGGAGTTGATCGCGCGGGTCACACTGTTGAAAGGCACCTCCCAGGGGATCTCCACCAGCGGCAGACGGTCCTGGTCCGCCTGCTCCCTGGCCGCGGGCGGGAAGTGTCTGAGGTATTTGGGAACCGCCAGCACCACCCCGGCGAGGTCGCTCGCCGCCAGATCGCGGATGAGGCGGCGCTGCTGCTCGTCATCTGTCGGCCAGCTGATTCCGGTCGTCAGCAGCAGCTGGCCGGGCCCGACCCAGGGCAGCGGGTCCGGGATGTCGACCACGTCCGCCCATCGGATGTCCCGGCCCAACCCCGCCTGGCCCGCCACCACCGAGGCCTCGCGCAGCGGCTCCAGCGCGAGCGCCTGGGCGAGGCTCATCGCCCCCGCGCTGGACGCCGGCCGCGCCGATTCCATCTGCGCCCTCATCTCCACCGGCGGCGGCCTGCCACACCGCCGCCACCACCTTCTCCAAGCCGCCGCCACGACAAGGGCGGCTCCTCGGCCACCACTCTAGCGGGCGCCGTCGCCGAGGGACCCGCACCTGCCCGGGCCCGATTCCCGGACCCGGGCAGCTCGGCCAAGGTCAGCTCCGCAGGGCGCGCGCCATCGCCTCGAAGTTGTCCACATAGCGCTGAACGTCGGCCTCGGTGTGCTGCACCGACAAAGTCCAGTTCTCCTCGGCTCCGGGGGCCATCAGCACCCCTCGGTTCGACTGATACAGCCAGGAGAGATAGGAATAGGACTTGTCGATCTGGAGGTAGTCGCGGTAGTTCCGCACCGGGTCGCGGCGGTAGGTCACGCAGCCACGGGCGCCGATGGTGATCACATGGAAGGGCAGCTCGTGCTCCCCGATCACCCGCTCCAGCCCCCCTCGGAGCACCTCGTCGAGGGCCTCGAAGTGCGAGTACGCAAGCGGGGTCAGCACCTCCATCAGGGTGGCCCGCGAGGCCGCCATGGTGAGCGCGTTGCCGTTGAACGTACCCATCTGGCTCACCCTGCCCTCCGCCACCAGAGCCATCACGTCCGCGCGGGCACCAACAGCGCCACAGGGGAGTCCGCCTCCGATCGCCTTGGCCAGACAGACGATGTCGGGCTCGACCCCGAAGGTCTCGGTGGCGCCACCGGACGAGAGTGTGACCCCGGTCTTGACCTCGTCGAACACCAAGAGCGCCTGATGGCGGTGGGCGATCTCCTTGAGTCCGTCCAGGTATCCGGGCTCGGGCAGAACCATCCCGATGTTCATCATGGCCGGCTCGACGATGACGCAGGCGATCTCGTCCGGATGTTCTTGGAAGGCGCGCTCGGCTGCCTCCAGATCGTTGAACGGGATCACCGTGACCAGCTCGACCACGGCCTTGGGGATTCCCTCCGACTGAGGCACTGAGTTGGGCCGGTCCGCCGGACCCATGAGCTCCGGCTTGGGCTCGACCGAGACCATCAGGGAGTCGTGGTGGCCGTGGTAGGTGGCCTCGATCTTCACCACCCGCTCGCGGCCGGTGAAGCCGCGCGCCATCCTGATCGCGTCGAGGGTGGTCTCGGTACCGGAGTTGCCGAACCGCCACTGGGGCAGGTGGAATCTCCGCGCCAGCTCCTCGGCGACCACGATGAAGTCCTCGGTCGGCTGGGCGAAGTGGGTGCCGTCACCCGCGCGCCGCCGGATCGCCTCCACCACCTTGGGATGGGCGTGTCCGACCACGTTGACCCCGAAGCCGTTGTGAAAGTCGGCGTACTGGTTGCCGTCCGCATCCCAGACCTGACTCCCCTGTCCCCGGTCGACGAAGATCGGATAGGGCGGACTGTCCTGGAAGGAGGACGGCACGCCTCCGGGACTGTGCCGGCGGGCCCGCTCGACCAGCTCGTGGGACCGGGGGCGCCGGCGCCGAAACTCCTCCTCCTCGCGGGCGATCAGCTCGGCGACTCGGGACGCCGCCGGGGCCTCACTGGTTGCGCTCATGACCTATCTCCTAAAGTTGCGTTGCAATTCAAACCCGCCAGGTCGTCCCTGGCGGCTCGGGTGGACGCGCCGACCGCCACCGGGAGCGCCCCATCCCGCCGACTCTCAATCGTTGATCCTCGGAAACCGGATCAGGTGGGAGCGGACGGCGGGCGCTTGGAACGCCGCCGGCCGTGGCTAAGGCCGCCTTCCGGAGCCGGTCGCTGCGGGCGCGGCACCGAGTAGCAGCGCGGGCGCAAGCCGAGCATCGGGCAAGCGGCGGGGGAGAACCGGCACATCGTCTCCACTCTAGACCTGGGGTCCGCTCTCCACTATGTGCGCCCACACCATATCTTCACCCCCAAACTGTGGCCTGGAGACAGTGCGAGGATGCGCCCCCACGCCGATATCATCGGCGGGACGTGGCCAACCTCGCAGCGGTCTCCACCACCCCCCGGGAGGCTCCCGGATTCTGGATGGAGGACGCCGGACCCACCTCGCAGCGCCCGCCTTTGGATGGCTCGGTGAACGTTGATGTGGCGATCGTGGGGGCCGGCTTCACCGGGCTTTGGACCGCATACCACCTGCTGCGACGCAGCCCCGGAACGAGGGTGGTCGTCCTGGAGCGTGAGCGCATCGGGTTCGGGGCCTCCGGCCGCAATGGCAGCTGGTGTGTCCCCGAGCTGAATGCCGGCCCCGCGCTGCTGGAGCGTCACTTCGGACGCCGGGGCGCGCTCGACCTCTATCGGGCGATGTGCGACACCGTTGACGAGATCGGCCGGATCTGTGAGCGTGAGGGCATCCCCGCGGACTTCGAGCAGGCGGGAATGATGCTGGTGGCCCGGGGTGCGGCCCAGCTGCCGGCCCTGATGGCGACCCAACGTGAGTACGAGGAGCACGGACTGGGGGACAACCACCGTCTGCTCCAGCCCGCCGAGGTCGACGGGCTGCCCCGGGTCGCGAACCTGGCGGGCGCGATCTACACCCCGGCGGGCGCCTGCCTTCATCCGGGCCGGCTGGTGCGGGGGCTGGCATCGGCGGTCGAACGGCTGGGGGGGGTCATCCACGAGGGCACTCCGGTGACCTCCGTCACCGAGGGACCAGGGCCCTTCGTGACCACCCCATTCGGGCGGGTGACTGCCCGCGTGGCGGTGCTGGCGCTGGAGGCGTACCTCACGAAGTTCCCCGGCTGGCACCGCGCCGTGCTGCCCGTCTACTCCCTGATCGACCTGACCGAGCCCCTCTCCGACCAGCAGCTGGATCGGATCAACTGGCGCACCAGGGTGTGCGTCTCCTCGATGCGGCTCACGGTCGACTACCTGGCCCTCACCGCGGACCGGCGCATCGTGGTGGGCGGGCGGGGCGCGCCCTACCGGATGGGATCCCGGATCGTGTCCGGCACCGAGGCGCACCGGGCCACCCACCAGGGGCTGCGGGCGATGTTCGGCAGCTGGTTCCCGGAACTTCGAGAGGTGCGCTTCACCCACTCCTGGGGAGGGGTCCTGGGGATGCCCCGGGACTGGATCCCGCAGATCCGGTTCGACCGTGCCCGGGGCATCGCCGCGGCCTACGGTTACACCGGCCACGGGGTCGCCACCACCAGCCTGGCGGGAAGGGTGCTGGCCGACCTGATCACCGAGACGGACTCGGAGCTGACCCGGCTCCCCATCGTCGGCCACCGCTCGAAGGCGTGGGAGCCAGAGCCACTCCGCTGGCTGGCCGTGCGCTACACGCAGTGGGCCCTCAGCCGCCTGGACGCCCGCGCCGAGTCCGGGGGCCGGCCCCCCTCGGGGCGAACGGTGGCCGAGCGGCTGGCCGCCCATTGATCACGATCGCCCGACTGGTGGTCCCCAGCGGCTTGTGCAGAAGAAACAATTTTCCAGCGATCGATTTGGGGTCGGCGGACATGGAACCGCCGGAGGTCCGAGCCTACAGTCGGTTAGTTCGCTGCGGCGTCCGGAGCCGTGCACCGGCCCACCCTCGAGCTGTGCCTAGCCACCGTCCAAGTGGCGACCGGCACCTCCCCGGGGGCGGGGACAGGCGGGCGACCGGGGTCGGAGCAGGGGATCAGGAAGCCGCAGATGTGAGGAGCAGGCGATGAGATCTACGCCGGGAACCAGTGGTGACGCCACCGGAGCCTTCCGGAGCCGGTGGCTGGAGTTTGCATGGGGATCCGCCCGGCACGCGCCGGGGGCGCGCCGCACCACCGTCCTGGCGCTGCTCGCCGCTCTCGGCGTTCTGGTCGCGGCCTGCGGCTCCACCACCTCCCCCTCGAGCACCACCAACAGCATCACCCAGACGCCGGCGACCGGGGGCACGCCCACCTCGGGTGGCATCGCCAGTTACGCGCTGCCCATCGGCGAGGACTTCTCCTGGATCTTCCCGATCGAGAACCAGGCCAACTACGAGGACTGGAACTCCAACGTGGAGGGGGGAATGTGGCGGCCACTGTACTTCGCCGGCGGACCGGGGAAGTCAGGGGTCAACTACAGCCTGTCCCTGGCCAACCCCCCGGTCTATTCGAACGGCGACCGGACCGTGACCGTGACCCTCAAGCAGGGTTACACCTGGTCGGACGGCACCCCGGTGACGACCGCGGACGTGCGCTTCTTCTTCGAGCTGCTCTCGGCCGGCAAGAACAAGGACGGCGCCTACCTGCCGGGCGAGATGCCGGATGACGTGAGCAGCATCGCCTACAACAGCCCCTACCAGTTCACCCTCAACCTGAACCAGGCGTACAACCCGCAGTGGTTCACCGGCAACCAGCTCACCTGGATCTATCCGTTGCCCCAGCAGGCGTGGGACCGCACCTGCCTCACCTGCGCCGATGGTCACAACGCCTCCACCGCGTCCGGGGCCAAGGCCGTCTTCAACTTCCTGTATGGGCAGTCGGAGAAATTGAGCACCTACGCGACCAACCCCCTCTGGAAGGTGGTCGACGGCCCCTGGGTGATCAAGGCGTTCGACCCCACCACCTACACCGCGCAGTTCAGCGCCAACACTCACTACACCGGCGCGGGCAAGCCCCGGCTGAGCGGCTACGAGATCTACAGCTTCCCGTCCGACACCTCGGAGGTGGACGCGCTGCGCTCGGGAGCCGTCACCTTCGGCTTCCTCCCCTTCACCGACCTCTCGCTGGCCAGCTACTTCAAGCAGCACGGCTACACCGTCACCCCGTGGCCGGTGTTCTACAACGAGACCGTGGAGCTCGGCTTCACGAACAAGACCTGGGGGCCGCTGGTCGACCAGCTCTACATCCGGCAGGCGCTGCAGCATCTGATCGACGAGCAGCTCTATCTGCAGCGGACGCTGCACGGCTTCGGCCTGCCCGACTATGGCCCGGCGCCGGTCTATCCGGGCTCGAACCTGGTCAGCCCCCAGACCCGCTCGGACCCCTACCCGTACAGCATCTCCGCCGCCAAGCAGCTGCTGGCCGCCCACGGGTGGGCGCAGGGGGCGGGCGGCATTGACACCTGCAAGCGGCCGGGCACCGCCAGCAACGAGTGCGGCGCCGGAATCGCCAAGGGCAAGCAGCTGAGCTTCCTCTTCATGTACTCGACCGGCACCCCCAGCTTCCTCGCCCAGGTGGAGGCGTTTGCGACCGCGGCCAAGTCAGCGGGCATCGGGATCAACCTGGATGGACAGACGGAGAACACGATGTTCTCGATCGGGGGCACCTGCCCCAACTCACCCCCCTGCAACTGGGGTCTGCTGGCCTACAGCGGCTTCATGTGGGACTTCGGGCAGTACGAGATCCTGCCGGTCGGGGGCAACCAGTTCGGCCAGGGGAACTACTGGGCCGGAGGCTACAACTCAGCGACCGCCCAGCGGCTGATCAACGCCGCCCACACCCAGTCCGGCCTGGCGCCCCTGTACGCGGTGGAGAACTATCTCTCCAAGGACGAGGCGTCCCTCTGGTGGCCGGTGGCCGACTACGAGATCGTGGTGGCCAAGAACAATCTGCGCGGCTGGTATCCGCTCAATCCGTACGCCAACTACCATCCCTCCAGCTGGTACTTCATCAAGTAGGGGAAGCTCGTTGGGTCACAGCCGGGGTCTTCTCATCACGGGTGGCCCGATCTGGACCGGTTGTCCTGAAACCCCCTGGGTCGAGGCCTTGGCGGTGCGCGACGGGAGGGTCGCCGCCGCCGGGCCACTGGCCCAGGCGCGGGCCGAGTTGGGTCCGAACCACGAGGCCCTGGACCTGCATGGCAAGGCGGCCATCCCCGCGTTCCAGGACGCCCACTGCCACCCCCTGCACGGAGGGCTCCAGCAGCGCAGCTGCGATCTGGAGGGCAGGCTCACGGCCGCCGCTTGCCTGGAACGCGTCGGCGAGTACATGAGCTCCCATCCGCAGGGCGGCTGGATCAGCGGCAAGGGCTGGTCCATGGAGAGCTTCCCTGGCGGCACCCCGGACCGCCTGCTGCTGGACTCGGTGACCGCAGACCGGCCGGCGTTTCTGACCAACCGCGACGGCCACAGCGCCTGGGTCAACTCCGCTGCCCTCCGGCGCGCCGGCATCGACCGGGCCACGCCGGATCCGGAGCATGGGCGCATCGAGCGTGACTCCTCCGGCGACCCCTCGGGGACCCTCCACGAGGCGGCCATGGCGCTGGTGAGCCGGCTGTTGCCAAGCCCTTCGGAGGATGAGACGGTGGCCGCCCTGCTCCAGGCCCAGCGCCACCTCCACAGCCTGGGCATCTCCGGCTGGCAGGACGCCATGGTGGACCGGGAGGCTGAACGAGCCTACGCCCGGCTCAAGGCGGATGGGACGCTGACCGCCAGGGTCCGCCTGGCTCTCTGGTGGGAGCGGGATCGCGGCCTCGAGCAGGTGGAGGAGCTGGCGGAACGCCGGGCGGAGCTCCGGGCGGCCGGACTGGACGCCGGCAGCGTCAAGATCATGCTGGATGGGGTGATGGAGACCTTCACCGCCGCGCTCTTGGAGCCCTACCGGGACCACGCCGGTGATGGCGCCGGGCGGCAACTGGGAAGTGGCCACCTGTTCCTGGAGCCGGAGCTGGCGCGGGCCGCGAGCACCCGCCTGCACCACCTGGGGTTTCAGCTCCACTTCCACGCGATCGGGGACCGCGCGGTCAGGGTCGCCCTCGACTCCGTGGAGGCGGCGCGCGGCGGCGGTCCTGGGCCCGCCCCGCGCCCCCGCCACCACATCGCCCACATCCAGCTGATCCATCCCCGCGATCTGCCCCGATTCCACGAGCTCCAGGTGGTCGCCAACATGCAACCGTTCTGGGCCTGCCATGAGCCGCAGATGGACGAGCTGACCATCCCCTTTCTGGGACCAGACCGGGCCCGGCAGCAGTACCCCTTCAGAAGCCTGAGGGACCAAGGGGCCGTCCTCGCAGGTGGGTCCGACTGGCCGGTCTCGACCGCCGACCCGCTGGCCGAGATCGCAGTCGCGGTGACCAGGGTGGCGGAGGTGCAAGGTGGCGCCCCGCTGGAGCCCTTTCTGCCGGAGGAGGCCCTTCCGCTGGAGGATGCGCTGGCGGCCTTCACCGCGGGCTCGGCGTTTGTGAACCATCTGGATGCCGAGGCCGGGACCCTCAGCCCGGGAAAGATGGCCGACCTGGTGGTGCTGGCGACCAACCCCTTCGAGCTCGAGCCGCGCCACCTCCCCGAGGCGACCGTGGAGCTGACCCTGGTAGGCGGTCAGGCGGTCTACGACCGGGGGACGGTGTGACCAGGCCCGGCGGCCGCCCCGACCCCCGGCGCGGAAGAGGCGTGCCGTGACCCGCTACATAGTGCAGCGTCTCCTCCAGTCCATCCTGGTGATGCTGCTGGTCAGCCTTCTGGTCTTCACCCTGCTCCACGTGCTCCCGGGAGGGTTGGTCCGCGCCCAGCTGGGGCCGAAGGCCAGCCCTCACGCGGTCGCCCAGCTGGCCGCCCAGGAGGGGTTGAACAAGCCGCTCCCGGTCCAGTACGGGATCTGGCTCTGGCAGGCGCTCCACGGCAACCTCGGCTTCTCCTACAAGCTGAACTCGCCGGTCTCGGCGCTGCTCGCGGAGTACTTCCCCAGGGACCTGCTGATGGTCGGGATCGCCCTGTTTCTGGCGATAGCGGTCTCCATCCCGCTGGGGCTGATCCAGGGCATCCGCCGCAATCGCGACATCGACTACGGCCTCTCCTTCCTGCTGCTGGCCCTGTACTCGATGCCCAGCTTCCTGCTCGGGGTGATCGGGATCATCGTGTTCAACATCGAGTTCAACCTCCTGCCCCCGACCGCGATCCACTTCGGGGTCAACCTGGGCGACAGCGTGAGCGCGCTGGTGCTCCCCACCGGCACCCTGATGCTGGGCAACGTCGCCTACTTCAGCCGCTACATGCGCTCAGCGGTGATCGACAACCTGCTGGAGGACTACGTGCGCACCGCCCGTGCCAAGGGGGCCGGGTGGGGGCGGATCCTGAGCCGGCACGTCCTGCGCAACTCCATGCTGCCCACCGTCAGCCTGATCGGGATCAGCTTCCCGTACGTGATCAGCGGCTCCCTGATCGTGGAGGCGCTGTTCGACTTCCCCGGCACCGGCCTGCTCTTCTGGAATGGCGCCCAGGATCGGGACTATCCGGTCCTTTTGGGGGTGATCCTGCTGATCAGCACCGCGGTCGTGGTCGGCAATCTGGTCGCCGACCTCCTCTACATGGTGCTGGACCCGAGGATCCGCTATGGCTGAGGCCACCGACACCCCGCTGGCCGCCTCCCCGTCCCTCAACCTGGACCTGACCGTCGCTTTGCCCGGCGACGGCCGCGCGGGCGGGGGCCGGCCGGAGGACGCCGAGGTCGGGCGCTCCCGGCGGCTGCTGCTGGAGAACCTGCGCGTCTACACCGGCAACCGGATCGCGCTGGCGGGGGCACTGTTCCTGGTCCTGGTGCTGCTCTTCTGCTACGTCGGCCCGCTCGTCTACCAGACCAACCAGATCTCCACCAACCTGATCAACGGCAACCTCGCCCCCTCCCCGAGCCATCTCCTCGGCACCAGCCCCGAGGGCCGCGACATCCTGGGCCGGCTGATGCTGGGGGGCCAGGCGACCCTGGAAGTGGCCCTGGCCGTGGCCGCCATCGCGACCGTGTTCGGAACCCTGTGGGGAGCGATCGCGGGGCTGGTCGGAGGGGTCCTGGACGCGGTGATGATGCGCATCGTCGACGCGATGCTCTCCATCCCGTTCCTCTTCTTCGTGGTCCTGCTGGCGGCGCTGGTGCAGCCCTCGCTGCCGGTGATCATCCTGGCCATCGCCTCGGTGAGCTGGCTCAGCACCGCCCGGCTGGTGCGCGGCGAGGTGCTCAGTCTGCGCACCCGCGACTACGTGGCCGCCGCCCGCTGCTTCGGCGGTGGCTCCTGGAGGATCGTCTTCCGGCACCTGCTCCCCAACGCCCTGGGGGTGGTGGTGGTGAACGGAACCCTGAAGGTGGCCGACGCGATTCTCACCTTCGCCGCCATCAGCTTTCTGGGACTGGGGGTGCCCCCGCCCGCCACCAGCTGGGGGCAGATGCTGACCACCGGGATCAACAACCTCTTCAACGGCTACTGGTGGGAGCTCTGGCCGGCGGGGGTGCTGATCGTGCTCACGGTGATCGCGATCAACGTGATGGGAGACGGCCTGCGGGACGTGGTCGAGAAGCGGCTGCAGCAGCGCTGAGGGGCCAGCCGCAACCGACCTCACGGCAAGACAAGACCAGAAGGAGAATCCAGAATGACCCTTGACTTCGCGGGGCGGGCCGCAGCAGAGGTGGGCGCCGAACCCAGGCGCCTGCAGCTCTACATTGACGGGGAGTGGCGGGCGACGAAGGAGAGTGTCCCTTTGGTCAGCCCGGTCACCGGCGAGGTCGTCGCCGAGGTGCCGGTGCCCACCCGCGCGGACGTGCACCAGGCGGTGGCGGCCGCCCGGCTGGCCCAGCGGGCCTGGCGGGAGGAGGGGGCATTCCAACGGGCGGAGCTCTGCCACCGGATCGGAGTCGAGATCACGGCCAGGGTGGCTGAGCTGGCCCGTCTGCAGACGCTGGAGCAGGGCAAGCCGCTGGCGGAGTCGGTGAGCGACGTGGAGGAGGCGGCCCGATTGTTCCACCTCCATGCCGAGGACCTGGTGCGGCTCAACGGCGAGACCCTGCCGGTTACCGATCCCGCCAAGCGAATGCTCACCTTCCGCAAGCCGGTGGGGACCTGGGCCATCATCACCCCCTGGAACTTCCCGGTGCTGATGATGGCCGAGTTCGTGGCTCCGGGACTGGCGACCGGCAACGCCCTGGTGGTGAAGCCCCCGGCGCACACCTGCCTGGCGGTGCTGGAGGCGATGGCGGCCTTCGAAGCGGCCGGGCTGCCCAGAGGGCTCGTGAACATCCTGCCCGGGGGCGGTGAGGTCGGGGAGATGCTGCTCCAGGCGGAGGGATTCGATGCCATCGGATTCATCGGCTCCTCGGCGACCGGCGCCCGGATCCAGGCGGCGGCGGGTTTGCGCCGAACGATCATGGAATGCTCCGGGAACGGTCCGATGGTGGTGTGTGCCGACGCCGATCTGGAGCGGGCGGCGCGTGCCGCCACCTATGGCGCCTACCTTTGCTCGGGCCAGGTGTGCTGCGCCACCGAGCGGGTGCTGGTCGACCGCTCCGTGCATCCCCAGTTCGTGGAGGCCTGCCTGGAGGAGGCCAGGAGGGTCCACCTGGGAGACCCGTTCGCTCCCGAGGTCAACCTCGGCCCGCTCAACAACGAGGCCGTGGCCGCCAAGATGGACCGCCACCTGGCGGATGCGGTCAGCCGGGGCGCACGCCTCCTGATCGGCGGCTCCCGGCAGCAGAACATGCCCACCCGGCTCTACTACCAGTACACGGTCCTGGATGGGGTCCTGCCCTCGATGGCGGCGTTCCGCGAGGAGTCGTTCGGGCCCTTGCTCCCGATCACCGTGGCGGCCGGCGACCGGGAGCTCCTGGAGCTGGCGAACGCGGACGACCTGGGTCTGCAGGCGGCGGTCTTCACCCGCGACCTCGCCCGGGCGTTCCGATTCGCCGAACAGCTGCAGGTGGGGCAGGTGATCGTTAACGACACCACCGACTACTGGGACATCAACATGCCCTTCGGCGGCGCGGGCGGCAAGCGCAGCGGCTGGGGCCGGATCGGCGGCAAGTGGACCCTGATGGACATGTCCGACATCCGCACGGCGGTGATCGACCTCTCCTGACCACCTCTGGTCAGAGCGTGACGTGCACCTCCCGCAGGGGGGTCCCGACGATTAGCTGAAGCTCGTAGAAGACGGGGTGCGCGAGCAGCGACGCGCGGGTTGGGAGGTCGCCGAAGGTGACCTCGAACCTACCCTTGGGGAGCTCCGGAGACCAGTCCAGCTCCAGCACCGAGATCACGGCCTGACAGCGGGGGCAGACCGCCTGGTAAGGGTCGGGGTGGGGAAAGCGCAGCAGGAAGAAGTTGAGGGACCCACCGCACCGCGGGCAGGCGGCGGTGTAGGCGGTGACCGGGTCGGACTGGAAGCCCTGCGGTCCGGGGTCCGGATAGCAGCGCCAGATCCCGGCCTCCACGGTCACCGACCCGCGGATGGGGCCGGCCAGCCGCGGGACGGCCGGGCTCGCCGACGCGCCCAGGACGCTGGCGAACTCAGGTCCTGGCTGCAGCCCTCCGTCGGGTGCGGGCAGCGCCAACCCGAAGTCGACCAGAGCCGACCGGACCGCGACGAGGGTGCGCTCCGACGGCAGAAAGCCGGGGTCCAATGCCAGCAGATGCAGCCAGGAGCGATGGGCGTGGGGCCCGACACCGTGGTCGGGACGGATTAAGGCGCTCAGACCAACCATGCTAACCCGCCCCGGCCCGGCCCTCGGGCGGACTTCTCCAGCCGATGGGGAGGCACAGGTTCCGGACCGGGCTGGCGGTGATCGGCGGCTGTGCCGCCCTCGCGATCCTGGCGCCCCCACTGGCGGGACTCCTCAACGTGGTGGCCTCGCTCACCATGCTCGGGCTGGCCGCCTATGCCGCCTATCGCTGCTGGGCCTTCATGGAGTCGGTGGTCGACGCCTCCCGGCGCCCGACGACGGTCCGCC
>JAKABA010000304.1 GCA_021802115.1 bacterium | reverse complement strand
GCAGGGGGTCAGTCTGAAGTTGGGATCGGACCAGTTGCTGACCACGGTCCATGCGTCCGACCCCCCGACCGATCAGCAACAGGCCCACGCGGCCGCCCGGGTGTCGATGATGCTCGAGGGGGCGCCGCGGCCCGAGGCGTCAACCCAGCTGCTGGCCACCGGCGGAACCGCCTCCAACGTCCCGGTGCTGTTGGGACTGCGCTCCCCCTCGCCCGACGGCGGTGCCGACTCGCTCCATCCCGAACAGGGGGAGCCGTGGCAGTTCCTGACCCGGGCCCAGTTGGACCAGGCACGGGAGCTGGCCCTGAGCCGCTCCAGCCAGCAGCTGGCCACCGAGACCGGGCTCAGCCCGCGGCGAGCTCGCTTGATGGCGGGCGGTTTGATCATCCTGACCGGGCTGCTGGATCGGTATCAGGAAACCGGGATCACCGTCACCGAGCGAGGGCTGCGAGATGGGGTGGTGCTGGCGGTGGCGGCCTCTCGCAGCCGGCGACTGGCTCGCGAGGGCTGACGGCGGTCCGCCCCGGCCATCCCGGCGCCATCGGTGCGCTCCGAACCAGGCCGGCTCGAGCGGGCCCGCGAACAGACCATCCGGTACCGGGCCGGACGGTCCTCACTGAGAGGTGCTTTCACCTTGAGGTGGATCTGAGCAGACCGCCGCTGACCGCATGGGCAGCATCCGGCTTCGTCTAAGCTGGAGCCATGACCCTGTTCGACTTCCACACCCACACCTCCATCTCCGACGGGCACGCCGCGCCCCTGGAGATGGCCCGCCGCTGCCAGCAGAACGGGTACTCCGCCTACGTTTGCAGCGACCACGTGGACGAGGCCACCGTGGAGCGGCGGGTCCGAGAGATCGTGGCGGCCTGCATCCAGGTCTCCCGAGAGCTGGACATCCCCGCGGTGCCGGCCGTCGAGGTGACCAGGGTGGCTCCTGAGAGGGTGGCCCGAGTGGCCGCGCGGGCAAGGTCGCTGGGGGCGCGCCTGGTGGTCGTGCATGGCGAGACGATTGGCGACTTCCCCCAGCCGGGCTTGAACCTGGCCGCGGCGCGCTGCTCCGATGTCGACATCCTGGGGCATCCCGGGTTGATCACGGAGGAGGCCGCCGAGGCCGCCCGGGACCATGGGATCCATCTGGAGATAAGCGCCGCCGGGCTGCACGGAATGACCAACGGCCACGTGGCCAAGATCGCCACTCTGGTTGGGGCCAAGCTGGTGCTGGACTCAGACGCCCACCGGCCAGAAGCCCTCCTGACCGCGGAGCGGGCCCCTCAGCTGCTCCGAGGGAGCGGCCTGGACCCAGAGCAAATTCTCCGGGTATCCCAGCAAGCCCCCTTCGACATCCTGGGTCGCCGTGGCATCGAGATACCTATCCCCTTGCCCGCGTCGTGAGGTTGGCCACCCGGCAAAGGTGACCATGGCCGGTCGCGGTGGCCTGGGTCAGCCGCTGGCGGAAGGGCTGACCGTCGGTGGAGTCAACTTCGGCTTGGGGCTCTTCTTGGGCGTGGGGGGGGGGGGATGGGGGGGGGGGGGGGTTGGACGGGTAAAAGGCGGGAGGTGAGTACGGAACATAGCTGGGGCTCGGGGCGTTGGTCGGCACCGACTCTATGTCCTGCAGCTTGGCGACCACCAGGGTGCCGCCCGGACCCGGCGAGAAGGTGACGACCACGGCTTCGCCGGGGATCAGGCTGGCCAAGGTGGCAGGCGAGCCGCCCCGGGTTATCTTGGAACTGGCGGTCACGACCGCCTGCACCGGAGCCCCAGAGTCCGGCTGAATTGCGATCAGGTTCTCGGCCACCGAGACCGCCAGGATGGTGCCGTCCACCGGACTGCCGATCAGGCCGCCGGGGATGGAGCTCCTGCTGGGGGTCGGCTTCGCCGCCCCGATTCCGGGGCCGGGCGAGCCCCCGGTGGCGAAGATGGTCAGGCGGGCGGCCAGCAGCCCTGCGGCCAGCAGGCCGATCGCAACCAGGGCGAGCACGAGCAGGGCTCCCCGGGTGAGCTCTCGCCCGACGCCACGCCGCGGTCGGCGGCGCCCGACCCCGGCCCGGGCGCGAGGCCGCCTGCCGGAGCGACTTCCGTCTGCCGCCGGAGCCTCAGCCACAGACCTTCCTCCTCCGCCAGAGCCGGGCGGTCACCCGGCCGCTCGCGCATAACGCTCCCTGTCGTTGGCGTCCCAGAGTCCCGGAGTATAGACCACCGCTTGCTGGCGACTGCGGCCGGTATCATCGAAACCCAACCATGCCCCCTGAATATGATCACCGCGCGATCGAGGCGAAGTGGCGCCAGCGCTGGCGGGAGAGCCGGATCTACGAGCCGGATCTGGTCGCCTCCGAAAGGCCGTACTACAACCTCATGATGTTCCCCTACCCCTCCGCGGAAGGGCTGCACGTGGGCAACATGTACGCCTTTTCCGGGGCGGACGCCCACGGACGCTTCCAGCGGATGCAGGGCAACCAGGTCTTCGAGCCGATGGGATTCGACGCTTTCGGCATCCACAGCGAAAACTTCGCCCTCAAGGTGAACCGCCATCCCGCCGACCTGATCGCTGGCAACGTGGCCAACTTCCGCCGCCAGCTGGAGCGGCTCGGCGGCCAGTTCGCCTGGAGCAAGACGCTGGCGACCACGGATCCTCGCTACTACCGCTGGACCCAGTGGATCTTCTTGAAGCTCTGGGAGGGCGGCCTCGCCTACCGCGCCCGTCGCAACGTCAAGTGGTGCCCCACCGATCTCACGGTGCTGGCGGACGAGCAGGTGATGGGGGATGGCACCTGCGAGCGCTGCGGGACGCTGGTGGTAGAGCGCGAGCTGGAGCAGTGGTTTCTGCGGATCTCGGTCTACACCGAGAAGCTGCTGGCCAACCTCGACTGGCTGGACTGGTCAGACAGCACCAAGCAGTTGCAGCGGCATTGGATCGGGCGCAGCGAAGGGGCCAACATCGACTTTCCCGTCGAGGGGCAGGAGCCGCTGCGGGTGTTCACCACCCGCCCAGACACGGTCTTCGGTGCGACCTTCATGGTGCTCGCCCCCGACCACCCGCGGACCCTGGCCCTGGCGGCGCCTGAGCGGCGTGCCGCGGTCGCGGCCTACATCGGGGAGGCGGCGCGCCGGCGCATCGCCGGAGTTCGGGAGGACGGCGAGCAACCGAGGGGCGCGGCCCTGGGACGGAGCGCTCGCCACCCGCTCACCGGTGCCGAGCTCCCCCTCTACACCGCCGAATACGTGCTCTCCGGCTACGGGACCGGCGCGATCATGGCGGTGCCCGCCCACGATCAACGCGACCACACCTTCGCCAGCGCGTTCGGGCTTCCGGTAGTCCCGGTGGTGACCGGCCAGGACAGCAACGGCGCCCACAGCGGCTCGGGCGTCCTCATCAACAGCGGGCACTTCGACGGCCTGGGCGCGCCCGACCCCGCCCGCGAGGTCGTGGTGGCGGCGCTCGCGGAGCAGGGGCTGGGACAGCGCCAGGTGACCTACAAGCTGCGCGACTGGGGAATCTCGCGGCAGCGCTACTGGGGGCCGCCGATCCCCGCGGTGCATTGCCCGGTGGATGGAGCGGTGCCGGTCCCCGAGTCTGAGCTGCCGGTCCTTCTTCCCTACATCGAGGACTTCCGCCCCCTGGGCACCGGGGAGTCGCCACTGGCTCGCGACCCCGACTTCTACAACACCACCTGCCCGCGTTGCGGCGGACCCGCCAAGCGCGAGACCGACGTCTCCGACAACTTCCTCGACAGCGCCTGGTACTACCTGCGGTACCCTTCGGCCGATCGCGATGACGTTGCGTTCGACCCGGAGATCACCCGCCGGTGGCTGCCGGTCGACACCTATATCGGCGGTAACGAGCACGCGGTGCTGCACCTGCTTTACGCGCGCTTCATAGCGATGGCGCTCCACGATCTCGGGCTCATCGATTTCGACGAACCATTCCAGCGGTTCAGGGCGCACGGCATGATCACCAAGGACGGCGGCAAGATGTCCAAGTCGCGGGGCAATGTGGTCGTCCCCGACGAGTACGTCGACCGCTTCGGTGCCGACGCCTTTCGCCTGTACCTGCTCGCCATGGGCCCATTTTCAGAGGGGGGCGATTTCCGCGACAGCGGCATCAATGGCCCTCAGCGGTTCCTCAATCACGTCTTCCGCCTGCTCTCCCAGGTGGGAGATGCCGGCTCATCGGAGCCTTTGGAGCTGGCCAGGGCTCGCCACCGCTGCATCCGCGATGTCACCCGGGACACTCCGGAGCTG
>JAKABA010000303.1 GCA_021802115.1 bacterium | reverse complement strand
TAGGCCTGTCGCAGCAGGGAGGCACAGCAGCGGCCGACATCACCCGGAGGGCCGTCGGCGGTCATGATCACGCTGACGGCGGGCAGGGGTCCGAACGGCGGCTTGGCCGCTGCCCGCCGCAGGGCGAGCTGGTTGAGGATCAGCGTGCCCAGCGAGGCCAGGACTCCCAGTGCGGCGGCCCCGGCGAGCAGCTCCAGGATGCTGATGCGGTCCCATCCCCACGCCCGCAGGTAGAGCTGGGTTATGACGAAGCCGGCCAGAAGGTTCATCGCCATGAAGCCCCTCCAGGCGCGCCGGGCCTGCTGGGCGGGATCCTCACCGAGGCATGACCCGGCCAGCAGCACGTAGGGGAGCAGGGCGGCCGCGGCCACCAGCTCCAGGCCGCCGCCGACTCCCAGGATGACGATCGCCAGCGAGTAGGCGGTGGTGGCGAACAGGGCGGCGCCACGCTCGCCGATTGCGGTCGCGATCGATCCGATGCCCGCCTGGCGGTCATAGCCCACGTCTTGGATCGCGCCCAGCGCCTGCGACGCCATCGCCCAGAGCGCGAAGGCTGCGAGCAGTCGCCAGGGGAACGCGTCCAGGCTCAGGCCCGCCACCAGCAGGCCGCATACCGCCGGCAGGACGAAGTGCGAAGCGCTGGTCACGGAGTCCAGCACGGGGATCACCTTGGTCCGGGCTGGCGGGACGGAGTAGGCGAGGGCGGCCACGACCGTGACCCCGAGCGCGATACCCACCGGGGGCCCGCCCAGGTAGGCGATGGCACCCAGCAACGGCAGGTTGGTGAGAGTGATCGAGGCTATCAGGAGGGGAGCGCCGCTGGGCGCCACCAACCCGCCTTCCAGCCCGCCCTTGCGGGGATTGAGCCGATCCGACTCATAGTCGAACAGGTCGTTGACCCCATAGAGGAGCAGGTTGTAGGGACCCAGGAAGTAGAGGAAGCCCAGGATCAACGCCCAACTCGGGGTGAGCCTGAACGCCAGCGCCGCCGCCAGGAACGGCAAAGCGGTGTTGATCCAGCTGGCCGGGCGGCTCGCGACCAAGAGCTGCTTCACGGCCCCACCTCACCAGGAGTAGACGGTGATCGCGGTCAGGTAGAGAGCCAGGCCGTAGAGGAGATCCTCGAGCGGCATCCGGACGATCCGGATGCCGCTGAGGAATTGGGGAGCGTAGGAGAAGACGCCGATCCAGGTGAGCCCCACGTCGGCTCCGATGGTGAGGGCGGCGAACACCCCCATCCCCACCCAGAGGGAGCGGTCGCGGAGAACGCCCCTCCAAGCGGCGAGACCGAGTGCCAGGACCAGAGCGATGGTCGCGGCCAGGGAGTACTCCCTCATGCGCCCAGGCGCCGGACGCCCTTCCAGATGGCGACCGAGATGAGGGTCAGAAAGCCGAGCAGGATGGGCTCCTCCAGGGGGATGCCCGGAGGGAATATCACCGTGTTGAGCGCAGGATTGCTGTGGAACCAACCCAGCAGCGCCCCGGCGGCATCGAAGCCGAGAAAGAGCGGCACGGTGACCGCGATCGCCCGGAGCAGCCGCCGGCCGGCTACGCCAAGACCCAGGCGCCGGTCCAGCGTCAGCACGCCCGCCCAGCTCACCAGCAGGGCCAACAGGTACAGAAAGCGCATCAGGCACCCGCTGCCTCCATGCGAAGTGACCGGCCTTGCCAGCGTGCCTGCTCTCTCGGCCAACCGGCTCCAGGTCGCTCGATCGAGGTGCGGTTGAGCGCTGCCTCCGGCATCACGAATCTCCTCTCCTGCCCGCGGCGGACAGTCCTCAGGCTCTGTAGCTGGTACGCTCGGAGCGCTCGATTGGACCACCCGGCAGCGCAAGCCGTTGCGGGGTGGGCTCGTCCAGCCGGAATTAGCTTAGCAGATAAGTGAGCTGGCGAGAGATATGGGTGGCATCCACCAAATTTCCGATCCGGAAGCCGGGTCCCAGGCGAGGCTGCCGATCAGGTCATGCGGAGCCGGGAGACGACCCGGCCGGGGGCTGCCCCGATCAGGCCGCCTGCCGCAGTTGCGGATGCTACTCCAGCTCGGAGTTGACAGGAGGGGCGCTGTCCAGGCTTCTCGTGTGGGCGGAGATGCGCGCCTCGATGTCAACCAGCAGCTGCCGCAGCAGCTCCAGCTCCTGGTCCGACCTGCCGCTCAACATCTCGGCGAGGGAGTCGTTGAGGTCTCCCAGGCTCCGCCGGGCGACCTCCCGGGCGCTCTCTGTGACCTCCACTCTGACCTTGCGCCGGTCATGCGGGTCCTCGGTGCGACGCAGGTGACCTGAGCTCTCCAGGCGGTCGATGATGCCCGTCACCCCTCCGCTGGTGACCCTCAAATGCGCCCCCAGCTCGGTCGGGGTGACCGCGCCGCGCCGCGAGACCAGGTTCAGGGTCCGGACCTCGGTGAGGGTCATGCCCAGGTGCCTGGACGTGGCGTCGCTGTGCTGCTGCATGCTGGTGTTCAGATCCCGGATCGCCCGTAGCACCGCGGCCACCTCGGCCTTGCGTGCCGGGCGCGCCGGTGACTTCATAATGGCCATCACTGCGACAGTGTATGCGAGCCGGCGCCATACCCTGCGCGCCCGACTGCAACCGGCCCGGCGGGAGCGGCGAGATGGCGATCACGGTTTACGGTGCGCCCTGGTGCCCTGACTGCCGGCGCAGCAAGGCCTTCCTGAACGCTCACGCGATCGACTTCGAGTGGGTCGACATCGACCAGGACCCGGCGGGGCTCGCCGCGGTCGAACGGCTGCAGGGTGGTGGCCGCACCATTCCCACGATCGTGTTTGATGACGGCACCCACCTGCTGGAGCCCAGCGACGAGGAGCTGGCGCGCAAGCTGGCGATCAAGGTGGAGGCGGAGCGTCCCTTCTACGACCTGGTGGTGGTGGGGGGTGGTCCCGCTGGCCTGGCTGCCGCCATCTATGCCGCGCGGGAGGGGATCACAGTGCTGGTGGTGGACTCCGGCGGTCTCGGCGGCAACGCCGGCGTGACCGAGCGCATCGACAACTACCCCGGCTTTCCCGAGGGCATCGGGGGAGCGGAGCTGATGAGCCGGTTCATCCAGCAGGCCAAGCGGTACGAGGTCGAGCTGCTGGCCGGGGCCAGAGTGGCCACCATGGGTCCGGACGGGGCTGACGCGCGCCTGGAGTTGGCGACCGGCCAATCGCTCTCGGCCCATGCGGTCCTCATCTGCTCCGGCTCCACCTACCGCCGCCTCGGGGTCCCCGGTGAGGAGAAGCTGATCGGGGCCGGGGTCCACTTCTGCGCGACCTGCGATGGCCCGTTCTACCGCGGTGCGGACGAGCTGCTGGTGGTCGGCGGGGGCAACGCCGGGGTCGAGGAGGGGATGTTCCTGACCCGGTTCGCCAAGCGGGTCAGGATCGTCCAGAACCAGCCGGAGCTGACCGCCTCCAAGCTGCTCCAGGACAAGGTGCGCGCGGACCGGCGGTTCGTGATCCACACCGACACTGAGATTCGCGAGCTGCGCGGGGACCAGCGGCTGCAGGAGGTGGTGGCCGTCAATTCCAAGACCGGCGAGGAGAGCCGGTGGCATCCGGCCGCCGCCTTCATCTTCATCGGCCTCGACCCCAACTCCGAGGTCGCGTCTGAACTCGTCGATCTGGACCCCTGGGGCTTCATCAGGACCAGCGACTCCTACGCCACCCGGAGCCCCTGGCTCTTCGCCGCCGGAGATGTGAGGGCCGGCTCCACCAAGCAACTGGCGTCGGCGGTGGGGGAGGGAGTGGCGGCGCTGCTCGCGATCCGCAGCTATCTGCAGCAGCACCACCATCTCCCCGCAATCGATCCCAACGCGTAGCTCCACTGGTCAAGGGCCGCCGCCAGGGGCTGTCACCGGGGCGGTCGGTTACCATGTGCCGGCGGGGAGCGATCAGGGAGACACAGGATGCGCATAGCTGGCGAGACCGTCGGCCGCCGTGGGGCGGCCGTGATTTCACTGGCAGCGGTGGCGGCGGCGATTCTGGCGGTGCACGGCTATTCGAGTCCTGGGGCGCTCTCCTTGCCGGGCGGCTCCGGTTCCGGGGCGGGACGGGCGGCAACGCTCAGCCCGACCACCAAGACCACCCCTTCGCCATCGCCCCGGAGTACGAGCTCGGCCACTCCCCGGCCGAGTGGAACGGCAACCCCGGGCCCGCTCCTGTCGTCCACGGCCTACGCCTCGTACACCTACCAGCTCTATCCCGGCACTCCGAGCACCATGGCGCGCGCCGCGCTGGCCGGGTTCAGCTA
>JAKABA010000302.1 GCA_021802115.1 bacterium | reverse complement strand
CATGGGGTTGGGTCCGGCCGCGAGCCCCAGCCGGACCCAACCGCTCCTGCTGCCCAGGTTGAGTGCGGGCTGGGGCCAGCTGGAGGTGGGGAGCGATGACCGCGGTGGTCGTGGTCGGGTCTTTGACCATTGACCTCACCGCCAACTGCACTGAGATGCCCGGCGCTGGGGAGACCGTGCTGGGCACCGACTTCGCCATGGTGCCGGGGGGGAAGGGCAACAACCAGGCGATCGGGTCAGCGCGACTGGGAGCGGCCACGGCCATGGTGGGCCGGGTGGGCCAGGATGATTTCGGAGATCAGGTGCTGGGGCAGCTCGCGGCAGACGGGGTGGACGCCACCCGGGTGGAGAGGTCGGCCGCCATCCGGACTGGGATCGCCCACATCAGGGTGGACCGCAGCGGTCAGAACAGCATCGTCATGGTCCCGCTCGCCAACTCGGAGATGGATGAGGCGACCGTGGTTCGCCACGCTTCAGCCATAACCTCGGCACGGGTCCTGTTAACCCAGTTGGAGATCCCCCTTGAGGCAACCCGGGCCGCGCTTCGGCTGGCCAAGGCGGGCGGTGTCATCACCGTCCTCAACCCGGCGCCGGCCGCGCCCCTGGATCCGGCGACCCTGGCCATGGTCGACGTCCTGGTCCCCAACGAGTTCGAGGCTAGCTCGCTGACCGGGGAGGCGGTGGATGGCGTGGAGGGAGCGGTCCGGGCCGCACGGCGCCTCCTCTCCCTGGGGTGCGGTTCCGTGATCGTCACCCTGGGAGCAAGGGGCGCGGTCCACGTGGATGCCCGGGGGATTCTGACGGTGGCCGCGCTTCCCGTGACCGCTGTCGACACCGTTGCCGCGGGCGACGCCTTCTGCGCCGGACTCGTGGCCGCCCTGGCGGCGGGCGAGCCGCGCGAGGCGGCTCTGGGGCGAGCCACCGCTGCGGGGGCCCTGGCCACCACCCTTGCCGGAGCCACCACCTCGCTCCCCACCAAGGCTGCGGTCGACCGGCTGCTCTTTGAGTCCGGGGGGCCGGTCATAACCTCGGCTTGAGTCCGAAGTGCTCGCCGAGCCCATTTGGACCGTGGCTACTGGGCACCAAGAGTTTGACCAGCGCCCATCACCATCGCGGCCCCCAAGGTGGCATGGGTGTGGGGGTCGATGGCGATGAAGGCTCCAGTCTGCCGGCACTGGCGGTAGGGATCGGCCGCCAGGGGCCGACCGAACCGCCAGCGCACCATTCCAATCGAGTTCATGCCCAGCTCTTGGGCCGCAAACAGTCGCAGCGACTGCATGTCGAGAGCCGCCTCGACCTGGACCACCTCCGCCGTGGTGACCAGGGTGGTGTGCTTGATCAGGAAGTGGTCTCCGGCCACCGCCGGCGATTCCGCCAGCCAGCAGACGGTGGTCAGGGCGTCGGACCACAGTGGCGGGGCGCCGTCGGGGTGGGCCAGCAGGTCGCCGCGGGTCACCTGGGCGTCTCCCTCCAGCTCGACTCGGAGCGACAGCCCTGGGCGGGCAACTTCGATTGGGCCGAATGGGGCCTCCATGGCCAGGATCCTGGTTCGCGCACCGCCGGGGAGGACCACAACCTCATCGCCCAGGCGCAGCGGGCCGCCGCTGAGTCTGCCCGTGCAGGTGCAGGTGTGGCCGGGACCGACCACCGCAGCCTGCACCGCCAGGCGGGGCCCCGGGCCGGAAGCCCCAGCCCCACCGACAGCCCGGTCGAGCGCCTCCAGCAAGGTCGGACCCTCGTACCAGGGGCCGGCGGTGGTTCGTCGCGCCACCTGGTCTCCCCTGGCGGCCGAGACCGGGACCGCCAGCACCCTGGCCCCGCCCAACCTGTTGGCCAGGGTGCTCACCTCGCTCGCCACCTGTAGAAAGACAGCCTGATCCCAGGAGACGAGATCCATCTTGTTCACCGCCACCACCAGGTGGCGCACGCCGAACGTCATCGCGATCGCCAGATGGCGACGGGTCTGCTCGCGGAGCCCTCTGGTGGCGTCCACCACCACCATGGCGAGATCGGCGGTTGAGGCTCCTGTCGCGGTGTTCCTGGTGTACTCCAGATGCCCTGGACAGTCAGCGATCACCAGCTTGTGCCGCTCGGTCAGAGCGTAGCGGTAGGCGACATCGATGGTGATTCCCTGCTCCCGCTCCGCCCGCAGCCCGTCGGTGGCGAAGCTGAGGTTGATCTGGGACCCATCACCGCCGGGAGAGGAGCCCTGGAGGCCAAGAACCTGGTCGTCGGTGAGCATGTCGGCGTCGTGCAGGAGCCGACCGATGACAGTGGACTTGCCGTCATCGACCGCACCGATCGCGGCGACGCGCAGGACCGAACGCTGGGGCGCCGGCTGGCCACCGGCGTCGCGGGTGATGGTCAGAAGTAGCCCTCCCGCTTGCGATCCTCCATCGCCGCGTCCGAGAATCGGTCGTCGCCCCTGGTCGCGCCGCGCTCGCTGACCGATGACTGGGCCAGCTCCTGGATGACCTGGTCGACGCTCGTCGCGCGCGACTCAACCGCCCCGGTGCTGGTGGCGTCACCGACTGTCCGAAAGCGCACGAGGAGGCGTTCGACCGACTCTCCCGGGTGTGGTTGGACCCAATCGGACAGGGCCAGAAGCATGCCGTCGCGACGCACCACCGAGCGCGGATGGGCAAAGTAGATGGAAGGAAGGGGGATCGCCTCGCGGCGGATGTAGTGCCAGACATCGAGCTCGGTCCAGTCCGAGATGGGGAAGACCCGCAGATGCTCGCCTGGAGATACTTGGCAACTGTAGAGTTCCCAGAGCTCCGCCCGCTGGCGGCTGGGGTCCCAGCGCCCCTGGGTGTCTCTGACCGAGATGACCCGCTCCTTGGCGCGGGCCTTGTCCTCGTCCCGTCTTGCGCCTCCCAGACAGGCGTCGAAAGAGTGGGTCTGGATTGCTCGCAACAGCGCAGGGCTCTGCAGGCGGTTTCGGGAAGGCCCGGGGCCCGAGCCGGAGGCGGCGGATCTGCCGACCAGCTCTTCAACCATGGCCACCTTGAGTTCCAACCGGTGCGTGCTGACCTGCTCATCTCTGAATCTGATGGTCTCCGGGAAGTTGCGCCCGGTGTCAACGTGGAGCACGCAGAAGGGAACCGGTTGGGGGTGGAACGCCTTCTCAACCAGGCGCAGGACGACGGCCGAGTCCTTGCCCCCGCTGAACAGGATCACCGGTCGCTGGCACTCGGCTGCCACCTCTCGGATCACGAAGATGGCGTGGCTCTCCAGGTCTTCTAGGTAGCCACTGGACCCTCTGTCGGTGCCGGCCAGGTCCGCCCGAGCATCCAGGTCCGTCGTCGAGAGCAATTGGGTCTCCGCGATCCCTCCGGCCGGGCCGGGTGGTGCGCTGTGGCGTGGGTTAGTTGACGGCGGCCCGCTGGGCGCCGTGATTATCATAGGGTACTAATTGTGCTGGTTGTACGGTAGCGGCACCCGAGCCGGGAGGCGAACATGGTTGACCTAGAGCCGTTGGACCAGGCGGCGTTGGAGTCGGTCTCCAAGGAGCTGGAGGCGCAGGGTCCCTCGGCCGCCATCGCCTGGGCGGTGGATCGGTTCCCGGCTGAAGTGGCGCTGGCGTGCTCCTTCCAGGACTGCGTCATCGTCGATCTGGCGGTCAAGGTGGCCCCGCGGATCGAGGTGCTGTTCCTGGACACCGGCTTCCACTTCCCCGAAACGCTGGAGTTCGTAGACGTGGTGCGTAGGCGGTACGACCTCAACCTGACCATCACCCATCCCGGGCCGGACGCCGACCCTTGGCCCTGTGGCACCGGCCGGTGCTGCGAGCTCCGCAAGGTGCGGCCGCTGGCCGCGGCGCTGGCCGATCACCGCGCCTGGATCACGGGGCTGAAGAGGGTTGACGCCCCCACCAGGGCTGCGACACCAGTCCTGGCCTGGGACCAGGCGCGCCAGATGTTCAAGGTTAACCCCCTGGCGGGCTGGACCGATGACGACCTCGAGCGCTACGGGGCGGAGCACGACCTGCCCACACATCCGCTGTTGGCCCAGGGGTATCTCTCCATCGGCTGCGCTCCCACGACCCAGCCGGTGGCCACGGGCGCCGATCCCCGCTCCGGGCGCTGGGCCGGATCCGACAAGACCGAGTGCGGCCTTCACGTTTGAGGCGGCTCCGTGGCCGGTGAGGTCGTCTCCACCAAGCGGCTCACGATGCGGCAGTTTCGCCCCTCAGACAGGGCCCCCTTCGCGGCCCTGAACGCCGACCCCGCGGTCATGGAGCTGTTCCCACGGCCGCTCTCTTACGCC